>CAMNDE010000033.1:0-36310 GCA_946534895.1 uncultured Clostridia bacterium
TCGGCGGGGAGTATGTGAACTTCCGGATGGACACTTCTGCAGGCTACAGCGCCGGGATCCGGCAGAAGTTTGAAGACCTGCTCCTTGATATCCGGGACAAATGCTGCACAAATCAGCACTTTCAGTCGGAGCAGGCACGGAGGATCAGTAAATTCATCTATGAAACCTTCGATGTGATGCCGGAATTCCTGTGGCCGAGTATTCCCACCTATGCGGCTTTCCGGCGGAAGAAGGGCGGCAAATGGTTTGCCGTCATCGGAAGCGTTGCCCGCGGCAAGGTGGATTCCCGCTCGCATTCAGGCGAGGCTGTGGAAGTCATCAATGTAAAGGTAAGCGGTGACGGGATCCAGACCCTGCTTGCACGGGACGGCATCTATCCTGCCTTCCACATGAACAAGAAGTGCTGGGTTTCCATCATCCTGGATGAAACCCTGACGGATGCCGAAATTCAGCGCATGGTCAGAGACAGCCTGGAACGCGTGTAAAGCCTGGAGGAAAAGACTATGGGACATTGCAGCTGGGCATATATAAACGACAGGGAGCGGCTTTATCACGATACGGAATGGGGCGTGCCGGTGCATGATGACCTTCAGATGTTTGAGTATCTGACACTGGAAAACCTGCAGTGCGGCCTCAGCTGGGACCTGATGCTGAAAAAGCGCAGTGTTTTCAGGCAGTGCTTTGATAATTTCGAATATGACAGAATTGCCGCCTACACGGAAGAAGATGTACAGCGCATCCTGAACACGGAAGGCATGCTGAAATCCGAGCGCAAGATCCGCGCTGTGATCCACAACGCACGGTGTTATCAGCAGGTACGGACCGAGTTCGGCAGCTTCTGCGATTTTCTGTGGGCCTACACGGACGGAAAAACCATTGTCTACGACGGGCATGCCCAGGGCAATGTCCCGGTCAGCAACGGTCTTTCCGACCGGATCAGCAGGGACCTGAAAAAGCGCGGTTTCAAGTATATCGGAACGGTCACCATCTATTCGCATCTGCAGGCCTGCGGAATCATCAATGACCACGATCATGAGTGTCCATGCTTCCACCGGATCAATGAAGCATATCCTGTAACGCGTATGAAACCAGACAGCGAAGGCCGCCCCGTGACGCTGAATACAACGCAGGACCCAAAGCCGGTCTCTGCCGGAGATCTCTGAAACCCCGGGAAAGCATTCCTGCAGCATTCCCTTCCCCGCAGAAAAGCGGACTTTATGAATTGGGAGGATTCTACCGATGCCGTTTGAACAGACATTTCATCCACAGTACCGGGATGCGGACCCGGATGGACTGATCGGGCTGAAGGGTGCCATGCATTATTTTCAGGACATTCACACCTGGTTCATGCACAGCATGCACAAGGGCAATGATGAACTGCCGGAAAAGTATGGTTCCGCCTGGGTGTATACCCGTTATCTCGTCACCCTTTCCCGGAAAATCGATTATACGGATACCATCACACTAAGCGCATGGATGGAGCCCTACCGCCAGCCCGTTCTGGTGAACATCAACATGCTTCTCCGCCAGCATGGACAGATTGCCGCCATGGGCAAGATTGAAAACTGCGTTTTCAGCCTGCAGCGTCAGCGGCCGCAGCGGCTGAGTGCCATTGAGTTCCCGGAAGACGTCCCGGAAGAGATTCCCAGTGACATTCCGGATTTCATCCATCTGGAGAAGACGGCAGAGGGCATGACGGAAAAATATGCACGCACCGTGCATTATTCCGATCTGGACAAGAGCAATCACATGACCAATCTCCGGTATATTGACATGTTCCAGGACGCTTATGACAAGGCCTTCTGGAATCAGTTCGGGGCGCGTCAGATGGAGATATGCTTTCTGTCACAGTGCCGGGAAGGCGAATGTCTGTCTGTCCGCAGCCGTGAGGAAGAAAACTCCGTTTTCCTCGCAGCCGTACACGCCGATGAAAGCCCTGCCGCTGTCTGCATGTTTTCAAAATAAGTCATCCGCCTTTGAATCGGCGGATGACTGCACAGTTCCTGGTCCGCCTGCACAGTACAGGGAACCAGGACTTTTTTTATTGTCTCAGGCTGCCTTTCCGCTCTGCCCGCAGAAAAGCCGAGAAAATACCGTAGGTCAGCAGACCGGAATTCAGAACACCGAAGCATACATCCGACAGGAAATGACTGGCCATGTGGATTCTGTTATACCCGCAGAGCACCATAAACAGACAGACAAGCATGAATGCGGTCATATTTTGCCGGCTGCTTCTGTTCTTCATGCAGTCGGTCAGCACCGGCAGGGCAAACAGAACACCGGCTATGGCCATATGGCCGCTGGGCCAGCTCTGGTAACTGTCATTGTTGCCTGCCAGGTTCGGGATCATCTGCCACCAGGCACGGAACTCACTGGCCGGGTCTTCCAGGGGCATCAGATATTTATACCGCGGACGGGACCCGACCTGCTTGAGCCACTGCATCATGGCATCCGCCGCAAACGTTGCTGTCAAAAGCGCGGCACCCACCAGAATGAGCCTGCCCGAATCAGAATCGTCCAGGCAGCGGAGCGTCACGAAAAGCACCCAGGAATACAGCAGGCCCCAGACCAGCCAGCTGGCTGCGGAAAGCAGGGGTAAAGATTCTCCCGGCGTGTACCCAAGCATGGGACGCAGGTTCTTCCCAAAATATCCATTGGAAAAATACACGGCCATGAACCAGCCAAACGCCAGGATGACTCAGGCCATCGGCCTGAAGGCGTCAGACTTCTTCTTCAGTCCCGCATAGATGCACGTACCGCCTGCGGGAAGCAGGCAGTAGGCCGGAAACGGGCTGAACAGGGCAAAAAAACAGGAGCCACGCACCGTGACCCCTGAATGATTTCCGGAAACCAGTCTGCAGTACCAGTCATCTCATCGCCCATGGCACTCAAGCCTGTTGTCTGCTGAACGGACGCAGCACGGTCCAGGCAAGGATCACCAGAGAGAACGCCATGAACAGGTACAGAAGCGTGTTTTCCCACTCGAGCCCGAGAAACAGGCATACGGCAAACACGGTACTCACAGCCATCACCGCAATGCCGGGAACCGGCCGCTTTCTGCCGAGGCAGTCCACCAGCACCGCGACGCCCATAAGCAGGGATGAAATCTGCAGCCAGGGCAGGAACTGCGGCTTTTCCAGACAGAATTCCACAAAGATGACCACAAGCACAACAGCCAGCAGTTCCAGGATATCGAACACGTCGATCCTGCCTGTTGCCCTGCGCTCACGGATCAGACGGACTGCGAGAACCCCGAGAAGCACGGCCAGGGCCGCAAGCTGGGTAAAGCGTACAAATCCGAACCGGATGCAGTCATCCTGGCGCAGCTGTTCCAGAAACACCTGCGTGGTGCACAAAAGGGTCAGGATCACGGTGCCCGTTCTGCCTTCCTCTTTCCGTCTGCCCAGCAGATACACAGCGAGCCCGCAGAGCACAAGTGCCGTCAGCGCTTCAAAGAAGAACACACAGACATACCATTCCGCCCAGTCTTCCTCCATGTATGTGCATACCGCGAAGGGAAAGCGCTGGAATGCTTCCGGTTCCACAAAGCTTCCGAGGCCCTGCCCGTTGAAGTATTCCGCAGCGCGCCCGGCACATATGGCCGCCATGGCTCCGGGAGCAGCCAGATCCAGAAGCTTGTCAAACCCGATCCCTGTTTTCCGGTGGAACAGGTGCAGAGCAAGCAGCACGCCGAACACCGCTCCGAAGAGTGTGTACCCGCCGCGTTCCAGGTGCCAGATCAGGTCAATTCCGCCGTAGTCAGCCTCCAGGACGGGAAACATGGCCATGCAGTATACAAGGTGCCCGCCCAGAACCGCGGACACTATGCCGAGCAGCACCACGCTCAGGGCGCTTTCCAGGCGCACACCCGTTTTCCGCGCGCTCCACATCGTGAGCATCAGGGCAAGCAGGGCTCCGCCTGCCATGCACAGGCCGTACGGCATGAGCTGCAGACTTCCCAGGCTCAGCAGCGCCTCCTGTTCACCGTACATCACTGTTCCTCCCCGGAATACGCCGTGGCAAAGTAGACAATATCGGCGATGGAGCGCTTTTTACTGCGCGCATTGATCTTCTTGTTGTCCAGCACCAGCCAGGTGGAGGATCCGCCGTCCAGGTTATACGCGTTCTGCACGCCCAGCTTTTCCAGCAGCCGGGAGAACTGATCCAGGGTCATGCCCTCGCTGTTGCGCTGTTCCGGGCCTTCGCCGCAGACGATCAGGTAGCTCAGATGATCCATCTGGCACAGCGCCATGCGCTGGGTGGGCCTGGTGGGCGACATGGTCTTGGCGGTGAACTCGGTGGTGCGCACGCCGTCAATCACAAGCCCGGGACCGAAGGAGAACGCGTGCATGATCCGGCCTTCATAGGGCGCAAAGGCGGCCTCGTCCGGCTCGTGGAGAATATGAAAGTCCCCCTCATTGTCAATCACCAGGGCATCGAACCCTGTGTAATAGTTGGTGCGCAGCACTTCTCCGTTGCGGACAATAACGCCTTCCTTGCGGTCAATGAAGTAGTCGCCGTTAATGGCAACCACGGCTCTGACACGCTTGGCAATGAGCTCCGCATAGGCCGTGGACTTGGAAGGATACGGCTTGTTCAGCTCCGTTCTCAGCTGGCTGGGATCCGCGATCTGCACCCAGACCAGGCGGATATCCGTTTCATAGGCGCGCATTTTTTCAATCCGCACGGAGATCGTGGGATCCACATACCCGGCCTCATCCGGCAGGTAGCCCGATTCCAGCGGCGCATAGGGTGCCTTGTCCCCCATCGGCAGGGGTTCCACGCTCTCCGCTTCCAGCTCCACCGGCACGTAAGCGGGCACCTCATAGTCCTCGGCTTCCGCACTCGGCATGGATGACGGCACAAGGAATGCCGTAAAGGCAATCAGAATCAGTATGGCAGCAACTCGTAAAAAAACCCGGGACATATCCACCCTCCGGTTTCTGTCTGTAAGTTTTCCTGTCCGGGCCCCGCCCGGAGCACATTTCATTATATCGGCGCTGTCAGAGCCTGTCAAACACAGCTATTTCCCTTTTTGGGAAAAACCGATATAATGCAAAGGATTCTTTTCCCGGCGTAAGGAGGCAGACTATGGCATCCCGTTCCCGTGTTGTTTATGCGTGCACTGCCTGCGGCTATGAATCCCCCAAATGGGCCGGCCGCTGTCCGTCCTGCGGTTCCTGGAACACCATGGAGGAAGCGGTGGCCGCTTCCCAGGACAAGGCACCCGCCAAGCCCCTCAAGCAGCGTCCCGGCACCGGAAGCGCGCCCATGCTGCTCAAGGATATTCCCGAAGACCAGACCATCCGCACCTCCTCCGGCATAGACGAGCTGGACCGCGTTCTCGGCGGCGGCATTGTGGAGGGCGGCCTGATCCTGCTCGGCGGTGATCCGGGCATCGGCAAATCCACCCTGCTGATCCAGGTCTGTGCCAATCTGTGCAGAAGCGGCCGCAAGGTGCTGTATGTGAGCGGCGAGGAAAGCGCAAGACAGATCAAGCTGCGCGCCGCGCGACTGGGCATTGATGTGCCCAATCTCTATATCCTGGCCGAAAACGCCCTGGATCAGGTGGAAACCCGCATGCAGGAACTCAGTCCCGATGTCATGGTGGTGGACTCCGTCCAGACCATGTATCGTCCGGAAATGGCATCCGCGCCGGGATCCGTGTCCCAGATCCGCGAGTGCACATCCATGCTCATGCGCATGGCCAAGGAAAGCGGCACCTCCGTGTTCCTGGTGGGACATGTGACCAAGGAAGGCGCCATCGCCGGTCCCAGAATGCTGGAGCACATGGTGGACGTGGTCCTGTATTTTGAGGGCGACAATCAGCATCAGTACCGTCTGCTGCGCGCCGTGAAGAACCGCTTCGGTTCCGTGAACGAGCTGGGCGTTTTCCAGATGACCGGCCAGGGCATGCAGACCGTACCCAATCCCAGTGAGCAGCTGCTCTCCCACCGCGCAAAAGGCGCCAGCGGTTCCGTGGTCTTCTGCGGACTGGAAGGCTCGCGTCCATTATTGTGCGATGTCCAGGCACTGGCCACCCAGAGCTTCTATACCACGCCCCGCCGCACGGTCAACGGCGCGGACACCGGCAGGATCATGCTGCTTCTCGCGGTGCTGGAAAAGCGCACCGGCATGAAAACCTATAACCAGGACGTGTATATCAACGTAGCCGGCGGCCTGGAGCTTTCCGAGCCCGCCGCCGATCTTGCCCTGTGCATCGCCGTGGCGTCCTCGCTGAAGGACGCGCCGGTATCCCCGGAAACCGCTGTGTTCGGCGAGGTCGGACTGGCCGGGGAAGTACGCGCGGTTCCCCAGTGCGACCGCCGCCTGTCCGAATGCAAGCGTCTGGGCTTTACCACTGTGGTCCTTCCCCGGGAAAACCTGAAGCGCATCACGGCTCCGGAGGGCATGAAGCTCATCGGGGTGGATACCGTCATGCAGGCCCTGGCCGTCACCTTCTGACCAACCTCTGCGCAAGGAGGCGCTTTGTCCTTTGAAACTGGATTCCATTCGCAAGCTTTTGCGCGTTCTCTTCGTCATCCTGGGCGCCGGAATCGGCGCAGCCCTGGCTGCCACCGCCATCTGGGTGGGGCGCACCAGCAACCCGGACCTCGATATGAATCCGTCCGGCGTGCTTCTGATCTATATGCTGTGCGTCACCATTTTTGCCCTGATCTTTTTCCTGTTCTCCCTGCGCATGGCGGACGGGCTCATGAACCTGGGCAGCGGCCTGTACCGGCGGATTGAAACTCTTCCCCTGCCGCAGCTGCTCTCCGCCACACTTTGCATGATCCTCGGCCAGTGCGTGGCCGCGCTGATCACGCCCACACTGCATTTCATGGGTTCATCCATGTTCACCATGGCCTTTTCCAGCATCATGCTGGTCTGCTTTTCCGCCCTGGGCTACATGGTGGGACGCTCCCGGTATGAAGAGCTCATGCAGATGCTGCAGCGGATCTTCCGCCACAGCGGCGGGCATGTCACCCGGCGCAAGATCCGCAAAGCCAGCAGACGCTCGCAGGAGTCCCAGCCGCTTCCCTTTCTTGTGGACACCTCTGTGCTGATCGACGGAAGAATCCCTGAACTGTGCCATACCGGCTTCATCCAGGGCGTGCTTGTGGTCCCGGACTTTGTCATTCTGGAGCTGCAGCATCTGGCGGACAGCGCAGACCCTGCCAAGCGTACCAAGGGCCACCGCGGCATGGATATCATGGAAAGCCTCAAGCAGGATGCACAGATCCAGCTCAAGGTCATGACCTCCCACACCGCAGGCGAGGACGCCGACATGCGGCTTCTGGAGCTCGCCCGTGATCTTGGCGCTCCCATCATCACCTGTGACACAAACCTTGCGCGGGCCGGCACGCTCTCCGGACTGCGGGTCCTGAACCTTCACGAGCTCGCCACCGTCATGAAGCCTACCATCCTCAACGGCGACACGCTGGACGTCACCATTGTCAAGGAAGGCCGGGAGCAGGGACAGGGGATTGCCTATCTCGAGGACGGCACCATGATCGTGGTCGAAAACGGGCGCAGCCGCGTGGGCGAAGCCCTCACAGTGCAGGTGACCACTACCCTTCAGACCAATGCCGGGCGCATGATCTTCGCCCGGATCCTGGAATCCTGACATACCTGAAGTCAAAAAAGAACTCTGCCTTTCGACGGGCAGAGTTCTTTTGCGTCTGCATCCTGACATGCACATTCATCTGCTCAGGACAGTGTATGCTGTGCCCGTCCAGGGACAGAGCCCGAAAAAGAAAGGACCCCGGCCTGTCGCCGGAGCCCCTCCGATTGCCCATCAGTACTCAAAGACCGTCACAGCATATCCCATGTTGTCCAGAGAAATCACGGTATTCTTGATACCGCTCTTCTGGCTCACATGCACCTGGAACGGGTCGCCCTCGCCCACGTATTCGCGGACGATCTCATAGCGCAGCTGGCCGTTTTCAAACACTGCCAGATGCGGATGCTCCATCAGGTAATCCAGATACTCTTCCAGGCACAGGTCCAGTGCGTGCATGACTGCCGCATTGCCCCTGCCCACATACCGGAAAGCCTGAAGCTTCACGGACACGCCCGTCTTATAGCTCTTGTCCTGGGTGCCTTTTACGGGATAGTCGGCCAGCGGGAAGCGGAACACAAGCCCGTATTTCCACGCATTGTTGTACAGCCAGATGCCCTGTTCGCTGGAGAAGAAGGCCAGATTGTTGATATCCTTGTCCCCGCTCTTGTAGAGCACCATGCGCGCCGTCAGGCCCGTGTTGAACTCACTGGTGCCGGGATAGTTGACTTCCTTCTTGGCGCGCTCGATCTGCTCCGCCTCAGGCAGGTCCTTGTACCTCTCCATCTGCTTCTGGAACAGCGCGTTCTGCTCATCCCAGCTGCGGTAGCCCTCATAGGCCACATAGTATTCCAGGTTCTGTCCGCGGGCATCCGTGATCGCTGACTGCAGGGCCGCAATGGCGGCGGGCATCAGCATGACGGAATTGTCTTTCACGCTCACCGTACGGTTGGTGGCCTTGGACACGGATTCCAGCTGATCCTCCAGGAAATCATCCGGGCGGGAGTGCCACTCATTGACCAGCAGCATGCCGTTGTACAGCGCATCCTGACGGTTTACCGTCTCCAGGCTGCGGCTTTCCAGCTCGTAATTCGTCAGGTCCACCACGTCCCAGCCTTCCGTTTTCTGGGCCGGCCAGGCCTGGTTGACCCCGTCCGCTGTCTCCTGTTCAAACTCAGCCAGTGCTGCCTGGTACTGGGCTTCAATCTGCTGATTGCGGGCGTTCACGTCATCCATGAGCACCTGCAGTTCCTGGTTCTTCTGGCGGTCAAGGTAAGTATTGCCGTAAATCGCCCCTGCAGCCAGGATGCCAAGGATAACCGTCAGCGCGATCACCCATTTCAATGGATCGCGGCGTTTCTTTTCTTTCATATGCCTCCTGCCTTTCACGAAACCCTGAGGTCCGGCATTGATTTTTTCGGGAATAGGCTTTCCCCTTAACTTTTATATCATTCCACACGGATCCCGGATTTCCTGCATGAACCCCGAAACAGGCACGAATTCGGTGTCCATCCAGCAGTTTTGTTACAATTGCCTGCAGGTCAATCAGTAGTTTTCCGCACGGAGCATGAAATAGCTCTGGGGATGATTGCACACCGGGCAGACTTCCGGCGCCTTGGGGCCCACCACGATATGGCCGCAGTTGGCGCATTCCCAGACGGCATCTCCGTCACGGGAGAACACAAGCCCGTCCTTCAGATTGGCGATGAGCCTGCGGTAGCGCTCCTCATGCGCCTTCTCAATAGCGCCCACCATTTCAAACTTCTCGGCGATTTCGTCAAAGCCTTCCTCGCGGGCTTCCCTGGCCATGCGCTCATACATGTCCGTCCACTCAAACGCCTCGCCTTCCGCGGCGGCCAGCAGATTGCTCATGGTGTCGCGCACGGAACCGCCTTCCAGATACTTGAACCAGATCTTGGCATGCTCCTTCTCGTTCTCCGCGGTCTCCTCAAAGATCTTTCCGATCTGGACATACCCGTCCTTCTTGGCCTTGGAGGCAAAATAGGTGTATTTGTTCCTGGCCTGGCTCTCGCCGGCAAACGCTTCCTTCAGGTTCGCCTCAGTCTTGGTGCCCTTCAGTTCCTTCATACTCGTTTCCTCCTTCATCAAATGGCAACCGTCACCTGTTCCAGCCGCGTAACGGACGGAATCAGGAACCGGTCATACTGTCTCTGCTCCCGGGATGCATGCATGTCCCTGACAAAGTCCTTCATGGACCCGGAAACAGACCCGCCCGTCACCGGAACGGTTTTTTCTCCGTCATGATAGTACCCCAACCGGATCTCTCCTGCAATATCCCCGTTCATGGAATTCACCTGAAAATCGGAAAACTCCACCACTTCCAGACACGGGCCCCTGCGCAGATCCTCCGCACTGCAGGTGCCGCCGCTCACAGCGAAGTTTCCGGGCATGCATCCCTTTTCAATGCCCAGGTACTGGCAGAACTGCCTGGAGCCCCAGACTTCGCCGGCCACGCCGTCACGGATCAGGACCATGGGCCGGATGCGTGCGCCTTCAGCGTCAAACTCGCCGTTGCAGCTGGAATTGGGCAGGGACAGCACGGCTTCCACCGTCAGCCGGTCTCCGCGCATATCCTCCGAGACCGGTGTGCCCGGCGTCCAGTCGGAGATCTTCCTGTACTGCATGGCCGCGTTCATGCGTTCAATGAACCAGCGGTAGATCTGTACCGCCGCGTCAGTGGAAAACACCACCGGCATTTTTCCGCCTTCAGGCAGTGCGGACGCGTCGAGACGGTCCACACCGAAGCGCATGGTCTCCTCCAGAGACCGGCACAGGCCTTCGCGGTCGCAGCTTCCGCTGTGATACATGCGGTACAGTTCAATCTCGTGCCCGTCCCTGCGCGCATTGACCACTGCTTCCACCATGGAGCGCGGGTGCACGCTTTCCACGTCCACGCCTTCGCTGTTGACGTAGCGGAGCCGGACTTCCTCGGTGAAAATCTCATAGCTGTTCAGGTCCGCTTCCGCAGACTCCGGAACCGCGCGCATGGTTTCCAGGAAATCCCGCATCATGTCATGGACCTGCACGTCCCCGCCGCGGGCTTCCACCCGGCCTTCCCCGTCCGGACGGTTCAGCGTATACATGGGATTGCGTACATACCCGGCATAGGTGCACAGGCGCTCCACCTGTTTCTCCGCTTCCTCGCGCGTGGCCGTGGGCGGAATTTCCGCGCCCGCGCTGCCCAGATACTTTCCGTCAGCGCTTTTTCTGTATACCTTCACATTCACGTGCCGGACCCGGCGCGTCCGGTTCTGGTCCATGCGGTGCCGGATCATGTACATTTCCCAGCCATGTACCCGCTCATCCGTCACTTCCCAGGCATCCGCCTCCGAGGCCCTGAGCACTTCCAGTATCATGTCCAGCATATCAACCAAGCCTCGCTTTCGCCTTCATGTACGGACCGCCGTCCGAGACCTTCACCCATTCCTTGTGGCCCTTGCCGCAGCCGCCGGATCCGAAGACCTCCACGCCGCCGCTGACCATGCTCACGGAATTGAGCAGGTCCGGCACATACCCGGTCATGACCACCGGCGCCACCACATGCCCGGTGAGCTTTCCGTCCCGGATTTCATAACCCCGGCTGATAATGCACTGGATACCCCAGTGCTTGGGGTCTTCCATGCCCGAGTCCATGCCGCAGAGCAGATACCCGTGGCGTATGGACTTCACCATGTCATCCAGCGTGTCACTTCCCTCGGAGAAAAGGGTGTTGGTCATGCGCGTGTAGACCTTGTGCTCAAAGTTCTGCCGCTTGCCGTTGCCCGTGGGCTCCGTGCCCAGACGCAGCGCGCTGAGCGCGTCGCAGATCCCGGTCTTCAGGATGCCGCGGTCAATCTCCGTGACATCTCCGGCCAGCGTGCCCTCGTCATCAAAGGCATAACTCGCCACATTCTCGGTGCACAGCGCGCCTTCATGCATGGTCACCAGGTCCGAGCCCACGCGCCTGCCGATATAAGCCTGACCAAGAGCCCGGTTCTTGACGAACATATCCATCTCCACGCCGTGGCCGAACGCCTCATGCGCAATGAGTCCGCTGACCTCGGGCGAGGTGATCACATCCCACATGCCCGGCTCCACGTGCCCGGCCCCGAGCAGGTCTTCCGTAACCTTCAGGCAGCCGTCCAGCTTGCCCTTCAGTCCGTCAAAGATCTCCGGGCCCTGACGCCCGCTCACCGCGGCATGGTCGTACACCGTGCGTCCGTCCCGGCTGACCATGGCGAGCAGGGAGCCTTCGCTGTAGACATAGCTCTGGCGCAGGTCACGGTTTGCGGACAGGAACATCTTGCATACATGCGTGGACTGGGCACGGACCACCGCGTCCAGCATGTCCCGGCCCTTTTCCATGGCCAGGTCCGAAAGCGCCGACAGCCGGCTGATCAGGGCCGGAATGTCCTCCGTTTCCGGAAGCCGGCCTGTCTCCATTTCCGCAAACACTTCCGCAGGCTCATCCGGAAGACAGGGCGTATCGTATACCTGATCCCCGGCTTCCTCCAGGATCCGGAGCTGCGCGTCCACGCTTTCCCGGACTTCCCGTGCAGTTTCCAGGACCCGGTCCGGGTCCCATTCGTTCAGGGCATATTCACTGTAGGCGCCGCCGCGGTACATGCGCAGCACAATCCCGCGCTCGGTCATCATGGTCTCCGTGCTCACGCGCTTGACGCGCTGGGAGATCTGCACGGAAAACCCGGTGGAATCCGTGGCCAGGACGCTCACATACTCGAAGTCTTTCCGGAGCTCGGAAATCAGGGACTTCAGAGAAGGCGCAATCCCGGTCAGGTAGGAAGAAAAAGGTGCTTTCATCCGTCTGCCGCCTTTCCTTGGATTCCGGCACATGTACGTGCCGTTCAGTTTTTCACTTCACCAAAACTGGCAGACCGTACAAGCCGGACTGCCAGTTGTTTCCGATGGCTTATTTGCGGATTTCCGCCCGGAAGGTCTCACCGGCCACCTTCAGGATCCGGTCCATGCACTCGCTGACCTCGTTTTCCGTGAGCGTATGGTCGGCTCCGCGGAACACGAAGGAGAACGCGACGGACTTGACGCCCAGTCCCAGCGCAGGGCTGCGGTACACGTCGAACATCTTTGCATCCTCCAGCAGCTTCCCGGCGGCGGTGCGCATGGCCTGCAGCATCGGGCCCACTTCCACGGTCTCCGGCATGACCAGGGACAGGTCGCGGGTCACCGCGGGATACCTGGGCATGTCACGCACCGTGCCCATGGGCCGGCTGAGGCGCATCAGATCATTCAGGCACAGGTCCGCCACGTAGGCGCGTGCGCTGAGCTCGAAACGGTCGCGCACATCCGGATGCACTTCGCCCAGCGTGCATACAGCTTCATCGCCGCATTTGAGCACAGCCGTGCGTCCGGGGTGCAGGAAGTTTTCGTGGGCGCGCTCGACCTGGCATTCAATGCCCAGGCGGCTCAGCATCCGCTCCACCACCGTGCGCAGGGAGAAGAAATCCTCCTGCGGCCCGTACATGCCGATGGTCAGGTGCGTCTTTTCCGTGGGCAGGCCCTCGTCGGTCCTGTTCTCGGGATCAAAGACCCGGGAGATCTCATAGAGTCTGGCCTGTTCATTGCCGTGATTCATGTTCAGCGCAAGCGTGGTGAGCATGTCCGGCACCAGTGTGGTGCGCATGACGGAGGTATCCTCGCCCAGCGGGTTCCGGATCCGGAGCATCTTAAGCCGGCTGTCGTCCGCGTCCAGGCCCAGCTTTTCCACGCTTCTGGGGGAAACGAAGGAATAGTTCATGATTTCCTGGAAGCCCAGAGGCGTGAGCAGGGATGCAATCCTGCGGCGCATCTTCATTTCCGGGTTCATGCCGCCGGGCGTGGTCTCGCCGCGCAGAAGCGTGCCGGGCACCTTGTCATAGCCGTAGACGCGCAGCGCTTCCTCGCACAGGTCGGCCTCTCCGTTGATGTCCTGACGGTCCGCGGGCACCTTCACACACAGGTGATCCCCGTCGCGCTCCACGCCGAAGCGCAGGGTCTTCAGGATGGTTTCAATCTCGTCCGGGGTCATGGGCACGCCCGCGCGCCTTGCGATACGCTCGCAGCTGGCCTCCACCTTCTGCTCGCCCAGGGGTTCGGGATACAGATCAATGATCCCGCTGACCACGTCGCCCGCATCCAGTTCATTGATCATCTGGCAGGCGCGGTTGATGGCCTCCAGCGCCGTGCGCTGGTTGACGCCCTTCTCAAAGCGGCCGCTGGACTCGGTGCGGATGCCCAGGGCGCGGCTGGTCAGACGCGTGGCCGCGTAATCGAACACGGCACACTCGAACATCAGGGTATGCGTTTTCTCCGTGATCTCGCTTTCCTCGCCGCCCATGATGCCCGCCACGCAGGCCGGCTTGTTCTCGTCGCAGATCACCAGCTGTCCGGCGGTGAGCGGATGCTCCTTGCCGTCCAGGGTGGTGATGTGCTCGCCTTCCACCGCGCGGCGCACAATGATGTGCTGTCCGTCCACCATGTCCAGGTCAAAGGCGTGCATGGGATGTCCGGTCTCCAGCATCACGAAGTTGGTGATATCCACCACATTGTTGATGCTGCGCATGCCGGCGCCGTACAGGTACTGGCGCAGCCACAGCGGGCTTTCCTTCACGCGCACGTTCTTGACCACACGGGCCACGTAGCGCGGGCACAGGTCCGGTGCTTCCACTTCCACCTTCACATAGTCGTGGATATCCCCGCCGCATTCCTTCACCGTGATCTCCGGCTGATGGAACTGCGTGCCGGTGGCCACGGCCGCCTCGCGGGCCAGGCCCCAGACGCTCAGGCAGTCCGGACGGTTGGCCAGCACTTCAAAATCAAACACGGTCTCGTCAAGACCGAGAATCGGCTTCACATCCGCGCCCAGGGGATAATCCTCCCGGAACACCAGAATGCCTTCCTCGCCCACGGAGGGATACAGATCCGTGGGCACGCCCAGTTCGGGACCGGAGCAGATCATGCCCATGGAAAGCTGGCCCCTCAGCTTGCCCTTCTTGATCTTCACGCCGCCCGGGAGATGCGCGCCTTCCAGGGCCACGGGCACCAGCTGGCCCACGGCCACATTGGGTGCGCCGCATACGATCTGAATGGGGGCCTCGCCGCCCACATTCACCTGGCATACATGCAGATGATCCGAGTCAGGGTGCGGCACGCACTCCTCCACCCGGCCGACCACCACATGGTCCACCTCGGCTCCGAGCTCTTCATATCCTTCCACAGCATTGCCGATCATGATCATGCTGCTCTGGAACTTTGCCGCGTCCACCTCGCAGGGCGTATAATCGCGGATCCATTTCATCGGTACTTTCACAATCTTACCCCCTTCTCAGCGGAACTGCGACAGGAACCGGACATCGCCCTCATAGAGCAGACGCATGTCGGAAATGCCGTAACGAAGCATGGCAATGCGCTCCAGACCAATGCCGAAGGCAAAGCCCGAATACACGCTGGAATCAATCCCGCACATTTCCAGCACCCGCGGATTGACCATGCCGGCGCCGAGCACCTCGATCCAGCCGGTTCCCTTGCAGATGCGGCAGCCCTTGCCGTGGCAGCTGGAGCAGGTCAGGTCCACTTCCGTGGACGGTTCCGTGAACGGGAAGAAGCTGGGACGGAAGCGCGTGGTGATGCCCTTGCCGTAGATCTGCTCGGCAAACGCGTTCAGCGTGCCGCGCAGGTCCGCCATGTTCACGTCCTTGTCCACCACAAGGCCTTCCATCTGATGGAACACCGGGCTGTGGGTGGCGTCCACCTCATCGGCGCGGTACACGCGGCCGGGGCAGATCACGCGGATGGGCGGCTTGCGGGTCAGCATGGCACGGGCCTGCATGGGGCTGGTGTGCGTGCGCAGCACCACATTGTCATCCACATAGAAGGTATCCTGGGCATCCCGGGCCGGATGGTTCTTCGGGATGTTCATCAGCTCAAAGTTATAGTGATCCAGCTCCACTTCCGGGCCTTCCAGCACTTCAAAGCCCATGCCCGTGAAGACTTCCACCATCTCATTCATCACCAGATGAATGGGATGCTCGCTGCCCACCGGGGGCACCGGTGCCGGCTGGGTCACGTCAAGATATTCGCTGCGCAGCTGAAGCTCACGCTCCATGGCCTTGAGTTCATTGCCGCGCTTTTCCAGCATGTCCGTGAATTTTTCCCGGGCTTCGTTGATCATCTGTCCCGCCTGGGGCCGCTCCGACGGATCCAGCTGTCCCATGGAACGCAGAAGCGCCGTCAGTTCACCTTTCTTGCCAAGCATCCGCACCCGGATGTCTTCCAGGCTCTGCCGGTCCTTCACGCCGTCCATTTCCTGGAGCATTTTTTCCCGGATCTCCTGGATCCTTTCCTTCATGCCCACGATCTGTTCCCTTCCTTTCCATTTGTCAGTCCCTGTTTCCGGACATAAAAAAACTTCCGCACCCCAAAGGGACGAAAGCATACGCCGCGTGTTACCACCCTTCTTCCGCACGCCGGCATCTGCCGGGATGCGCTCGCTGCCTGTCACGGGGCCGAACCGTCAGCACCTACTCACATTTCAGCGCCGCAGCTCCGGAGTGAATGTCCGGCAGTCCCGCCGGGGCGCTTGCACCATACCGCCCCTCGCTCTGGCTGACTGTTGATCCGTCCCTGTCTCCATCATTGCCTTTCGGCGGCATTATATCAGTTTTCCCCGGTCTTTGTAAAGAGGATTCTTCCGGAGCCGCGGCCGGACGCGCTCTGTACAGGTTTGACATTTCGGGGTACAATTGGAGACGGATAAACAGATTTTCCGGTCCCGCCGCGCGCATCGATAAGGAGTCCGCCATGCAAATACGTGCCGTCTGTCTTTTCCTGTCCCTGTGGTGCATGCTGTTTTCCGCGCATGCCTGCGCCTCCGCCGCCGAGGTCCTGACCTCCGCGGAGCTGGAAGAAGCGTGCAGGGCCATGCTGGATGCGGCCATCGCTTCCGGCAGCGTGCGCCAGCCTGACGCGCAGGAAAACCCGGAAACGGACGGCTACCGCTTTGACTGGAACGGAAATGCGCTGTTCATGCACTCCCCTGCGCGCCTGGAACAGAACCGGCTCCGCGGAGCCCTCTGCACAAGGTCGGAGAGCCTGCAGGTGCGCGGCATTGCCTGCGGCAGCACCCTGGACGAGGTACTGCGCGCCTTCGGCACTGCCCGGCCATCCCCGGACGCGGGCATGTACTGCCTGCTGTACTGTGAGGATGATCTGCCCTACGGCGCCTGGTGGGCGCGGGCTGAATCCGACGGCGCGGACATACGCGCTGTCCAGTTCGCCGTCCATGAAACCATGGCAGAGGGCGTGTATACCGACTGCGGACTGGTCTTTACCCTGGAAGAGGGCCGCGTGTCGTCCATCCGTGTCTACGGCATGGATGCCTTCGTGGAACTGGAGGGCGTGACCGCCACGCTCCGCCTGGTGCTCAGCCAGTCCGTGTACGCTGAGCCTGCGCCGTATCCGGACCCTTTCCAGCCCGGCACCATGCTCACAGGCCCGCAGCATGACTCATGATTTCAGGCCGGCATTTCCGGCCTTTCCCCTTGAATCCGCAAAAGGAGGATGCAGCCCGGTTCCCGCGAACCGCTGTCTTAGGAACGTATGAAGATTGATCTTACCTGTCCTGCCGAAATCCTCCGCTGCCGTCTGTCAGACAACAGCGGAAGCGGCGCCGAGGTCACCCTGAACAACCTTGCAGGGAAAAAAGTGGTGAGCTGTGAGGTCACCCTTGTGCTTCACGGCCGCGAGGAGGAGGACACGACCCGGGTGGTCTACCGCTGTCATGACCTGAAGGCGGCGCCTGGGACGCCCTTCAGCTTTGACGTCCCCTTCCCCGACCAGAGCCTCGTGCCCGCGCGCATTGAGGTCATCATTGAAAAGATCTGGTACGACGACGCCAGCGTATGGCGCCGCGGCCGCACGCCCATGACCGAGTACCGGCCCAACACGCTGCCCCGGGGACGCGAGCTGGAAAAGCTGCGCTTTGTGGCCGGTCCGGAAGCCGTGGGCTATCCGGAAGTCCAGGACCATGTATGGCTCTGCGTCTGCGGACGTCCCAACGCGCCTGCCCAGGAAACCTGCGTGCACTGCGGGCTGGACCGCGAGGAAGTGTTCCGGCTGTATAACCGCGACGCGGTGGAACAGAAGGTGGCGGATCACGAGGCCCGGCTGAACCAGCGCTCCCTGGAAGCCCGCGAGGACAGTTCCCGCCGCCAGGTGGTGCGCGAGGCCGTGTATGAGCAGAAGAAGGCGCACCGCCGCCGCATCCGCAACACGGTGCTGTCCCTTCTGGCCGCCGGCGCGCTTCTTGCCTGTGCCTATTTCTTCCTGCTTCCCTATCTGCGCTACCGCGGGGCTCTGGGCATGCTGCAGAACGGCGAGTACGCCCGGGCAGCCCAGGTCTTTGAGGAAATGGGCGATTACATGGAATCCCCCGAGCGCCTGCAGCGCTGCCGCTATGAAATGGCCAAGGAACTTCAGACCACCGGTACGGAGGAAAGCCTCCTGGAAGCCCGGGAAATGTTCCTGAACCTCGGCACCTACCTGGACAGCGCCACGGAAGTCAAGCATTCCGATTATCTGCGCGGCATGCTGCTCATCAGCGACGGGCGTCCCAGCGAAGCCTCCGAGATCTTTGAATCCCTGGGCAGTTACCTGGACAGCCCGGACCAGGTAGTGTACTGCGCCTATCTCAAGGCAGTGGAAATGCAGGCTTCCAACGACCTGGTCAGTGCCGCGGAAATCTTTGAATCCCTGGGCAATTACCTGGACAGCTCGGATCAGGCGCTCGCCTGCCGGCTGGATGCCGCCAGGGCGGCGCTTTCCTCCGGAGACCCGGACGTGGCCCTGGAAGTGCTCTCCCCGGTGCTCGACCGTCCCGGCACGGACACGCTGATCCGCCAGGCGCACTATCAGCGCGGCAAGCAGCTCTATGCCCAGGGTCAGATGACGGAAGCCGGCAACGAATTCCTGCTGGCGGGTAACTATGAGGACGCCCAGGACCAGGCGCGCCTGTGCATCTATACCCCGGCCGTGCAGGCCATGGAGCGCGGCGAATACCTGTCGGCCTCCGACATGTTCGCCTCCATTCCCGGATATCTGGACGCGGATGATCGCAGCCTGGAATGCATTTATCTGCAGGCCGGCATCTTCCTGAAGGATCAGGAGTACACCAGGGCCCAGGAGCTGTACCGCTCGCTTCCGGAAACCTACAAGGACACCACCGCCATGATCCGGGAATGCATCTGGCGCCCGGCTATTGAGGCCATGGACCGCGGGGACTTCGCCCGCTGCCAGGAACTGCTTCTTTCCCTGGGTGAGGACGAGGACGCCGAAAAGCAGCTGAAGAAATGCCGCTATGCCTGGGCCAATGCCCTGACCGGCGAAGGCCGGCTGGAAGAGGCCGCAGCCCTTTACGAGCAGCTGGGCAACTATCAGCGCGCACCGGCCCTGCTCCGGCAGCTCCGGTACCGCATGGCGGAGAACGCCGTCACAGCCGGCGACTATGACCTGGCCATCCTGCTGTATTCGGACCTGGGCAATTACATGCAGTCCCGGGCCCGGCTGAAGAATGCGCGCTATCAGAAGGCCGCCCGCCTGTATGAGCAGAACAGTTTCCAGGAAGCCCTGGAGATCTTTGAGAGTCTGGAAAACTACGAGGACAGCCGCAGGCAGGTCCTGGCCTGCAGATATGCCATGGCGCTTGAGACGGAAGCCCGTGAGGACTGGGAAAGTGCCATCACTGCCTTCGAAGCCCTGGAGGACTATGAGGACAGCGCGCAGCATCTCTCCGCATGCCGCTACGCCCTGGCCAAGCGCATGCTCAGCGAGGGCATGCCGCTGGAGGCCGCCGCTGCGCTGGATGAGCTGGGCGACTATGAGGACGCCGCGGAGCTGGCACGTCAGGCGCGCTACGAGTACGCCCTGACCCTGGCCGATGAAGGCCGCCACCGTGAGGCCGCGGAACTCTTTGCCGCGCTGGGCGATTTCCAGAACAGCCAGCAGAAGACGCTGGAAGAATACTATCTCCAGGCCGAGGCCTCCATCGCGGAGGGAAAGCAGGAAGACGCCATCGCCTTCTATGAGCTGGCCGGCGACTATGCGGACGCCCGGGAAAAGCTGGCCTCCTTTACCGACATGGTCTATACGGATCCGGCGGAAGCCGCCCGCACAGCCTGCGCGGATGAGCAGTGGGCGTATGCCGCCTATGTGCTCTCCGGCCTGGACCTGAGCCATCTGCCGGAAACCTTCGCTGATCTGCCTGAACTCTATGTCAGCGCCTGCTATCATCAGGGCATGCTCCTGTGGGAAGCCGATCAGCCCGACGCCGCCTATCCCTATCTCCAGCGCGCCGCGGATCAGCCCGGGGTCAGCCGGATCCTGGAAAGCTCCAGCCTCTGGAAACTGCTGGGCACCTGGACCGATGATCAGCACACCCTCACCTTCAGCGGCGACGGCACCTGTGAAATTGACGGCGAAAGCGCCGCATGGGAACTTCAGGAATACTCCATCCTGATCAACGGCGAAGAACGCTACAAGATTTCCTCCTCCATCCGCACCACCGTGGCACTGCGGGACACTGCGGAAGGAAAAACCCTGACCCTGTCCAGGACCGCTCCGGCGCCGCTGCTCCCGCTGCCCGCCGTTGAGTATGTGGAACCCGCACCCGCCGCGACCGAGGCACCCGCGGAAGCGGAAACTGTACCGGATGCCCAGGCGGAAACCGAAGCGGGCGAAACAGAATCTGCGCCAGCAGACGATGCTTCCGCATCCGCGCCGGAAACCACGCCCGCACCGGAAGCCGAAGCCGCGCCCGCGGAGACCGCCCCTGCCGCTGAAGAAACCGCCGCTCCCGCGAATCCCTAAGAAAGCAGGCTGACACGTGATCAAATACACACCCATGCAGGAGATTGACTCCCTCCTGGTATTCTCCCTGATGCGCGCCTTCTACGATCATGTCTCCCCGCCCATTTCCGATGACGTGATCTGGAAGAACATCCAGAACTGTACCTCTTCCTATCCCTACGCGGAAGGATGGGTCTTTTCAGACGAAAACACGCTGGTGGGCTATGCCATTCTCTCCCGCGGCTATCTGACCCAGACCGCCCGGGAAAGCATCCGGGTGGAGGATCTGTATGTGGCGCCAGCCTACCGGCACCTGGATATCGGACAGGAATTTCTCAAAGCCCTGCCCGGCCTCTATCCCGGCTGCGGGTATGTATCCCTGGAATCCGGCGGGGGCCGCCGGGAATCCGGCCGCTACAGACTCCTGGGCTATCGTCCTCTCTCCGCGCTCATGGCTGCCCCCTGTCCCCCGGAAAAACCGCCGGAAAAGCCAGCCGGCAGACGCAAAAAAGCTCCCGCCGAAGCACGAAGCAGTGCCCGGCGGAAGCCTGACCCAGGGAAATGAACCGGCCCCCCGGCCGGTTTTTTTCATGCGCGCATGCCCAGCTGCTGCTCAAACACCTTCCGCAGCCCGGCCTGATTCACCAGCAGCACCCCGGCCACGGCACCCACTGCCGCCTGCAGGATCTGATACGGCAGCTTCAGCATCGCATACTCCGGTGTGGAATAGACATAGGCGCGGCCCAGACTGTAGCCCACTACCATGATCACGGCGCCAAGGCCTACGGCCAGCCACTGTCCGCCCTTCCCGCCGCGCGCAAACCGGCGGGCCACCAGAGAGATCACCACTGCCTGAAGCCCATGGGTCACAAGGGACACAAACATGGGAGCCGGATAGAAGAAGAAATCCCCCAGAAACGCCCCGATGCCGCCCACAATAAAGGATGCCAGCGGATCCAGCAGCAAGGCCGCGGTGCAGATAATCACATCATTCAGGTACAGGTGCCCGCCCGGTACCGGCACGCCAAAGCTGGACATGATGACGTTCATGGCGGTCAGCAGGGCGGTGACGCACAGCCAGGCCGTCGTGTAGCGCTTTTCCATACGCATGATGCTTCATGCCTCCTTCCTGATTGCAAACGTACCTTACCGCAAATCTGGTCATGCTGATAGTACCACTTTCAGGAAATTTTATAAGACCAGTTTCCCCGCGTTGACGGCGCCGGGAAACTATGATATAAACGACAGAGTCGGTTGAAACGCCGCAGATGCAAGCACGTTTCTTTCGCCAAAACCACGCAGACAGGCACCGCTTTGCACGTTGCGCCTGACATAATCGAAAGGGGGATCGGCACACCCCGCACCTGTCAGGTGCACAGAAGGTGTGCCTCAGCATGATGAAAACACTGCCGTCAAAACTTCTGTGTATGGTTCTGGCTGTCCTTGTCACCTTCTCCGTTTTCAGCTGCGCCGTCGCTGAAAGCGCGGCCGTACCGTCCAATCCCGAGGCCCAGCCTGCACCGCAGGAAGATGAAATCGTGAAAGACTTTGACGACGATGCCTATTATGCCAGGCTTCTCAGGTGCGCCGGACATATCCAGAGCCTCTCCGATTCCTTCGTGCCGGACGTTGTGCTCGTGCTCGGCAGCGGACTCGGGAACTATGCCGAAACGCTCAATATTGTGAAAACCATTCCCTATGACGAAATCCTCGGATGGCCCACCACCTCCGTTGCGGGACATTCCGGCAATCTGATCTTTGCGACCCTGGACGGCCTGAATATTGCCGTCATGCAGGGCAGAGTGCATTATTATGAGGGATATGATATGCAGGATGTGGTGTTCCCGCTCCGGGTCCTGCATATTCTCGGGGCAAAGACCGTGATTCTCACCAACGCCGTCGGTGCCATCAACGAAACGTTCTCCGTCGGGGACTTTGTGGCCGTGGAGGATCACCTGTCCATGTTCGTGCCCTCCCCTCTGATCGGCGAAAACATCGACGAGATCGGGACACGTTTCCCCGGCATGACCTCTGTCTATGACGAGACCCTCCGCAATACCGTTCTGGAGATCGGCAGGAAAGAGGGCATCCAGGTTCAGACGGGCGTGTATCTTCAGGTCACCGGGCCCCAGTATGAAACACCCGCCGAGATCCGTGCCTTCCGCATGCTGGGTGCCGACACCGTCGGCATGAGCTCCGCGGTTGAAGCCATTGCCGCTGTGCACATGGGCATGAAGGTCTGCATGATCAACTGTGTCACCAATATGGCCGCAGGCATCACGGGTGAACAGCTGTCCCACAGTCATATCAGCCAGAGTGCGGAGAGCGTATCCGACAATTTCTCCCGGCTCATCACCGGTCTGCTCCAGAGCATCCAGCCATAAGCCCCGGAGATTTCCGTTCTGAAGGACTACCACATCAAAGGCTCCGGACCATGTCCGGAGCCTTTGATGCATGCAATGATGGGAGGTGAACCTATGGCCGGATCCTTTCAGCCCGCCTATATGCAGATCTATGCGGATCTCAGGCGTGAAATCACCGGCGGCGTCCATCCCTTCGGCAGCCGCATCCCTTCACGCCGCACCACCGCGGAAAACTACAATGTGAGCCTGATCACCGTCAGTCATGCCTATGACATTCTGGTGGATGAGGGCTTCCTCGTCGCCCGGCAGCGCAGCGGGTATTACGTGGCCTACCGCGCTGAGGACGTGCTGGACCAGCCCGAAACCGAAACGCCGCTGCAGGCCCTGCCGGCTCAGTCGCGCAGCGGGGAGGAACTGCCCTTTGCCGCCTATGCGCGGGCCATGCGCAATGTGCTCAGCCGCTACGGGGACGCGCTGATGGAGCGATGCCCCACAGCCGGTGTGCCGGCGCTGCGCCAGGCCGTGGCGGATTATCTTCTGGCCACGCGGTCCATACGCCTTTCCCCGGAACAGGTGATTATCGGTTCCGGCGCCGAGTATCTCTACGGGCTTGTGGTACAGCTGCTGGGCCGGGACCGCGTGTTTGCCCTGGAGGATCCCTCCTATCCCATGATCCGCCAGGTCTATGAGGCGCAGGGTGTAACCTGTCAGATGCTGCCTATGGGCCGGGACGGCATCCGTTCCTCCGCCCTGAAGAAATGCCAGGCCACGGTGCTGCACGTAACACCCTTCCATTCCTTTCCCTCCGGCATCACCGCCGGTGCCAGCAAGCGCCAGGAGTATCTGCGCTTTGCACGGGAGCGGAACGGCTATATCGTGGAGGATGATTTTGATTCCGAGTTCACCGCCTCCACCAAGTCGGAAGACACGCTCTTCGCCCTGGACCCGCTGGAGCGCGTGCTGCATGTCAACACGTTTTCCAAGACCATCGCCCCGTCCCTGAGAGCCGGATACATGCTGCTTCCCCGTTCCATGCTGGACATTTTTGAAGCGCGTGCGGGCTTCTATTCCTGCCCCGTGCCCGTCACGGAACAGTATGTCATCGCGGAGCTGATCCGGTCCGGCGAGTTTGTCCGTCACATCAACCGGGTGCGCCGCCGGCGCAGAAAAAGCGGGGAAAAAGGCCGAAACATGTCGGATCTGGTATAGAACCCCCAGTGGATTTTTTGAAGAAAAATGCGTATGATACAGTCACCGCCGGCTCCAGAAGGAAATGCACCGGCGTGTAGAAAGGAGGGGTTGGGATGAATCATCTCTGCCTGTCTTGCTACAACAAGACCTTCCGTACGCACCTGCACCACAGGAACTGTGCGCTCACAAGCTCCACATGCCCTCTGTGCGGTAAGAAAAAACAGGTGATCGACCACCTGAAGCCCAGCGGCAAGATCCGCTACGCGCTGCTCAGCGTATTCACGAAGCTTCAGGATCCGCAATAAATCAACGGAATTGTCCACGGAAGACCAAAGGGAAGCCGGTTCTGGTGCTGGCTTCCCTCTTTCTTTTGTAACAATTCTGCTGTTTTTTCCGCTGTACGGAACCAAATGCCTTTCCCGATTCGTATATATAGATGCGGCCAGTCCGCATGAGGGAGGTTGTTGAACTGTCATGAGACGTTTTCTCTGTCTGCTGCTTCTGTTTCTCCTGCCGCTCACTGCCTGCGGCGCTTCCATGCACACGGAAGTGGAAAACAGCAGCCTGGACCTGGAAGTCCGGCTCGGCTACAACGGAGCCTGGACGTATGGCAAAGCCATGCCCGTTTCCATTCATGTCTGCAATCATGGGCAGGACTTTGAGGGAACCATCGCTCTGAATACCTATGTTTCACCCTACGACTACAACCGTTATGAAACGGCCCTGTCCCTGCCTTCCGGCTCGGAAAAGCAGGTGGACATGACCGTCACCGTACAGTCCAAGCAGGACAGGTATACCGTGGAAGTGCTGAGCGGCACAGAGGTCGTCCGCGCGCTCACCGTGGAGCCGGGCAGGATCCTGAACCCGTCAGCCCTGCTCATCGGCGTCATGTCCGACAAGCCGGAAGTCTGGTCCTTCATGGACATCCTGCCGGAAAATGATGAACTGTACCGCGGCGAATACTGGCAGACCATTGCCCTGACCCCGGACACCTTTCCCGCGTCCACGGAGCTCATGTCAGCCTTCAGCATGCTGGTGGTGGACGGCACGGACCTGACCGCGATGTCCGCTGAAAAGCAGGCGGTGCTGGAGAAATGGATCCGCGGCGGCGGGCTTGTGCTGCTCTCGGGCGGGCCCGGCAGCGCGCTTTCGCGGCCGTTCTTTCAGTCCATGACCGGGCTTGCCTCCGGCGCAGCCGTGCAGGCCGATCCGACACCGGCCCTGCTCAGCACCTTTTCCCTGGCAGACGCGCCCCTGGACCGGGAGCTGTCGCTGTATCCCGCTGAAGGCGCCGCGCCGGTGATCGCATCCGGCGAAACCGGACTTGTCTGGCGTACACCGGTGAACGCCGGCGTGGTCTATACCCTGGCCTTTGACCCCGGCACCCGGGAGTTCGCGGCCTGGGCTCCGGCGCATGTGCTGTTCCAGCGCCTGCTGCTGCGCGAGGATACGGACCTGTACATGTACATGACCGGCAGCCAGTACCGTTCGAGCCAGGAACTGCCGTATATGTACGGCACCGCGTCCGAGATTCCCCTGGAAGAATCCCGGAGCCTGCTCCCGGCCCTGCTGGTGATCCCGGTCATGCTCATTGCCGCACTCCTTGCGGCACTGTATCTGCGCAGGCATGACCAGCAGTCCCTGATGTGGGCCGTATACCCGCTGCTGGCGCTTGCCGCCTGCGCCGTCATGTACGGCATTTCCCTGTACTCACCCACCAATCGTCCGCTGGCGCTTTCCGTCATTACCCTGGACACGCATGAAAACGGAGGCACGCTCCGTCAGTCCACGGTACTGGCCTCCGCCGGCACCGGTGAGCACTTTGTGCACGCAGACGATGCGCTTACGGTAACGGACCAGGAAAACTACTACGACTATTACGAGGACGACCGCCGGCCGGATGAGCCCACACACCTGAACCTGCGTTTTGTGTCCGGTGACCGCACCGGGATCGGGTACAGCACATCCACGGCCTGGGAGCCGCGGCAGCTGTATTCGCAGCGCACCTTTGAAGGCGGAAGCGTGACGGGCAGCATCTGGATGGAGAAGGACGGACTGCACGGGCAGGTCGAGAACCTGACGGGTCTTTCCCTGCCCGCCGGCGCGGTGTTCACGGCCTGGGGCTTTGCGGATATTCCTGCGCTCGCCCCAGGGGAGCAGGCTTCCTTTGCCATGCTCCGCGGAACCGTGAAGGACAAGAAGAATCCCATGTACCCTGCCGGCACCTTTTTTACGGATATCTCCGACAGTGATATCGTCTATGCCCTGATTGATGAATACATCTACCGGGTCAGCGAGAACGGCACACAGGCGCGCAGCACGCAGGATCCGGAAAAATACCTGCAGAGTTCCATGCTCCAGTCGCTGGTGCCGGACTCGGACAGCTATCAGGGGAATACGGACCTGTCCCGTTCCCTGGTGTATATCACCTTCCCGGACCAGATTCCCGCGTCCCCGCTGACGCTCGACGGCCGGGAAGTCACGCGCAGCGCCCACCGCAGCGTCATTTTCTGTCCCCTGACCTGGCAGAGCGTGGGACCCACCGGCGTGTTCTACCGCATGCCCGGCCAGGACCAGGCCGTTCGCTGGGAAGTGGATGAGAACCTGATGCCCGGCACGCATGCCACAGCCTCCAGCGGCTACGCGCGCTACTACCACACGCTCTCGGAAAACCCCACGTTCTGCTTTGACCTTTCCGGGATCGGGGACATCACGCTGACCGCTCTGAACCTGCATACGCGCACCTACGGTTCTCCTCTTCAGGCCTGGATCCTCAATCAGGAAACACAGCAGTGGGACCGGTGTGAACTTGACGCGGACATTGCGCATCCGGAAACCTATCTTTCCAGGGACGGACAGCTCTTCGTCCAGTTCCGGCCGGATACGAACAGCGGACAGTACATGGATATCCCAACGCCCACCATTTCTCTGGAAGGGATGTGCAAAGATGCTTGAAATTTCTGAACTTACCATGACCTATGGAAAGCACATGGCCCTGGATCATCTGAGCATGACCATCGGGGACGGGCAGCTCCACGGCTTTGTCGGCCCCAACGGTGCCGGCAAGACCACCACCATGCGGATCCTGGCCACGCTCCTGCGGCCCGTTTCCGGTTCTGCCGTCATGGACGGCGTATCCATTCTCCGGGAGCCGGCAAAGGCACGGCGGCTGATCGGATACATGCCGGACTTCTTCGGCGTGTACGGGAACCTGAAGGTCTGGGAGTACCTGGACTTCTATGCCCGGTGCCACGGTCTGGACAGGGACATGCGCAGCCGCATGACCGGTCAGCTGCTGGAACTGGTCCAGCTTACTGACAAGCGTGACGCCTATGTGGACACGCTGTCCCGCGGCATGAAGCAGCGCCTGTGCCTGGCCCACGCCCTGATCCACGACCCGCATCTGCTGATCCTGGACGAGCCCGCCTCCGGCATGGATCCCCGGGCACGCGCGGACATGAAAAGCATTCTGCGCTCCCTGAAGGAGATGGGCAAGACCGTCTTCATTTCCTCGCATATCCTGCCGGAACTGAGCGAGATGTGCGACAGTCTCACCATCATCGATCACGGACATCTCATTTTCTCCGGAAGCGTGCAGGCGCTTTCCGACAAGATGAACGGGAACGCACCGGTGGAGATCCGCTTTCTTCCGGGCACAGATGAGCAGGCCCTGCAGGATGCTGCCACCCTGCTCCGGGAACTGCCCTTCGTAAAGCAGATCCAGTCCCCCGAATCCCTGCTTCTGCAGGTGCAGCTCGACGGCGGCGAGCAGGAAGTCCATGAAATGCTCTCGCGCCTGGTGCTGGGCGGGCTTCCGGTCTGTGACCTGCACCGTGCGCCCATGAACCTGGAAAAGGTCTTTATGGAGGTGACCAGGCATGATTAACCCGATTCTTGCGTCCTCGGCACTGCGCCGCATGCGGCAAGCAAAAACGCATGTCATCATGGCACTGAGCCTGTCCGTCTTTCTGCTGGTATCCGTCCTGATTCTCAGCGGGTTTCTGCGCCCAAGCATTACCCTGGGCACGCTCACATCCGGCACCCGGTGCTATCAGGCGCTCATTCTTCTGCAGTTTGTGCTGATCCTGCTTATCGCGCCGTCCCTGACCTCCGGCTCCATTGCGGGCGAGCGGGAAAAGCAGACCCTGGAGCTGCTTCTGACCACCAATACCGGTGCGTTCCGCATTGTGATGGGCAAGCTGCTGGAGAGCTTTGCCTGCATGGCAATGATCATGGTGTTCTGTCTTCCGGTCATGTGCATGCTGCTCATCACCGGCTGCGTGACCCTCGGTCAGATCCTGCTCGGGGAAGGCTTTCTTCTCGCCTGCGCCCTGGCCTGCTCCAGTGTGGGCCTGTTCGCGTCCACCGTTTCACGCACCACCATCGGTGCCCTGATCCTGAGCTTTCTGGGACTGATGCTGATGGAATACCTGTTCTGTCTGCCAGCCCTTCTGGGCTATCCCCAGTCCATCACAGACGTGCTCTATGATCCGCACCGGTATGCGGACCTCTCTTCCGCTCAGGCTGCCCGGATGCTCGGACCTGTACTGCTTCTGAACCCCGGTGTCGGACTCTTTTCCCTGCTCAACGGTCAGACCGGATTCATGGACAGCAGCTTCACCTGGCGGGACTGGGGCCGCATCAAGGCCACATACATGATGATCGACCGCGCGGGTCCGGAAGTCATCCTGCCCATGGGCATCCTGTTCCTTGTGCTCTTTTCCCTGCTGCTGGTGGTCTGCAGCGCACTGCTGATCCGGCCCCTGAGCCGCCGCGGACCTGTGGGACGGAGGAAAAAGGCATGACACTGCATCAGGCACTCTCCGGCACAAGACGCCGGCTGAGGCTGGCCCGCATGCTCCGGTTTCTCGGCTATGGTCTGCTGGCCGGCAGCCTTATGGGCTTTCTGTTTCTTCTGCTCACGCTGTTCGCGCTTGATCTGGAGAACCGATGGCCGGCGCTTCTGTGCCCCGCCGCGCTTGGCGCGCTCATGGCGCTGATTTCCCTGCCGCTCCCCATCCCGGACGGGCTGGCCGCGCGTGCGGCCGACGCCGCCGGACTTGAGGAGCGCTGTCAGACCGCTCTGGAAACGGACCGGGAAACGCCCATGGGCCGGCTCCTGCATGAAGATACCCTGCAGAAGCTTTCCCTGTTCCGGCCTGCGGACATTCCGCTGCGCGCGCCGCGCAGGCTGTTTCTGTGTGCCGCAGGCTTCGCGCTGGCATGCGCACTGGTTCTGATTCTGCCCAATCCCGGCCTTGAGCGTGTGCGGGACAGACAGGCCTGGCAGATGCGCACGTCCGAGCTTTCACAGGAAGCCGCGGAAGCGGCCAATGCCCTGGACGATACGAAAGCGGAAGACCGGGAAATCCGCAGAATCCTGGAAACCCTGAGCCGCAGTCTTTCAGACAGCCGCAGCATGGAGGATGTCTACCTGAGCCTTGACCAGGCGGAAAAGATGCTCGGACGTACCGGCATGCCGGCCGCCTCCGCTGCCGCTTCCGGTGACGCTTCCCAGTCTCAGGCGCTCAGCAGCGCAGGCATATCCGGCACAGCATCGGAGGAAGGCGCATCCGGCGAGGCCGGAGAAAGCACATCCGTTTCCTCCGAGACCGCGCAGGCCGCGGAAAACGCGTCCAATTCCCCGTCCTCCGCATCCATGCAGGCCGCCCAGGCTCTGCTGGCCGCGCTGCGCGCCGGCATGAGCGCGTCTTCCGCCGCCGGGCAGGCCCAGGGCACCTCGTCCGGGGAAAGCTCCACAGGCAGCGCTTCCGCGCCCGGCAGCGGCGCATCCCAGGGCCAGCAGCCCGGCGGCGGAGGCGCCAGCACCGGGGAGGGCAGCCGCAGTGACGCTGTGGGCCAGGGCAGCGCTTCCGGGCGGCAAACTGTCCAGGGGCATTACCATGAAGCCGAGTTTGAATCCGTCTATGATCCGGAGTTCGCCGGACGGGATACCTATGACACCTCGCTCTCCGGCGAGCGCCGGAATGATGAGGGCATGCAGATCGAAACCGGGCCTTCCCAGGGCATGGCAGACGGAAAGGTTCCGCTGGGCCAGGTCCGGAACGCCTATGCCGAAACAGCCGTGGATGCGGTCCGGAACATGGACCTCACCTCCTCACAGAAGGACCTGGTCGTGGACTATTTCCAGGCCCTGAGCGACCGACAGTAAACAGAAAAAGGAGCACATGCCGTATGGAATCCATGAATCAGATCCAGTCCTTTGCCGATACCTATGAGCGCATCCGTGCCGCCATCGCCCGGGAAATGATCGGGCAGGAGCAGGTGGTGCAGGAACTCCTGCTCTGTCTGGTCGCCGGCGGCAATGTACTGCTGGAAGGCGTGCCCGGTCTTGGGAAAACGCACCTCGTGCGCACGCTTTCCCATGTGCTGGACCTGCCCTTTTCCCGCATTCAGTTCACGCCTGACCTGATGCCCGCCGATATCACCGGCACCCAGATCATGAACCGAGATCACGGGTTCGTGTTTCAGAAAGGTCCCGTGTTCGCCTCCATTGTGCTGGCGGATGAGATCAACCGTGCCACGCCCAAGACTCAGTCCGCTCTTCTGGAAGTCATGCAGGAGCACGCCGTGACCGTGGGCGGGACCACGTATCCATTGCCGGAACCCTATTTTGTCATGGCCACCCAGAACCCGCTGGAGCAGGAGGGCACCTATCCCCTGCCCGAAGCGCAGCTGGACCGTTTTCTGATGAAAATCCTCGTACCCTTCCCGTCCCTCGAGGAGCTGAAGGGCATTGTACACCTGAAAACTTCCGAATCCGTTCCCGCCGTGGCCGGTGCGGAGGATCTCATGCAGCTCCGGCGCACGGCCCGGGAAGTCCCCATTTCCGCCAGCGTGGAGCAGTTTGCGCTGCAGCTGGTCATGAACACGCATCCCGAGCTCCCGGACGCACCGGAGGCCGCGCGTGCTTCCCTGCGCTTCGGCGCCAGCCCCCGTGCCGCCCAGGCGATCCTGGCCACCGCCAGGGTGCGCGCTCTGCGGGAGGGACGGTTCAATGTGTCCTTTGAGGACATCCGTTCCGTGGCGCCTTCCTGTCTCCGCCACCGGCTTGCCCTGACCTTTGAGGCCATTTCCGGGCATATGAGCGTGGATGACGTGATCCAGGAACTGCTCGCAAAGACCGGAGGCCGGGAACATGCTCAGTGAACAGCTGCTTCAGCGTCTTGCGCCGCTGCGGCTGCAGATCCACGGATACGCGCACGGCGGCGCCGGCGGTGTCCGGCGTTCCAGAAGCCGCGGCAGTTCCGCCGAGCTCTCGGATTTCCGGGACTATGTGCCCGGTGACGACCTGCGCAGAGTGGACTGGAACGCCTATGCCCGCCTGAACCGGCTCTATGTCCGGGAATACATGGAAGAAAAGGACAGCATGGTCAGCCTGGTGCTGGACACCAGCGCCTCCATGGCAGGCCGGCTGCCCGCCATGCTCGAATATACGCAACTGCTCGCCTGTCTTGCCCTGCAGTCCGGGGACCGGGTCCGCATATGGCCGCTGGGCGGTGAGCCGAGCCCGCTGTTCCACACCCGCAGCGCGCTGCCCCGGCTGGACGCCTGGCTGAACGGCCTTGCCTGCGGTGGAAGCGGGAACCCGGCAGAACAGGTGCATGATCTCCAGGGCCTGCCCAGGGGCCTGAGCTTTGTGATCACGGACGCCCTGACCGGGGATATCGCTTCCTGTCTGGACTTTCTGCGCTTCCGGCACCAGGAAGTGGTGCTGGTGCAGCTCATGTCCCCGGAAGAACTGCACCCGGAGCTGGAAGGCCCGCTGCGCCTGATCGATTCCGAGACCGGTGAAGCCCTGAACCTGACCGTTGACGCGGACTGTCTCAGCCGCTACAGGAGCGCGCTGGACGATTTTTTCCGGAACCTGCGCGAGACCTGCCGTCAGCGGGAAATCCCATGCCTGTGCCTGGATACCGGCCTGCCCACCGGGGATCAGATGCTCCCCATGCTCGCCGCCGCAGGACTGATTTCATGAAAGAGGAAACACCATGTCATTTCTGTCCCCTGGCTTTGCCTGGCTGTTTCTGTGCCTGCCGGTCATTGTCATTCTGTACCTGCTCCGGCCGAGGCACAATGATCATCCGGTTCCCTCCACGCTTCTGTGGCAGCGCGCGCTTACCCAGGAGCAGGCTCAGCGTCCCCTGCAGAAGCTGCGCAGGCACCTGCTCCTGCCGCTTCAGCTGCTCACCTCTGCCGTGCTCATTCTCTGTCTCATGCATCCCGTGATGAACTCCGGAAAATCCACCGACATGATCTTCGTGTTTGACCTGTCGGCCAGCATGCAGACACGGGAGGACGGCGGAAGCCGCCTGGACCTTGCCCGCGCACATGCCCTGCAGCTCCTGGACCGTATGGACCCCGGCTCCGAGGTCACGGTCATCACCCAGTCCCTGTCCACGCTCTGCCCGCTCTCCCGGTCCACGGATCGGCTGCAGGCGCGCAGGATTCTGGACGGACTGCGCGCACAGGACGGTCCCGCCGATCTAGATGCCGCGCTTTCCCTGGCCCGGAGCCTGAAGGCGGAAACCGAAGCCGAGATCTGCGTGTTCACGGATAAGGATACGCTTTCCGATCCCGACCTGCACCTGGAATGCCTGGGCACGCCGCAGAACAATACTGCCATGACCGCCTTTGACGTCCGGGACGGGCTCGCCTTTGTCGCGCTGCGCGCATACGGCGCAGGCGGCGTGCGCACCATCCGCCTGACCGGTGACGGCATAGTGCTCGACGTGCGCACGCTTGAGGTTCCGGACAACGGCCAGGCTTCCCTGAGCCTTGCGTGTCCGGCCTGTTCCGTCTATACCGCCGAGATTCTGGAAAGCGACGCGCTCGCGCCGGACAACATCCGGCATTCCATCCCCGGCACGGACATGCACTACACCGCTGTCATGAACTTTGATTCCCTGTTTCTTTCCTCCCTGCTCACGCTGCGCAGCGATGTAACCGTGCTGCGCTCGGACAGCGGGGCAGAAGCGGACCTGTATATATCCGGTCCGCGCCCGCTCGTGCTCTCCACTTCCCCGGAAACCGCAGTCGATGCCGGCGAGGAAATATCCTGGCAGGGCAGGTTCCCTGCACCCGGCTCGGATCCCGTGTTCCGCGCCTGCCGCTTTCAGGATGTGAGCCTGCGCTGCTATGTGCCCCTGCTCAGCGGCACTCCGCTCATGAGCCTCGGGGAGGACGCCCTGATCACGCGGCTCCCTGACGGGTTCGCCCTGGGCTTTGATCTCCAGGACACGAACCTGGCCCTGCGCTATGACTTTCCGCTGCTCATGTCCGGCATGCTGGAAGAGCTGATTCCCAGCACCAGCCTGCAGACAGGCACCGGCGAATGCGGCACAGCCGTCACCTTTGCGCTCCCCGCCTCCGCGGAGCAGCTGCTCCTGCAAAGCCCGGACGGCACGCAGCAGACGGTGCCCGCATCCCGGTTCACCGACACACGTTTGTCCGGCATCTATACGCTTTCCTGGCAGGACCGCGCTGAGTCGCACACCGCCCGGTTCGCGCTTTCCGTGCCGGAGTCCGAGTCGGATACCACCCTGACCGCATCCGGACATTCGGGCGACAGCCCTGCTGAGCACAGCGGCCGCCGGGACCTGCGCCTGATCCTGCTCGGTGTGCTTCTCCTTCTGCTTTTCCTCGAATGGGGGGTGTACTGCCGTGGTGCCTGAATTCACACGTCCGATCCTGCTCCTGCTGCTCCCCGCCGCCGCGGCTGCGCTCATTTTTCTGTGCCCTGCCCGGGTGCGCCGCAGTCTCAGGGGCCGGATTTCCATGGGCATGCACGCTTTGATCGCACTGCTGCTGATCCTTTCGCTGGCCGGGTTTTCCCTGAACACGCCTTCCCGTGATCATGTCTCCTATCTCATCCTGGACCGGTCCGCCTCCGCGCCTGAAGATGAGGTGCTGAGCCTTGCCCAGGCGGCGCTCAGCGCCGCTCCCCAGGACGAGGTCGGCGTCATCGTGTTCGGGCAGAACGCGCTGGTGGAAAAGAATCCCGCCGCCGGGCAGACCCTGACCGGCATCCAGAGCGGCGTGAACCCGGACGGCTCGAACCTCACCCAGGCTCTGGGCCTCGGACGCGCACTGCTCAGCGAAAGCACGCTGGGCGGGCTTGCGGTCATATCCGACGGGCTTACGGAAACGCCTTCCTATTCCTCCCTGCCCGTCAATGTCCTGATCCCCGAGGCAGGTACCGGCGCGGATGTGCAGGTCAGCGATCTGTCGGTGCCATCCCTGGCCTATGCCGGCCAGAAACTGAACCTGGAGGTCACCCTGGACAGCACTGCAGCCGGAACTGCCACGGTCTATCTGTATCAGAATGATGAGATTCTCGCCTCCCGCGATGTCCAGCTCTACCGCGGACAGAACCGTTTTTCCTTCTCCGCGGACCCGTCCGATTCCGCGCTGACCGCCTGGAAAGCGCGGGTACAGATGTCGGGCGACTCGGTGCCCGAGAACAATGAGCGCGGCGCATTTACGCGCCAGATGGGCCGGATGCGCGTGCTCCTGGTGGAAAGCCGCAGCGGAGACGCCGCCGAGCTGAAGAGCATGCTCAGTTCCGCAGGCATGGACTGCGAAACCCTGCCGGCCACCGCGCTGCCCTCCGCACCGGAAGACCTGCTGGCCTGGCAGGCCCTGTGCCTTGTGAACCTTGACCTGGGCACGGTCCGCGAGGAATCCCTGCAGGCCATGATCACCGCTGTGCGCGACTTCGGACTCGGGCTTGTGACCTTTGGCGGAGACAGCACCTATGCCCTGGGCGGTTTCCGGGGCTCTGACCTGGAACAGCTGCTGCCCGTCACCATGGATGTGCGCAACCGTGCCGAGCTTCCGTCCACCGCCCTGATCCTGGTGATCGACCAGTCCGGGTCCATGAGCGATGCCGCCTGGGGCGTCACGCGTCTGGACGTGGCCAAGCAGGCCGCCGCGGAAGCGGTGTCCGTGCTCACAGAAAAGGACAGTATCGGCGTGATCGCCTTTGATGACGCCGGACAGTGGGTCTGGCCCCTGAGTCCGCTCAGTGACCCGGAGGGCGTGCGCTCCGCCATCGGCAGCATCCGGCCCGGCGGCGGCACCGCGTTCTATACGCCGCTGGCCATGGCCCTCAATGCCCTGACCCAGACCGAGGCCGCGTACCGGCATGTCATCTTCCTCACCGACGGCGAGTCCGGCGACACCGGCTATGAACAGATTGTGGAATCCATGGCCCGGGAAGGCATCACCCTGACTACGGTGGCCGTGGGCGACGGCGCGGATCATCAGACCATGCTTCGCCTTGCCCGGATCGGTCACGGCCGCGCCTACAGCGCCGGGCAGTTCGACAACCTGCCCCGCATCTTCGCCAAGGAAACCATGATGGTCGCCCAGAACTATATCCAGAACCGCACCTTTACCCCGGCCGTCACGGACTCGAGCCTCACGGATTTTTCCGGGTTTCCCGTACTGGACGGATATCTCGCATCCACGGAAAAGGATACCGCCACCGTTTCCCTGATCTCGGACCGCGGCGATCCCATTCTCGCCTGGTGGCAGCCCGGAAAGGGCCGTGTTGTCTCATTCATGAGTGACGTTCAGGGTGGATGGACACGCAGCTTCCTTGCCTGGGAGGACGCACCTGCTTTCTTTGCCGGGCTTGTGGCCCATGTCCTGCCCGCCGATGACAGCAGCGGGCATCTGGAACTGGACGGGCATACCCTGGTCTACACGGCTCCCGTCGCAGATGACGGAGCGGTATGCCGCGCGCTTCTCTCCTCCCCGCAGGGCCAGGCCCTGTCCCTGGAACTGAACCGCACCGGCGCCGCCACCTATGCCGCGGAGCTTCCCTCCACCGCAGCGTCCTATGCCGTATCCCTGTCGCTTGTCAAAGACGATGAGGTGCTTGCGCACCTGGAGAGCGGTATCGCGGTCCCCTACAGTGCCGAGTATGATCTCCGGCGCCAGGACACGGAAGCCCTCAGGCAGCTGGCGCTCTCAAGCGGCGGGCGCGTAATTACCAGTCCTGCGGACCTGCTGGACTTCCCGCCCCGCAGCGTGCAGGCGCGCCAGGACCTGTCGGGCATTCTGCTTCCCGCTGCCCTGATGCTTTTCCTGCTCGACATCGCCCAGCGCCGCCTGCTCAGAGCCTCGCCGGCACGCCGGAAGGAATCCGCGCAGGCAGAGCCAGAAAAAGCGAAGGAAGCGAAAAAGCCAAAGCAGATTCCCGCTTCCAGTGACAGAACCCATACCACCGATACACTCTTTGAACAGATGCAGAAACGGAAAAAGCTCTGATCATCCAAAAGGCCGCACCATGAAGAAATCCTCTGATTTCCTT
>CAMNDE010000034.1:0-35266 GCA_946534895.1 uncultured Clostridia bacterium
GAGCCATGAAAACATATGACGTTGTTGCCCTGGGCGAACTGCTGATTGACTTTGCCCCGAAATACGTCAACGACGCGGGCTATCCCACCCTTTCCGCCAATCCCGGCGGCGCGCCGGGCAATTTTCTGGCGGCGCTGAACAAGTACGGCTGCAAAACCGCCATGATCGGCAAGGTGGGCGATGATCTGTTCGGCCGCCTGCTGATCCAAACGCTGCAAAACGCCGGGATCGAAACAAAGGGCGTTTTGACGGACGAAAACCAGTTCACCACCCTGGCCTTCGTTTCCCTGGACGCAAGCGGGAACCGGGATTTCAGCTTTGCCCGCAAGCCCGGCGCGGATACCTGCCTGACCCCCGATGAAATCGACGAAAGCCTGATCGCGGATGCGAAGGTGTTCCATTTCGGCACGCTGTCCCTGACGGACGAGCCCGCAGCCTCCGCCACCCGGAAAGCCATTGAATTGGCGAAGGCCCATGGATTGCTGATCAGTCTGGACCCCAACCTGCGCAAGCCCCTGTGGAAAAACGAAGCGGACGCCAAGGCGGCCATGGAATGGAGCCTGAAGCAAGCGGACATCGTGAAGATCAGCGACGAGGAAATCGAATTCCTGTGGGGCCTGACCCCGGAGGAGGGCGGCAAGAAGCTGCTGAACGAATACGGCGTCTCCCTGGCCTATATCACCCTGGGCCCCAAGGGCTGCTATGCCGTTACCGCCTCCCATCAAATAACGGTGAACAGCCCCTCCGGGATTCAGGTCATTGATACCACCGGCGCGGGCGACATCTTCGGCGGCAGCGCCATGAGCCAGTTCCTGCAATACAAAAAATCCCCTTCCGATTTAACGGAAGAGGAATTGACCCGGATCGTCCGCTTCGCCTGCACCGCCGCCAGCCTGTCCACCCAGAAGCACGGCGGCATCACCAGTGTTCCCACCCTGGCGGAAGTAAAAGAAAAGTCTGTATGACAAGTTGAACGTCATCCCTCCAAGGGCCGATCCGTTGAAATATGGGATTGGCTCTTTTATTCGTGAAGGTTGTGCTTTTCAATGTGAAAAGCTTTTCCTTTTGCTCTGACTCTGCTGAGACCTGTTGGATATACAGACTTTTACCGTAAGCGTCAAATATCCCCTCGGATATACTAAAGAATGCTAACATGATATGCTAGTTTCCCAGGGATATAAAAAGTTTAGTTTTTTCACCACAGGATTTGTCACGAAAAAACTAAAGCATGCTAACGGGGAGGAAAGCTATCATGGATGTCGCTACTGCTGAAATACGATTTTTCTTACAGCGACCTGATCACAGAAGCGATTAATTTCTTTTGCGCCCGGCGGCTGGCGCTGGAAAACGATCCGTATCTGGAAACCAGGCAGAAGCATTGAACGGTCTTTCTTGACAAAGCGGTGTGATATTGGGTGTATTGTAAGCGTGGGTACATTGAGCTTTTATCGCTAACTGAGTGCAGCCCCCTGATACCTTCACCCCGGAGGAACGGGTCTGGCAGCAGCAGTCCGACCGTTCCAAGCCCCATAATGAAGCGGATGATACCTTCATCAACACCACAAACAGCGATCTGTCAGAAGCGGAAGCAGTAGCCATTGCAAAAAGCGCGATCCTGCGGACCCATGAACTATCAGAAGGTGCACTGGATCACTGTCGGGTAGTGACCAATCTGTATGTAACCAACCAGCAACCCGATTATCGCCGTTGGTTCATCCAGTTCCAGGTGCTCAAAGAGGACAGCGACAGCTATGTGGAAAGGTTCTACACCTGCGTGGTGGATCAGGCAGGGCAAGTGATCGGAGACCCGGATATTGACGAACCGACGCTGGAAGAAAAAGCCGCAGCAGCGTCAGCCCTGCGTCAAAAGGAACTAGAGCGGCCTGCGTATTTTAAGCGGCACCTGGAATACTGCGAGCAAAATGAAAACCGTCACTTCCGCCAATGGCCCTACGATCAAAAGGCCGCGTATTCCGCAGAAATGCTGGAATTGACCAAGGACTATGAATCCATCGAACAGGATATTGCCCTGACCTTGGACTACGCTTATGGGGTGCCGAAGGATCAGGAACTGTCTTATGATGCAGCCATTGCACTGGCTGAACAGGCGGTAGAAAGTAAATATGGCGCTTCCTCGGGCATGGCGGTTTTGTGCGAATGCTTCGATGTTTCCCGAAAAGTATATCCCGGAAACGTGTGGAAATTTATATTCAGCAACCCCAATGATTTCTATGGAGTACATTACCGCGTCGTGCTGGACGGGACGGATGGACATATCGTGGAAGAAGAGGAATTGCTATGGCAGGAAGGGCTGAAGGACCGGGAATATGATTTGAAGTATTATTGATTTCACCTGCAAGTTTCTAAAAACCTCCAAAAAAGTAGTCACTGGCAAGGTTTGCTCAGCCTTGCCAGCGACTGTTCGGTTTACAGGGTATTGATGACTTCTTCCATGATAATCTCTTCGGCTCGGCTGCGAATATTGTTCATCCTGCCAACCCATACCATGGGCCGCTCGGCCTTGAGCTGCTCCGTGACGCCTTCCTGCCTGACCATCTGCGCGATCAGGTTCTCAAGCATCGCTGCCGCCCTTTCGTCTGTATCGGCAAGATGCCTGCCCAAAGTCCCGTTCAGAAGGAGCCGTTGATAAAGGCTCGGATACTGCTCCTTCAGGTATTTCCTGTGCATCCGTCCCCATTTTCCAATGGAGCGCTGATCAGCTTCCTCAATCATCAGGTTCGGATAGTACATTCCGTCTTTGCCCAAGGTATAGGTGCCGCCAAGCTCTTCAAACAGAGATTTCATTGTGTTTTCCTCCATAATTCAGTATTGACCAATCCAGCACGCAGATGCCTTTTCTGAATTTCTGGCTAATACTGTTTTATGGAAGACCCCCGTCAGCCCATGCTTTTTTGATGCAGAACACTAGTCGCGGGAATAGATTCCGGTCAGGACCTCCCGGATATAGGCATCCTTGTGCGGCAGATGCGGATCGCTGCGCGCGATCTGTGCCGCCTTTTCGTTGTCATAGGGCACGGAAATGACCTGGAAGGAGAGGGCAGAGAGCGTTTCCACGCTTTCCATGAGCAGGGCATGCGCCCGGGGAACGCCCATGGAATTGCCCACGCTTCCGGTGTTCATGTAGTATCCGCAGTTCAGCGTGCGCACAAAGGGCCGGTGGCTGTCGGCAAAGAGAACGCCCTGAAACCGCCCCTTCTCTGTCTCAAACAGGGGTTCCAGCTCAGTGCTTTCCGTGGTGGCCACCAACAGCGGGGTCACCGGACGCCCGTGAAAGAGACGGAAGCGCTGGCCGCAGACCGTGAGTTCATCTTCCAGGGGCAGGCTGTTGAGCCAGGCCATGCGCTCTTCTCCCAGCTGGTCCCAGAAATAGCCGTCCTCGCTGAACTCGCGTCCGCCGATGCCGTAGTCCCAGTTGCCGCCGATGAAATGCCGGCAGTTGGCGCGCACCCAGTCGCAGGTTTCCCGGCTCTGGGGGCCTTTTCCCACCGCGTCGCCCAGAAACCAGATATCATCGGGCGCCAGGAAGCGGATCATTTTTTCCATGGCCTCCGTGGCGACCATGTTTCCGTGCAGGTCGGCCAGAAAAAGAATTCTCATGCTCTGTTACCATCCGCTTCTGTGGGATAGGTCAGGTCCTCCGGCTGCCAGAGCGTGAGGACTTTTACATAAGCGGCGGCTTCCTTTTTCGCGCCGGCCAGGTCATGCTCCAGATAATTGCCGCACTCGCGCTTCTTCGCGCCGGGGATTTCTCCCTCATACTCGGCGGCGAACTGGAAGGCCTCCCGGGTGAGCGCGATCACTTCGGGGACATCAATGGTATCGCGCAGGATCATGTAAAATCCGGTCCGGCAGCCCATGGGTCCGAAATAGACCACTTCATCGGAAAAGCGCGAGGAGCGCAGATAGGTGGCGATCAGATGCTCCAGCGTGTGCAGGGCGCCGTTTTCCAGGTAATCCCCCTGATTGGGTGTCTTCAGGCGCAGATCATAGGTCATGTCGTTTCCGTCCACCCGGGAAAGATACAGGCCGGGCGTCAGAATGTCATGGTTAATGGTGAAGGATGCAATCTTTTTCAGCACGCGGATTCCTCCTTGGGTTGTCTTGGCTCATGCAGGCGCTGATGCACCATATGCAGCACATGGAAGTAGCAGGGGAACAGGAACAGGTCTGCCATGATCCAGGCGGCAGGATTGGCCAGCACAGCGCCATCATACCGCAGAACAGGCACGAGGAACAGGGCCACCAGGGTCCGGGCCACCATTTCAAACACACCGGCGATCATGGCAATGCGCGTGTATCCCATGCCCTGAATGGAAAAGCGCAGAATGTTTACGAACAGAAGCGGGATATAGAACACGGCGCTGGTCCGCAGGAACTGGAAAGCCATTTCCAGCACTTCCGGATCCCTTCCGGCGTCCACAAACAGTCCCAGAAGCCCGCGGCCGCCCAGCAGAATGACGCCAAGGGCCAGCAGACAGTAGATGATCCCGAGGAGCGCCGAGCTCAGAAGCCCCTGATGGATACGGGAGATTTTCCGGGCGCCCATGTTCTGTCCGGCAAAGGTGGCCATGGTGGTGGCGACGGCGTCAAAGAAGCAGCAGAAGAAAATGCTGACCTTGGCACCGGCGGCCACGGCAGCCACCGCGTTGACGCCGATGCCGTTGACAGACCACTGCACGATCACCGAGCCGATGGCGGTGATGGAGTACTGCAGTCCCATGGGCAGACCGATGGACGCAAGCTTGCAGAGCTGGGTCGGGGACGTGTTCCAGTCTTCCCGGGAAAGGCGCAGGATCGGAAAATTCCGGCGCATGACCAGCAGGCAGCCGATGCCGGAGCAGAGCTGGCTGATCACCGTGGCGATGGCGGCGCCGGCCACGTCCATGTGGAAGACAAGGATCAGCACGAAATCCAGCACAATATTGATCAGGGATGCCATGATCAGGAAAAGCACCGGCGTGCGGCTGTCTCCCAGGGAGCGCAGAATTCCGCTGGCCATATTATACAGGATTGTCACCGGAATGCCTATGAAAATAATGCGGATATAGGAAATGGAATCGGCAATGATCTCCTCCGGTGTATTCATGAGCCGGAGCATGGCCGGGCAGGCAAGGGCGGTGAGCACAGCCATGAAAACGCTCAGGACCGTGCACAGCCGGATGCTGCCGGTGACCGCGCGCCGGAGACCTGCCTCATCCCGCGCGCCGAATGTCTGGGCGATGGGAATGGCGAAACCGGAACAGCAGCCCTGGCAGAAGCCGAGGATCAGGAAATTGATGCTTCCGGTGTCTCCGACGGCAGCCAGCTTGGCCGCGCCGAGGTACTTGCCGACAATGGCCGTGTCCACAAAACTGTAGAGCTGCTGAAAGAGAAAGCCGAACAGCAGGGGCGCGGCGAAGGTGATGATCAGTTTCAGAGGCGAGCCCTCTGTCATATCTCTGGTGCGATTCCGGGACATAGAACAGGTCCTTTCAGGGAGTCTGCCTTCATTAGATGAGGGCGGGGAGAGTTGTACCACGTTTCCCGGAAGAGTGCAAGACAAAAAACCAGGAAGCAGACGGGCTGCTTCCTGGTTTATGGCACTCAGGCCTGTGCGGGCGGATCCGTGGGATCCGCGGGATTTACGGAATCGGTTTTTTCACTGTCCTCCGAGGGTTCGGAGGCTTCCGCATCCGCTTCCTGCTCGGGCTGGGCGCTCTCCCCGTTCATGTAGGTATCAAAGGGCTGGCTGTAATCCCGGGAACCCGAACGCTCCAGATGATCCACGGCGGCAGCGGAGTGCCGGCGGATCATGATACGGCGGGTAATGGCGGCAATGCTCAGCAGCAGCAGAACGCCGAAGACGGGCAGAAGAATGTTCGCAGCCAGCTGGAGCATGGACTGATACCGGGAGTAATCGACTTCCAGGTCCGCTTCCGAGGGCTGCTGGAGATAGACAGGCTTGGGCGGGGTCACAATGGGCGCCTCAGTGGGCACGGGCGTGGGCATCATGTAAACGATGGGAAGGATATTGCTCTCAAAGGTTTCCGTCTCGTTCAGCTGATTGCGCACACTGGCCACGAACTGGAACTTGCCGCTGGGGTTGTCGTTCGTCAGATTCACATGCACATCCCTTGTGAAATCCCGGGTTTCGCCGGCCAGGATGGTAGGGAAGGTGTAGAGGGTGACGCCGGAAGCGGTGATGACCACATCATTGACATCCACTGTGGAATTGTTGGTGACATAGACGCGGAAGCGCACCGTGCCGGGCGCCATGTAGACGATATCGCGGTCGGCCTCGGCGTTGACCGTCAGGCTGATGACCTGATCCGGGGAAAGCGCCGTGAGGCTTACGCGCTCGGTGGTGATTTCCACGCCCTCGGTATCGCCGGAATCAGAAGCGGTGACGGTGAACTGATAATCCACGTTTTCGGTGATGGTGACTTCCTTTTCCAGCACGGTGGTCTTGCCGGCAGGCGCGGTTTCCCCGGCGAAGACTTCGCCGAGCAGGGGATCCGTGACCACGATGTTGGTGTAGTCCGTCTTGCCGCTGTTGGCCAGCTTCAGGGTGAGCTTCACCTTGTCCCCGGGGAGTCCGCCCTTCTTGTCGGAGGACAGGCTGGCCTTCAGCCGGACTTCGCCATAGCGGATGGTGGCCGCGTCCTTGGACACCGTCTGGGACTCGCCGCCGGCGGTGTAGGTGATCACGGCCTGGCTGACCATGTCCTTTGTGCCCATCTTGAAGGTGAAGGTATGGCTCTTTTTCTCGCCGGCGGCCACGCGCTCAATGGTGGCGGGCTTGGAGGCGATGGCCTTGTTCTCGGTGATGGACACATTGGTGATGTCCAGGGTGCCGGTGTTGATCACATCATAGGTGATGCTGACCTCCTGGTTCTTGCCGGCCGTGGTAGGCGCGATGGTCCTGTTGATTTCCACGGAGGCAACGCCGCCGGTATAGGTGATTTCCTTGGAAAAATTGCGGGCCATGGAAACGAGCTCGCCTGCTTCATTGTGGCGGGAATACTGGATCTTGAAGGTGATCTTTCCTGCATCCAGCATGGCCTGGGTCACTTCGATGGGGCCCGTCCAGGACTTGGAGGCGCCGGCTTCAAGCACGGGAGCGCCGAAACCATCCACCTGGTTTCCGTTGGGATAGTACAGCGTGACGGGTCCGGGAAGCGGTTCTTCCCCGGTATTGGAGACCTTGATGGATACCGTGATTTCCCGGGGCTCTGTAAACGTACTGGTGCTCAGCTGCATGGCCACCTTGATGGGGTTTACCTCCGCAGCCTGCACCGTGACAAGCATACAGGTGAAGCAAAGGGCAAGCACGAGGAGAGCGAACAGTTTCTGTTTCATAAACCTTACATGGGACGAAGACGTTTCGTCCTTCCTCCTTCCGGCATCCGCCTGTGGCGGGCAGGGCAAGATGAAGAAATATTGCAGGGAAGACACCTTTCGGGCGTCCTGGGAAAAAGATGTGGAAGGTGTCATCTGCATAAAAACACATCCTATTTTACATGCAATAAAGGAAGACTGTCAAGATTTCAGCGCCCGGAAAGCCTTTTGCAGAGATGTTTTGCGGCGGAGAAAGCCTGAAAAACCAGCTGCGGCGGGCCAGGTGCCCGGATGTGCTAAAAAACACAAAATGAACAGAAATAATCTTGAACGCATATAAGCCGGGTGAATATAATGTAAGCGCATTCCACGAATGCACAAATCTGACCTGCCGGACGAGCAGGCTGTATTTCAATGAGGAGGAACCTTTATGAAGAAACTGTTGGCCCTGGTTCTGGCTGCCATGATGGTTCTGAGCATGGCCGCTGTGGCGTCTGCTGAAGAACAGATCACACTGAAGATTGCGCATATCGGCCCCACCACGGGTGCTGCTGCCCAGTACGGCCTTGCCACCCTGCACGGCGCTGAGATCGCTGTGGAAGAAATCAACGCTGCCGGCGGCAAATACCGCATCGAGCTGATCAACGAAGATGATGAGCACAATGTGGAAAAGGTTATCAACGCCTACAACGCGGCCATGGATGCCGGCGCTCAGATGATCCTGGGCACCACCACCTCCAAGCCCTGCGAAGCCACCGCTGCCGTGGCCTATGACGAGCGCACCTTCATGCTCACTCCCTCCGCCAGTGCTGTGGCCGTTATCGGTCTGAGCGACGACGGTTCCGACAACAACGACAACGTGTTCCAGATCTGCTTCACCGACCCCAACCAGGGCCTTGCCAGCGCTCAGTACATCTCCGAGCACAAGCTGGGCACCAAGGTGGCTGTGATCTACAACAACGCCGACGTGTACTCCACCGGTGTCCGTGACACCTTCGTGGGAGAAGCCGCCAAGGTCGGTCTGGAAATCGTCAGCGAGACTACCTTTACCGATGAGACCACCGATTTCAGCGTGCAGGTGGCTGACGCCCAGAACAATGGTGCGGAAGTTGTGTTCCTGCCCATGTACTACGGCCCCGCTTCCATGATCCTGCAGACCGCTGCTGCCAAGGACTACAAGCCCGTTTTCTTCGGCGTGGACGGCATGGACGGCATCCTGGGCATCGAAGGCTTTGACACCTCTCTGGCAGAGGGCGTCATGCTGCTGACCCCCTTCGTCGCTACCTCCACCGATGAGAAGACTGTGAACTTCGTCACCAAGTATCAGGCTGCCTATGGCGAAACTCCCATCCAGTTCGCCGCTGACGCCTATGACGGCATCTACATCCTGGCTGCCGCCGCTGAGGCTGCCGGCATCACCGAAGGCATGGATCCCGCCGACGTGTGCGAAGCCATGATCGCTGTCATGCCCACCATCACCGTGGAAGGCCTGACCGGCACCATGCAGTGGGATGCTTCCGGTGCTGTGACCAAGACGCCTATGGCCGCTGTGATCGAAAACGGCGTATACGTGGTATTCGAGAACTAATTCAGACAGGGGCACTCTGGCCGGCTCCGGGTTTTCCGGGGCCGGCTTCCCCTTTTTTCCGGGAATCCCTTCAGGGGTCACCAAGCAGGGAAAAATATGGTAGAATAGACCGTAAAACAGCAGGGGAGGTCAAGAAATATGATCTTTCTGGACAATCTGGTCAACGGAATCAGTCTGGGGAGCATTTATGCCATCATTGCACTCGGGTACACCATGGTCTACGGCATCGCCAAGATGCTGAACTTTGCCCATGGTGACGTGATCATGGTAGGCGCCTATGTCGCCTTTTGTGCGCTGCAGTACTGGAATCTGCCGCCGGTGGTGGCACTGCTCGTGTCCATGATCGTCTGTACCGTTCTGGGTGTTGTGATTGAGGGCTTTGCATACCGTCCGCTCAGAAAGGCCACCAGCCTGGCTGTGCTGATCACGGCCATCGGCATGAGCTATCTTCTGCAGAACCTGGCCCTGATGATCTGGGGCGCAAATCCCAAGAACTTCCCCAAGAGCATGATTTCCATTCCCACCATATCGCTCTTCGGCGGTGACCTGAAGATCGCCGGATCAACCCTGATCACCATTCTCGCCAATATCGTGATCATGGTGGTGCTTACGGCCTTTACTTCCCGCACCAAGCTGGGCAAGGCCATGCGCTGCGTTTCCGAGGACCGGGGCGCTGCGGAACTGATGGGCATCAATGTCAACCGCACCATTTCCCTGACCTTCGCCATCGGCAGTGCCCTGGCGGCGATTGCGGGCATTCTTCTGTGCTCGTCCTATCCGATCCTGCAGCCCACCACCGGCTCCATGCCCGGCATCAAGGCGTTTACGGCCGCTGTGTTCGGAGGCATCGGGTCCATCCCGGGCGCCATGCTGGGCGGCATTCTTCTGGGTGTGATCGAGATTTTCAGCAAAGCGTATATCTCCACGGACCTCGGAGACGCCATTGTGTTCGCGGTGCTGATCATTGTGCTGCTGGTCAAGCCCACCGGCCTTCTGGGCAAGACGGTGCGGGAGAAAGTGTGAGGTGAGGCATATGACGAAAGCAAAACGGAACAAACTCATCTACAATATTGTCACCTTCGGCGTCGTCATCATTGCCTATGTGGTTCTGACGCAGATGATCGCCGCAGGGCAGATCACGCGTACGCTGAAAGGCCAGCTGGTGCCTATCTGCTGCTGGATCATCATGGCCATCTCCCTGAACCTGGTCATCGGCATTTCCGGCGAGCTCAGCCTAGGACACGCTGGATTCATGAGCGTGGGTGCCTTTGCCGGGGCGGTCATCAGCGGCTGGCTTCTGAAAACCTTTCAGATGGAAAATGAGGTGCTGCGTCTGGTGCTGGCTGTGGCCGGCGGCGGCATCTGCGCCGGGATTGCCGGCGTGATCATCGGGGTGCCCGTGCTGCGTCTGAGGGGCGACTATCTGGCCATTGTGACGCTGGCATTCGGCGAAATCATCCGCAGCATTCTCAATGTCACCTATATCGCCGTGAATGAGAACGGGCTGCACTTCAGCTTCCTGAACAAGCAGCTGCCCGAGGGCGTGACCATGCTGGTGGACGGCGCAAAAGGCGCGGTGGGCATCAAGCGTATTTCCACCTTTGCCGCCGGCTTCGTGCTCATCCTTCTGACGCTCATTGTGGTGCTGAACCTGATCAATTCCCGTTCCGGCCGTGCCATCAAGGCCATTAGGGACAACCGGATTGCGGCGGAGTCCATGGGCGTGCCCGTGACCAAGTACAAGATGATGGCCTTTGTCACCGCTTCCGTGCTCGCCGGTATGGCAGGCGCGCTCTACGGCCTGAACTCGCCCACCATCACCACGGTGCAGTTCACCTTCAACCAGTCCATCAACGTGCTGGTGTTTGTGGTGCTCGGCGGACTGGGCAATGTGCTTGGCTCCATTATCTCAGCCACGCTGCTTACCGTGCTTCCGGAAGTGCTCCGCGCGTTTGAGAACTACCGCATGCTGGCCTATGCCGTGGTGCTGATTCTCGTGATGCTGGCAACCAACAATCCCATTCTCAAGAGCATGGCCAGCCGGCTTGTGGCCAGGTTCCGCAGGGAAGGCAGTGTGGAAGGAGGGCAAAAGGCATGACCATGACGGCAAAGAAACACAGATCCGAAACCAAGATGGTTCCTGTTCCCAGCCACTCCATCGTGCCGGAGCGGGACGTGGGCAAGCAGCCGGTGCTGGAAGCCCATCACCTGGGCATCGAGTTCGGCGGCCTCAAGGCCGTGGATGATTTCAACCTCACCATCGGGCGTACGGAGATCGCCGGCCTTATCGGTCCCAACGGCGCCGGCAAGACCACCGTGTTCAATCTGCTGACCAAGGTGTATGAGCCCACCAGCGGCACCGTGCTCATCAACGGGCACGACACCAAGGGCCTGAACATTGTGCAGGCCAGCAAGCTGGGCGTGGCAAGGACATTCCAGAATATCCGCCTGTTCGGCAACATGACGGTGGAAGAGAATGTGCGCATCGGCCTGCACAATCAGATCCGCTATGACATGTTCACCGGCATCCTGCGTCTGCCGCGATACTGGTCCCAGGAGAGAAGACAGCACAAGGAAGCCCTGGAGCTTCTGTCTATCTTTGACATGCAGAACCTGGCGGATGTGCGCGCGGGCAGCCTGCCCTACGGCGCCCAGCGCCGCCTGGAGATTGTGCGTGCCCTGGCCACCAATCCGTCCCTGCTCCTGCTTGACGAGCCCGCGGCCGGCATGAACCCCAGGGAGACCGAGGAGCTCATGGAGAACATCGGCAGGATCCGGGATCAGTTCCAGATCGCCATTCTGCTCATCGAGCATGACATGAGCCTGGTCATGGGCATCTGCGAGGGCATCTGCGTGCTCAATTTCGGCAAGATCATTGCCAAGGGCACCGCGGATGACATTCAGAACAATCCCACGGTCATTGAAGCCTATCTGGGCAAACGGAAGGAGGCGTGAGCATGAGCCTGCTGAAAGTGGAAGACATCCACGTCTACTACGGCGCCATTCACGCCATCAAGGGCATATCCCTGGAAGTGGAAGAGGATGAAATCGTCACGCTCATCGGCGCCAACGGCGCCGGCAAGAGCACGACCCTCAACAGCATTGCGGGCCTGCTCAGGCCGAGAAGCGGCGATGTATACTTCGCCGATGAGCGCATCACCGGCATCGGGGCCAGCCGCATTGTACCCAAGGGCCTGTCCCTGTGTCCGGAAGGCCGGCGCGTGTTCCAGGCCCTGACCGTGCGCGAAAACCTGGAGATGGGCGGGTATACCCGTCCGGCCACGGAGATCGCGGGCTCACTGGATGAAATGTTCCAGCGGTTCCCGCGCCTGAAGGAGCGCGAAAAGCAGATCGCCGGAACGCTGTCGGGCGGCGAGCAGCAGATGCTGGCCATGGCCCGCGCGCTGATGAGCCGTCCGAAGCTTCTGATGCTGGACGAGCCGTCCATGGGTCTGGCACCCATTCTGGTGGAACAGATTTTCTCCATTATCCAGGAACTGCACGGCTCCGGCGTGACAGTGCTCCTGGTGGAGCAGAACGCGGCCATGGCCCTTTCCGTGGCCGACCGGGCCTATGTCATGGAGACCGGAAACATCACCATGAGCGGAAAAGCGGAGGATCTTCTGCACAATGACGCGGTGCAGAAAGCCTATCTCGGATCATGACGGAATCAGCCAGCAGCATAAGGCGCTGGCTGATTCTTTTTTCCCTCTTGCCAAAGAAAGACGGCTGTGATATAGACATATCTGTATGCCAACCTTTTGACACGACTTGGTGGAGGCAGCCCATGGAGCAGGAACGTCGTCGGGAAGTCATGGACGGACCCATGACAGAAGGTGTGATCTGGAAGCAGCTTCTGATGTTTTTCTTCCCCATTTTGCTGGGAACCTTTTTCCAGCAGCTTTACAATACCGTTGACGCCATGATCGTCGGCAAGGCGGTCGGCAAGGAAGCGCTTGCTGCGGTGGGCGGAGCCACGGGAAACATCGTCAATCTTCTGGTGGGCTTTTTTGTGGGCCTGTCCTCCGGTGCGACGGTCATTATTTCCCAGTACTACGGTGCACGCAAGGACATGGATGTGTCCCGGGCCGTGCACACCGCCTTTGCCATGTCCCTGGTCTTCGGACTCATGCTGTCGGTGGTGGGATACTTTCTGTCCCCCGCACTGCTGCGTCTCATGCAGACGCCGGACAGCGTCATGCCGCACGCGGTGAGCTATATCCGGATTTACTTCATGGGCATGATCCCCACCATGATCTATAACATGGGCAGCGGCGTGCTCAGGGCCGTGGGTGATTCCCGGCGTCCGCTGTATTTCCTGATGGCCTCCGCCATCACCAACATCATCCTGGACGTGATCCTGGTCATCGGCTGTGAGCTTGGCGTGGCCGGCGCCGCCGCAGCCACGGTGGCGTCCCAGCTGGTGAGCGCCGTGCTGGTGATCCTGACCCTGATGCGCACGGCACGGTCCTTCCGGCTGTTCCCGAAGCGGATCCGTCTGCACGGGGACATGCTGCACAAGATTGTGGCCATCGGATTCCCCGCGGGACTTCAGAGCGTCATGTACTCGGTGAGCAATGTGCTGATCCAGTCGGCCGTGAACCATTTCGACACGGACGTTCTGGCGGGCTGGACGGCGTACGGCAAGCTGGACGGCATGTTCTGGATGATCATCAATGCGTTCGGCGTGGCCATCACCACCTTCAGCGGACAGAATTTCGGCGCGCGCCGGTATGACCGGATGCGGCGGGGCACCCTGATCTGTCTTCTGCAGACAGCGATCGCCAGCCTCTCGGTTTCGGCGCTGCTGCTGCTCTTCGGCCGGTCCTTCTATTCGCTGTTCACGGCGGATGCGGCCGTGGTGGAGCAGGGCATGATCATTCTGCACCAGCTCGTGCCCTTCTATGTCACCTATGTGTGCGTGGAAGTGCTGTCCGGCGCGGTGCGCGGCTCCGGCGATTCGCTGGTGCCCACGCTCATGACGCTCTTCGGCATCTGCCTGGTCCGGGTGGTCTGGATCCTGGGCGTGGTGCCGTCCCACAACACGCTGCAGACGGTCCTGATCAGCTATCCGCTGACCTGGATTCTGACCAGCACATTGTTCCTTGTCTATTACTTCCAGGGCGGCTGGCTGAAGCGCCAGAAGCGCAGAATACACGGAGACTGAATGAGGTGCATGTATGAATAACCAGCTGATCGATCTCAAGCAGGCAAAAGTGACGGACGCATTCTGGGCACGGGAAATGGAGCTTGTGCGCCGGGAAATGATTCCCTGGCAGTGGAACGCGCTCAATGACCGGATTGAAGGCGCGGCGCCCAGCTACTGCATTCACAATTTCCGGGCAGCGGCCCGGCTTCAGGAAGCCCGCCGCCATGGCCGGGATTTCCGGTTTGTGCCCTGGAAGGGCACGTTTGAGACATTGCCGGAAAAAGGCCAGGCCCCGGACGAGAACGGATTCTATGGATTCCTGTTCCAGGACTCCGACCTGTACAAATGGCTGGAGGCAGTGTCCTATTCCCTGATGACCTGTCCGGATCCGGAGCTGGAAGCGCGCGCCCGCGACATGGTGGCCCTGATTGCCAGTGCCCAGGACGAGGACGGATACCTGGACACGTTCTATCAGCTCAAGGACCGGAAAGGGGCCTTTGAGAACCTGGCCTACAATCATGAGCTCTACTGTCTCGGACATCTGACCGAGGCGGCGGTGGCCTGGCATATGGCCACCGGCGATACCACGCTCATGGATGTGGCGGACCGCTTTATCCGCTGCGTGAACCGTTTCCTGGGCGGGAAAGGCGCGTATCCCGGACATGAGATCGCGGAGATGGCGCTGTTCCGGCTGTATGAGGAGACCGGATGCGAACTGTACCGGGATCTGGCATCGGAATTCCTGCGCGACCGCGGACAGACGCCGAACTACTTCCTTCAGGAGGAAAACCGGCGCCGTCGGGAACAGGGTCAGGAAGAGCTCCCGGAGTCGGAAGCGGAACGCTTCCATTATCAGCAGGCGCATATCCCGGTGGTCCAGCAGCGCGAGGCTGTGGGGCATGCAGTGCGCGCCATGTACCTGTATTCGGGCATGGCAGACGCAGTGCGCCTGACCGGCGACCGTGAAACGGACAAGGCACTCAACGCGCTGTGGCACAATGTGGTGCGCGAAAAAATGTATATTACCGGCGGTGTCGGCGGCACGGTGGTGGGCGAGGCCTTTTCCAGGCCGTTTGACCTGCGCAATGACGAAGCCTACGCGGAAACCTGCGCCGCTGTGGGTCTGGTATTCTGGGCGCGCCGGATGCTGCAGCTCCGGCCGCGCTCCGAGTATGCCGACATCATGGAGCGCGCACTGTACAACGGCGTGCTCTCCGGCGTGGCCCTGGACGGAAAGAGCTTCTTCTATGTGAACCCGCTTTCGGTGGAGCCTGAGGCGGCGGACCATGACAAGCGCATTGAGCACGTGAAAAAGCAGCGCCAGAAATGGTTCGGCTGCGCCTGCTGTCCGCCCAATGTGGCCCGGCTGGTGGCATCCCTGCCCATGTATGCCGTGACCATGACCGGGGACAGGGTGAATGTGCATCTCTATCTCGGACAGGAGTTTGACGCCTGCATGGGCGGTCAGACGCTCCGGATCCGGGTGGACGCGGACCTGACGCGCTCCGGGCATGTGGAAGTGGAAGTGCTCAGCGGCAGCGCCCGGGGCGCCCTGGCGTTCCGTCTGCCCGGCTGGTGCCGGAACCCGGAAATCCATACGGACCGGGCCTGGACCAAGGAGGACGGGTACGCCGTCATGGAAGGCACGTGGCAGGCGCATGACCGTATTGTGCTGGACTTCCCCATGCAGCCCGGATGCTTCCGCGCGGACCCGCGGGTGGAAGCGGATGCGGGCAAAGTGGCCGTGCAGTACGGGCCCTTCGTCATGTGCGCGGAGGAAAAGGACAACGGCGCTGAGCTCAGATGCCTCCGGGTGAACCCGGAAAAGGCGGAGATCCGCTGCGGCCGGACGGAAATCGAAGGCGTGAACCTTCCCTGCGTGCATATGAAGGGTTCCCGCGTATCCGCATCCGAGGACGCACTGTATTACGCATGGCGTGAGGATACGGAGAAGGACGCGGACATCCGCCTGGTCCCCTATTTTGCGTGGAATAACCGCGGCACGGGAGAAATGCGGGTCTGGCTTCAGTTAAGGTAAGTAAGGCAAGGTAAGAGAATCAACATGAGCATGAAGTATTTGGCGGGCATGGATATCGGATCCACCACTGTGAAAATGGTGGTCATGAATGAGGACGGTGAGGCCGTATTTGAGGCCTACCGCCGACATGGTGCTCATACCCAGGAAACGCTGGCGTCACTGCTGAAGGAAGCCCGGGACAGGCTGGGGAGCATTTCCCTGTGCTGTGCCATGACGGGATCCGGGGCAATGGGCATCAGCAAGTCCCTGGGTATTCCTTTTGTCCAGGAGGTTGTGGCCGTGGCCGGGGCCATGGAAAAACTGGAACCGGCGGCGGACGTGGCCATTGAACTGGGCGGTGAAGACGCGAAGATCATTTATTTCCGGGGCGGGCTTGAGGAACGCATGAACGGCGTGTGCGCAGGCGGCACCGGCGCGTTCATTGACCAGATGGCAGCCCTGATGCAGACGGACGCGCCGGGCCTGAATGAGGCGGCCCGGCAGTACAGACAGATCTATCCCATTGCCGCGCGCTGCGGCGTGTTTGCCAAGTCCGACATCCAGCCGCTGATCAATGAGGGCGCCACGCGCCCTGACCTGGCGGCCTCCATTTTTCAGGCCGTGGTGAACCAGACCATTTCCGGCCTGGCCTGCGGCAAGCCCATCCGCGGACATGTGGCGTTTCTGGGCGGACCCCTGCATTTTCTTCCGGAACTGCGCCAGGCCTTTGTGCGGACGCTGAAACTGACGGAAGAGGAAACCATTGTCCCTGAAAAGGCACATCTGTTCGCGGCCATCGGCGCGGCCCTGGAAACCCGGGACGCGGAGAGCATCGGAATCGATGCGCTCATTGAGCGCATGACCACCGGGGTCATGATGACCTGGGAGCTGCGCAGAATGGAACCGCTGTTTGAGGACCGGGAAAGCTATTACGCGTTCACGGCGCGGCATGACCTGGCGCATCTGCGCCGGGGGGATCTGCGCACCTATTCCGGCAACTGCTTTCTGGGCGTGGACGCAGGCTCCACCACCACCAAGCTGGCGCTCATCGGCGAGGACGGGCAGCTGCTCTGGTCGGATTATTCCGGCAACCAGGGCCAGGTGCTCAGGACCGCCATGGAATCCCTGAAACGGCTCAGAAGCATCCGGCCAAGTACGGCGCACATTGTCAGCGCGTGCTCCACCGGGTACGGCGAAAAACTGATCCAGACGGCGTTCGATCTGCCGGAGAGCGAAGTGGAGACCGTGGCGCACGCCACGGCGGCCGCCTTTTTTGAGCCGGACGTGGACTGCGTGCTGGATATCGGCGGCCAGGACATGAAGTACATTCATCTCCGGGACGGCGTGGTGGACCAGGTACTGCTCAATGAGGCCTGCTCCTCCGGCTGCGGGTCTTTTCTGGAAAACTTCGCGGGCTCCCTGGGATACAGCGCCGAAGACTTTTCCATGCTGGCCGTGCACTCATCTTCGCCCGTGGACCTGGGCACCCGGTGCACGGTGTTCATGAACTCCAATGTCAAGCAGGCGCAGAAGGAAGGCGCCAGCGTGGAGGACATCGCGGCGGGGCTTTCCTATGCCGTGATCCGAAACGCGCTGTTCAAGGTGATCAAGCTCACGGACCCGTCGCTTATGGGCGATCATGTGGTGGTGCAGGGCGGAACCTTTGAATCCCCGGCCGTGCTCCGGGCGTTTGAGAAGATTTCCGGCAAGGAAGTGGTGCGCCCGGATATTGCCGGGACCATGGGCGCCTTCGGCGCCGCACTGCTGGCCAGGAAGCGCTGGAACGGCGTGCCCATGCCCGTGTCCCCGGATGAAATGGATGACCTTACCTGGGAAACGGACAGCTACCACTGTCAGGGCTGCACCAACCACTGCATGATCACGAGGACCACGTTCCCCGGCGGCAGACGGCATATTTCCGGCAACCGCTGTGAAAAGGGCGAGGGCCTGGAGAAGAAGCGGGAGGACGTGCCGAACCTGTATGCCTTCAAGCTCAGGCAGATGGGCAGGTACCGGAGCCTTCCCATGGAACAGGCGCCCAGGGGCGAGATCGGCATTCCGCGGGTGCTCAATATCTGGGAAAACTATCCGCTGTGGCATACCTTCTTTACCCAGCTCGGCTTCCGGGTGCGTCTGTCGCCCGTTTCCAGCCGGAGCATCTATCTTCTGGGCATGGAAAGCATTCCCTCGGAAAGCGAGTGCTATCCGGCCAAGCTCAGTCACGGGCATGTGCAGTGGCTGATCGATCACGGCGTGACCACGATCTTCCATCCCTCCGTGTTCTATGAGTACAAGGAAAACCGGGGTGCGGGAAATCAGTTCAACTGTCCCATGGTCTGCGCCTATCCTGAGAACCTGTCCAACAATGTGGAAGACCTGGTGGAGGGCCGGGTGCATTACCTGCATCCCTTTCTCTCCCTGGCCAGCGAAAAGGTGCTGGCATCCGAACTGGTCAGGGTCTGCCGCGATGAATGGCAGATCCCGGAAAGCGAGGTGCGCCGGGCGCTTGGCCTGGCCTGGGCGGAGCAGCGCCGGGCGAAGGCGGAAGTGCGGGAAGAGGGCAGAAAGGCCCTGGAATGGATGGAAGCGCACGGGGCCAAAGGCATACTTCTGTGCGGAAGGCCGTATCACGTGGACCCGGAGATCCATCATGGGATCCCGGAGATGATCGCGGGCTACGGCGTGGCCGTGCTCAGCGAGGACAGCATTCCGGAGGATTTCCAGGGCGTGCGTCCGCTGCGCGTCAATGACCAGTGGGTGTATCATTCAAGGCTGTATACGGCGGCGCAGTTCGCGCTCACGCGCACGGACCTGGAAGTGGTGCAGCTCAATTCCTTCGGCTGCGGCGTGGATGCCGTGACCACGGACCAGGTCAGCGATATTCTTGCGCAGAACGGACGCATGTACACGCTGCTCAAGATCGATGAAGTGAACAGCCTGGGCGCGGCGCGGATCCGGATCCGCTCGCTTCTGGCGGCCATGAACCAGCCGGACCGCGGCGGGTACATGCCGGTGCAGCCCGAGCCGTATCGGCGCGTGGTGTTCACAAAGGACATGCGGGGCTATACGATTCTCTGCCCGAGAATGAGCCCGGTGCACTTTGATCTGCTGGAGGGAGTATTCCGGCACTGGGGCATGCATCTGGTCATGCTGCGCAATGATACGCGCGCGGCTATTGACATGGGCCTCAAGTATGTGAATAATGACGCCTGTTATCCGAGCATCATCACCGTGGGTCAGATGATGGACGCGGTGCTGTCGGGGGACTATGACCGGGACCATCTGGCCCTGCTCATGAGTCAGACCGGCGGATGCTGCCGGGCCAGCAATTATGTGGGCATGATACGGCGGGCACTGGACCGGGCCGGATGCGGCCAGATTCCGGTGATCAGCGCCAATGTCAACGGCATGGAGAAAAACCCGGGCATTTCCCTGTCCCCGGGCCTGGTGGCGGCGCTCGGCCGGAGCGTTGTGCTGGGCGACCTTATGCTGCGCTGTATGAACCGGGTGCGGCCCTATGAGCTGAATCCCGGGGAAACGGAACGGCTGCACCAGAAGTGGAACCGGATCATCATGGATGACCTGTGCGGGAAAAAGCGCTACAGCCGTCATGGCTATGAGGATATCTGCCGGGGACTGGTGCAGGACTTTGACCGCATGCCGCTGAGGGATGAGCCGCGCAGGCCCCGGGTGGGCATTGTGGGCGAGATTCTGGTGAAGTACATGCCGCTTGCCAATAATCATCTGGCGGAGCGCCTGGAAAGCGAGGGCGCCGAGGTATGCATTCCGGACCTCATGGATTTTCTGTGCTACGCGGCCTACAACCAGGACTTCAAGCATGATCATCTGGGCAAGTCCGGGCTGTACAAGCTGGCCGGCCATGCCGGACTGAAACTGTATGCCTGGCTGCGCGCCCCGGCGCGCAGGGCGCTGGAGGAATCGCAGCGCTTTGAGCCCTGGATGGAGCTGGATGAGATCGCAAAGCTTGCCGAACAGGTGCTTTCCGTGGGCAATCAGTACGGGGAAGGCTGGTTCCTGACCGGTGAGATGGCGGAACTGATCCAGTCCGGCTATGAAAACATTGTCTGCATTCAGCCCTTTGCCTGCCTGCCCAATCATGTGGTGGGCAAGGGTGTGATCAAGGAGATGAAGCGCCTGTATCCACAGGCAAACATTGTGGCGGTGGACTTTGACCCCGGTGCCAGTGAGGTGAACCAGCTCAACCGGATCCGGCTCATGTTGTCCACGGCCCGGAAAAAGGTTGAAGCGGAAAGGAAGAACCTGGCGTGAACAAACAATTCCGGAAAGGATTCCAGGACGGCGTGCCCATCGGGCTCGGATATCTGTCCGTTTCCTTTGCCTTCGGCATCCAGGCGGTGAGCCTGGGCCTGACCCCGGTTCAGGCGCTGCTGATTTCCCTGACGAACCTGACCAGTGCCGGACAGCTGGCCGGCATTGAACTGATCGCGCAGATGGCACCCCTGGTGGAGATGGCGCTGACACAGCTGACCATCAATCTGCGCTATGCGCTCATGTCCCTGGCCCTGACCCAGAAGCTGGACAGCGACATGCATGTGGGACGGCGGGCCGTGTTCGCCTTCGGCAACACGGATGAGATCTTCGCGGTGGCCTCGAGCCGGGAGGGGAAACTGGAGCACCGGTATCTGTACGGGCTCATGATAGCGCCGATCATCGGATGGTCGACGGGCACCTATCTCGGGTCCGTGGCCGGAACCCTTCTGCCGGAGTTTGTACGCACCGCGCTGGGCATTGCCATCTATGGCATGTTCCTGGCGGTCATACTGCCCGCGGTACGCCGGGAAAAGGCGGTGGCCGTGGTGTCGGCACTGGCCTGCGTTCTGTCGGTCCTGTTCCATTATGCGCCGGGGCTGAACCGGATCTCTTCGGGCTATGCCATGATCATCTGTGCGCTGGCGGCGGCCGGGATCGGCGCCGTACTCTTTCCGCAGGAGGAAGACGTGTCATGACATGGAACATCTTTCTTCCGTATCTCGTGGTCATGGCCGGGGTCACCTACCTGATCCGCGCGCTTCCGCTGACACTGGTGCGCCGGCAGATCCGCAACCGGTATGTGCGCTCCTTCCTGCGCTATGTGCCCTATGCCGTGCTGACCGCCATGACCTTTCCGGATATCCTGTATTCCACCGGCTATGCCGGGGCCAGCGTGGAACCGCTGATCTGTGCGGTGTGCGGCCTGGCCGTGGCCTCGTTCATGGCCTGGAAGGGACAGGGTTTGCTGCCCGTGGCCATCGGGGCCTGCGCGGCGGTGGCCTGCGCCCAGGGCATATGCCTGCTGGTATGAGGCAGTGCATCCCATAAAACTGCATCCGTGCCCGGCTGAAGGCCGGGATCTGAACATCCTGCATCCATCTCCGGAAGCAGGATGTCTTTTTTTCCGCTGGAAGGCATGTGATTGCCATATGGTGCCGCGTCCCCTATAATCCCTGATGACGGACGGTGCAGAAGCAGGAACGTTCAAGAAGAAGGTGGGTATATGGCGCTGACCAAGACCGCGTTCATGCGCGGCATGCAGTGTCCCAAAATGCTCTGGCTGGACCGGCACAAACCCTCCCTGCGGGTGATTCCGCCGGAGGTCCAGGAAAGGCTGGATGCCGGGAACGATTTCGGAGACCGGGCCATGGGCATGTTCGGGCCCTATGAGGAGATGACCGTGTACCGGAAGGGCACGAATGTACCGGACAAGAAGGCCATGATCGCCCGGACGCAGGAAGCGCTGGCGCGCGGCGTGGACACGATCTGCGAGGCCGCGTTCAGCAATTACAACAATTACTGCGCGGCGGACATACTCCGGCGCGGGGAAAACGGATATGACCTGTATGAGGTGAAGAACGCACCGGAAGTGCATGAACAGTTTGTGCGGGATGCCGGGTTTCAGTACTTCATCATTTCCCGGTGCGGGGTGAAGATCGACCGGATTTTTCTCGTGCTCCACGGGCCGGATGAAGCGCATCCCTTCATGCCGGTCAATGTCACGGAAGAGGCGAAGGGGTATTACCGGTGGGTCAATGAGCATATCTGGCAGCTGAACCGCCGGGCATGGGAAAAGGAAGAGATTTCCGTGGACCCCGGAGCGCAGTGCGAAGAGCCGTATGTGTGCTGGTATTATGACTACTGCCACAGCGGCGGGAAAACGGACCCGGAGCAGGGAGAGGAACAGGAAGCATGAGACTGTATCACACAAGCGACCGGGAAATCCGGAATCCGGACCTGCACAGGGGACGGAAGAATGCTGATTTCGGCCAGGGCTTCTATCTGACGCCTGACCGCGAATTCACCTACCGCTGGGCCGGCCGGGAGGCCGTGGTGAATGAGTATGAGCTGGATGAGAGCGGACTGCTTATGCACAGTTTCTGTCGGGACAAGGCGTGGTTCCGGTATATCTATGACAACTGCAGGGTAAAGGACGCGCTTGAGGTGGATGCCGTGATCGGGCCCATTGCCAACGATACCATCTTTGACACCATGGGCATTGTCAGCAGCGGATTTCTGTCTCCGGAGGAAGCGCTGGAGCTTCTGCTCATCGGACCGGAATATACGCAGGTGGCCGTGAAAACAGAAAAAGCCCTGGCACAGCTGCACTTTATTCGTGCGGAATCTGTCCAGAGGCTGGATGAAAGCCTGCGCAGGGAAGAGCAGAAAGCGTATGAGAAAGTCTTTGCCGCGGCCATGGAACGCCTGATGGACCGGCGGGCAGGGCAGGCAGACTGAAATATCGGCGGTTATTTTCCGACCTTCCGGAAGAAGGCCGTGTTTTCCCTGAGCTCCTGAAAGCCGTTTTTCCGGTAAAAGTGATAGGCCGGCACATGCTTTTCCGTCAGGAGAAATATGTGTTCAATCCCGAGGGTCCGGAGATCTTTGTCGATCTGTTCCAGAAAAAAGGTGCCGGCGCCCTGACCCTGATGGTCTGAGCGGATGCAGAACTCATTGATGTAGTACTCCGTGCCGCTGTACCAGTGCTTGATCTGCCCCATGGATACGCCGATCAATTCCTCTCCCTCGTAGAGACCGTAGGTCAGGGAATTGCTCTGTCCTGTGAGATCGTTCAGGTAGAGCCGGAGCTGCACATCGTCGGACCAGTCATCGTTCCAGGGCTCCTGTTCAAAGACGCTCAGAAACAGTTCACGTATGGCTTCCAGGCTTTCCGGCGTGATCCGCCGGCAGACAAAGCGGGCTGGATACATAGAGGGTTCCTCACATTCTGTCATGCACGCGCATGACTTTTTTTCTGTCCCCGGGATGGCAGGAACATGCCTTCAGGGACAGGGTTCGCCCAGGGATTGGGAAAACCCTGCTGCGGACAGAGAAAAACGTCTGCCGGTGAGCAGACGTTTTGCGCAAAGCCCGGAAAACGGAAGGCCTTCCGGATTTCAGGATCAGTTGGAAGGAAGCAGGATGGTGTATACCCTGCTGCCGGAACCGACAATGGCACGGCCGCCGCCGGTGAGCCCGAAAAATTTCTCGATCTGCCCGTCATTGGGCAGGGTCACATCAACGCTGCGGAAGCGCTGCTGATCCACATCAGCGCTGTACAGCGCATTGGGAGCAAACGCGCGGATGGTGTGTTCCTGAATGGCCGCGCCGATGCAGACAGACGGCAGCGTGTATCGCCGGTCGCTTGAGCCGCTGAGAATCCGGACCTCGGAAATGGCGTTCTGCTTGCCGGAAATCTGGGAGATGCGGGCCAGCAGCATGTAGGCGCTTCCCCGGGGCGGAATGTAGGTGTCCACGCACTGCCAGCCGTAGACCAGGATATTGCTGCCCATGTCCTGCACTGCTTTGTAGTCGTAGGTGTACATCTGCTGGGTGGTGAACACGCGGAGGCGGTTGTCCTCAAAGAGCACCTTGTAGGCGAGGAACTTGCCCAGGTTCACCACGCCGGTGTTCATCTTGCCCACCATGAAGGTGTTGAGCACGGTGTTGATCTCCGTGCTGTAGATATCCATGGCCAGGGTCCACATGTACTGATCCGCTTCCCCGTAGAACCCGGCATCCAGCACAATCATGTTGGAAAAGGCTTCGTATTCCTCGTCCACCGGTGTTCCGTCCAGGTTCTTGATGAGCACGGTCGGGTTTGTGTCGCTGCCGACGATGGCGGTACAGTAGCGTGTGCCGACCCGGGCAAACTGGACCTCGCTGGAGAGGCTCTCACTGTAGGAGGCATTTCCGTTCTGATCCAGAATGGACAGCTGCGTGCTGTTCCAGGTCACCACATGCGTGTCCGAGACGGAGAAGGATGCGTTATCGCCCAGTCCGTATTTCCAGCGCTCGGTGCCGGTATCGGTGATGCAGTGAAGCGTTCTTCCATCGTAGTACAGAATATACTTTCCAAAAGGCGTGATGACGTCTTCATCTGTACAGGGGAGCAGTGAGACGGAAACGTCTGAGGGCGGAGAGCTTCCGCGCAGGAGATGAATGATCAGGATCAGAAGCAGGGCTGCGGCAATGAGAATGATCCAGTTCCGGAACTGCTTGCTGCGGTCTGTCATGCCACGCTCCATGGAATGGCTTCCTGACCGGTTTCTGGACGGCATTCGATCCTCTCCTTTCCTGAAAATCATCAGACTTCCATCATACCCAGAATCCTGCGTTTGTCAAATCCGGATCCGCCGGGATTCTTCACAAGAGAAAAGGGTTGTGTTATAGTCAGTATGCGTTTTTTCGCAGGATCATCGAAGGATGGGAGTGCTTTGGATGAAAGGAATTATTTTGGCCGGAGGCGCCGGAACCAGGCTGTATCCTCTGACCATGGTGACCAGCAAGCAGCTGCTGCCGGTATATGATAAGCCCATGATCTACTATCCCATGTCCACGCTGATGCTGGCGGGCATCCGGGATATTCTGCTGATTTCCACGCCGGAGGACACGCCGCGCTTTGAATCCCTGCTCGGGAACGGCAGCCAGTTCGGCATTCATCTGAGCTATGCGGTCCAGCCGAGCCCGGATGGCCTGGCCCAGGCGTTTCTCATCGGCGAGGAGTTCCTTGCCGGCGAGAGCTGTGCCATGATTCTGGGCGACAATATTTTCTACGGCAACGGATTCGGACGCATTCTCCGCGAGGCCGCGGCCAATGCCGAGCACGGAAGGGCCACCATCTTCGGCTATTATGTCAATGACCCCGAGCGCTTCGGGATCATGGAAGTGGACGAGGACGGGCATGTGCTGAGCGTGGAGGAAAAGCCGAAAAATCCCAAGAGCAATTACTGCATCACCGGGCTGTATTTCTATGACGGCCGGGCATCGCAGATGGCGCATATGGTGAAGCCGTCGGCCCGCGGTGAGCTTGAGATCACGAGCATGAACGACCTGTACCTGAAGGACGGGTCACTGGACGCGAAACTGCTTGGACGCGGGTTTGCGTGGGCGGACACGGGCACCATGGACAGTCTTCTGGAAGCGGCGGAGTTTGTGCGCATTGTGGAACAGCGCCAGGGCATCATGATCTCCGCGCCGGAAGAGATTGCCTACAGGAACCGCTGGATTGACCAGGACAAGCTGCTGGAGTCCGCATCCCGGTACGGCAAGAGTCCCTACGGCCAGCATCTGAAAGCGGTGGCGGAAGGGAAGATCCGATATTGAGTGAACCGGGAAAAATCCGGGCGGAACAGGTGTTCACCTGTCTCGGGCTCGGAATGTTCCTGGTGTTCCCGCTTTCGTTTCATTCCTATTCGGGAATCACCAGATACAAGGAACTGATGATGTTTCTGCTCACGGCCGTCAGCCTTGTGGCCGCGGGCGCTACATGTCCGCGCTGGCTGAAAAGCGTGCGCCGGGATCCGGTGCGGCTTCTGGGCGTTGTCTATTTTGTCTTTGTGCTGCTCTCGGCCCTGTTCGGGCGCATGCATGAGGTCACGAACCAGCAGGGGCAGAGCGCCGTGTGGTACGGCGCCGTGCGCTATGAAGGCATGCTGACGCAGCTGTGCTATCTCGCGATCTTCCTGTGCTTCAGCCTGGTTCTCCCGCACCGGAGGATGCTCCGGGCCGGGACGGCCGCAGGGCTTGCGCTGTTCACCGGGATTGTGCTTCTCCAGTATCTGGGCAGGAACCCGCTGGACCTGTTTCCCAGGGGACGCAGTGTCCAGACGAATTATGAATTCCAGGGCACCATCGGGAATATCGACATGGTCAGCGGATATCTCTGCCTGGCTGTGCCGATGCTGGTGCTGCCCTATGTACTGCATGGCCGTGAGCGCATGATCATGGCCTGCGGTGTGCTCGGCGTGCTTCTGGAGTGCATGATGGAAGTCCAGAGCGGGCTTCTGGGCATGGCGGTGCTTGCTCTGTTCCTGGTCTGGATGGCACTGTCGGACGCCGCGGCCCGGCCGAGGGCACTGCTTGTGCTCTCGCTGATGAGCCTGTGCGCACTTGCCCGGGCCTGTGTGAACCTGCCCTGGCTGGACGGGGGAAATCTTGGGTTCAGGTGGCCGGATGCGTCCGGGATCATGATGGGCGTGCTGGCCGCGGCACTGGGCGTGCTGGCCCGGGTATTGCCCGGAAAGCACGTGCTGACCGGGAAAAGGGCCGCCCTTCTGCTTCTGGGACTTGCCCTGGCAGCGCTCACTGCGCTGTTTGTGATACCGGTCCCGGAAAGCGCCGGCGGCCTTTGGGAGCTCCGGGAAATTCTGCACGGCCGTGCCCGGGACGAGTTCGGATCCTGGCGCTGGGGCGTGTGGCGGCAGACGCTGGCCATGAGCGGAAAAAGCCTGCTGTTCGGCACCGGTCCGGATACGTTTCTGTATGCCTTCCGGGACCAGGTCCTGGAAAGCGGCCTTCAGGTGCCGGAAACCTTTGACAATCCCCACAGCATTCCGCTGGCTGTACTGGCCAATCACGGCCTCCCGGCGCTGTGCCTGTTCCTGGGCATGACCTGCCTTGGCATAGGTCGCTGCTTCCGGCACGGGCGCGGGAAATGGGCGGAAGGCGCCGCGCTTATCGTGTATAGTATTCAGGGGCTGTTTTCCTTCAGCATATGCATTGTGTCGCCCATGTTCTGGGCGCTGCTGGGGATGACGGCCGCAACGGAGGAAACATATGATTGTGAATCTTTCGGCTCTCCGGAAAAGAGCCAAGCAGGTGCTTAAGGGCAATCTGCCCTTTGCGCTGATGGTGACACTGATCGCGTCCATGCCCTCTCTTCTGTCCCAGATTGCCCTGAACCTGAGCCTGGGCCCGGTGACTGAGGCCATGAACCGGTATCTGACCTCTGCGCGCTCGGATGCGGACGCGGGCAAGATCCTGACAGACATGGTGGCCGGCCTGAGCGGACAGGCAAAGACCATGTGGATTCTGGTGGCGGTATCCTTCCTGCTGCTCCCGTTTTTGAACGTGGGAAGGGCGTATTATCATCTGCGTCTGGTGCGCGGCATGTCTGCGGAGGTCACGGATGTGTTTGCGCGCATCGGGTGCTTCTTCAAGGCCATTGCCATGCAGGTGATGATGCTGGGCATGATGATCGTCTGGTCCCTGCCCGGCATGGCCCTGATGCTGGGCAGCGTGGTCCTGGCCCTGTGGCGGAACAGCCTGACCTGGATGACGGCCCTGTACCCTGTGGGCTTCGGCGTGTCCATGGTCATGATGATCCATGCCTACTTCAAGTATTCCATGGCCGGCATCCGCATGGCGGATCAGCCGCACATCGGACCGGTGGCGGCGCTGCGCTGGAGCCGGAAAACCATGAAAGGCCTGACCCAGGGACTGTTCATGCTGCTGATCGTGTTCTTTGTCTATACCCTGGCGGCGGAACTGGCATCCACGCTTGTGGAGGGTATCTCCACCGTGTTTTCCATTGTGGTGGCTCTGGCCCTGAGCCTGCTGATCTCCTGCTATTTCCAGAGCGTTCTGTGCGTGTTCTATGAGGAAGTGGCGCTGAAGCGGCCGGATGTGGCATGAATATGACGGATTTTGAAAAGACCATGGAGCACTGCGCCAGGCGCAGGGATCTGTGGTCTCCTTTTGCTTCTCAGATGAATGCGCTGGAGACGGGGAAGGAAGCGGGCATATACTGGGACGGAAGCACGGCTTCGGAAATCCTGTATTTGCTCATGCGCTTCCGCTGGCAGGTTCTGCACAGGGATCCGGAACCGGTGCTGATATGTCCAGGTAGGCATATGCCTGACTGGCCGGTGCCTGTGGCGCGCACCTGGACGGGCATGACCATGATCCCCCTGTGCCAGGATGACCTGGTGGCCCTGTTTCTGGGGCGCATGTTCCTGGAAGGCCGTACCGTGCCCTACGCGCCGCAGGACCGGAAGCAGGGGACGGCGTACCCGCTTTTCCAGGTGCGCCTTCGCAGCCTGAAAAACGCGGCCCGGGCGCTGGATCTTTTCTGGAAAGCGCCCGCGCAGCAGCAGTCGCCGGAGTATGTCATGGGCCTTGAGGTCATACAAAAAACCCAGAGCGATCCAAAGATCCTCTGGGAGCATCTGGTGCGGAGCATGGAAAACGTGCATCCGGAAACGTTTCCGTTTCATTCCAGGTCATAAAGCGTGATCTCATGCATGCCGATGATGGCATAGTAGTGATCGAGCAGCAGGTATTCCACTTCCGGGCGTCCGGTGTCCATGGCATAGAGCAGGACCTGATCATCATGCGTGACGCGGTTCAGGCCTTCCTCATTGACCAGGTACATGACTTCCGTAGAAGGGTCTGATTCCAGTCCGCGGAAGGTCATGCCGGCCGGGCTTGCCTGGGGCACGCGGTCACGGCCCTGGAAATTGGTGGCCATGAGATCAGCGCGTCCGGCGGCGCCATGGGTCATGCCCAGGATCTGTCCGCTCTTCCACAGCGCGATCTCCATGAGGTCCGTTGTCTCGGACTCCATGAGAATGCCGATCTCAAGGTCCAGGGAACAGAGCCGGCCCACGGAGCCTGTGCCGGCACCGGAAAGAAAGAGAATCCGGCTTCCGGCGCATACCGGGCTCCAGCAGGCCTGGGTGGCCAGGCTGCTGGCATTGAAGGTGGTCAGACGGCTCATATGCCGGTTTTCGATCTGATAGATATTCCCGCTGTGCCAGTCAAACAGAAGCAGATGCCGGTTACGGAACACCAGGATCACGCGGTGGCTGTTCATGGCCTGCGCGCAGTAGCGCTCCAGTTCCCGGGCGGGCAGAACCTGCTCCGTGTCCAGGCTCTCGGTATCCACGCGGAAAACCCCGTTCTGGGTGATATAGTACAGGTCATCCTCCAGCCTGGTGGCGGCCAGGACCTCGTCCTCCACCTGAAGGGAACGCGGTTCGGCGGCAAAGGCCGTGGAAACCAGCATGGCAAGAAGTACGCACAGAAAGACGACGCGTTTCATGGTATAGCCTCCTCACAGGGTATGGGTACCGTTCAACAGGGATGCCAGCATATCGCGCACCTCGTCGGGCTGCGCTTTCTCCAGCATGCCCTGCACCATGTCCGCGGATCCGCCCCCGCGTCCGCCGAAGGCGGAGAACAGGGACGCGGCAATGGGCCGCATGTCCGCAGACGCGGAGCACAGCGCAATCGACCAGCCGCTGCCACGGGGAACAAGAATCGCGGCGGCCTCGGCGCCTTCGGCCAGGCGCCCGGCGCAGGGACGCAGCTGGGCGGAGGGCAGGTCGCATACGAGCACCCGGATGCTCTCGTTCCGGAGCGCTTCGGCCCGGGCCTCAAACAGTTCCAGGGCCATGGCGGTGTGCGCGTACCGGAGTTCATCCCGCTCCCGGAGCAGGTGCTCCACGGAATCGGCCAGCGTGCCGTCCTTGGCGGAGAGCAGGTGCCGGATCCGGGCCTGTTCGGCGAACATGGCGTTTTCCGCTTCCAGGGCGCGCTCTCCGCAGAGAATGGAAATGCGCACGCCCTGCTTGTAATGCTGGAAGGCCATGACTTTGATCTGACCCACCCTGCCGGTGGAGGACACATGCGTGCCGCAGCAGGCGCAGGTGTCCGCACCTTCAATGCTCACCAGGCGCAGCGGGCCGTCGATCTCCTTCTTGCTGCGGTAGGAGATGTGCTCAAGCTCCTCGGGAGACGGGTACCAGCAGCGCACGGGCAGGTCCTGCCAGATCACGGCATTGGCCATGTGCTCGGTTTCCAGCGCGTCCTCCAGGGTCATCATGGCATTGAAATCCATGGTCACAAGGTCGCTTCCGATATGGAAGCCCACATTGCTGCAGGAAAAGCGGCGGCAGGTGATGCCGGAAAAAATATGCTCGCCGGTATGATGCTGCATCATGGCCAGACGCCGCCGGGTGTCCAGACTGCCGGTGACTTCGGCACCGACGGGCAGTGCCCGGTCCAGGGTGTGCACGATTTCGCCCTGCCGGAGATGCACGTCCAGGACCTGGGAAGTGCCCAGGGTTCCGTGGTCCGCGCCCTGGCCGCCGCCCTCGGGGAAGAATGCGGTGCGGTCAAGAATCACGCCGAACTGTGACCCGGCGGGGAAGCAGTCCAGGACCGTGGCCGTGAAGGTCATCAGGTCCGGCTGCTCTTCATAGAGTTTCTGGGTAGGCATGGATCGTTTCCTTTCAGATGCGCCGGAGACAGACGTCCCGCAGGCAGCATGCTTCACAGTGCGGACTTGTGCGTGCCGTGCACACGGCGCGGCCGTGCAGCACAAAGCGGTGGCACAGGTCATTGCCCTCCTCGGGCGGAACAATGGCCCACAGGGCCTTCTCCACCTTGGCGGGCTCCCGGACATTGTCCACAAGTCCGATGCGGTTGCACAGACGGATGCAGTGGGTGTCCGTGACGATGGCAGGCTTTCCGTACACATCGCCGAGAATCAGGTTTGCGCTCTTGCGGCCCACGCCGGGCAGGGAGAGCAGATCCTCCATGGTGTCCGGGACACGGCCGCCGAAATCATGCAGGAGCTTTTTCATGCACAGGCTGATATCCCGTGCCTTGCTGGGGCCGAGCCCGCAGGGATGGACAATGGTTTCAATCTCGTCCACCGTGCACCCGGCCAGGGCTTCAATGGAAGGATACAGCGCGAAAAGCTTTTCAGTGACGATGTTGACCCGGGCGTCGGTGCACTGGGCGGCCAGGCGTACGCTGACCAGAAGCTTCCAGGCATCGTCGTATTCCAGGGAACACTGTACATCGGGATAGGCGTTCTTCAGACGTGCAATCACGTCCAGCGCCAGCTGTTTTTTCTCCATGAGAAGCCTCCGTTATGATCTTTACAAACCATGATAGAATGATCGGAAAGGGATGTCAAGGCAATGATGTACCGGATTCTGTTTCTTGCCGTCACATGCGCGGATATCGCGGCCAAATATCTGGCCGAGCGCTTTCTCACGCACTGCGTGCTGATTCCCGGCGTTCTGGGCCTGCGTCTTGTGCGCAATACCGGGGTTGCGTTCTCCTTTTTTTCGGGCCTCGGCCGGATCAGCGGCGTGATTTCCCTTCTGCTGATCACACTGGCGCTGGCGGCGATGCGCAGGTATGACATGAAGCCGCTGTTCCGGACCGGGGCGGTGCTCATGATCGCCGGGGCGTTTTCCAATATGCTGGAGCGTCTTGCGTTCGGGTTTGTGACGGACATGATCGAGATCCTTGCCTTCCGCTTTGCTGTGTTCAATCTGGCTGACTGTGCCGTGTGCATCGGATGTGGTATCATGATTCTGAGTCTTCTGGGGAAGGGAGAAGCCGTATGGAAGAAGAAGTGATGGAGGGCCTGGAACAGGAAGTACGGTGCACGGCGGACGGACGCCGGCTGGACGTGCAGCTCAGCGAGGTCAGCGGCCTGACACGCTCCAGGGTTGCTTCCCTGATGGAGAGCGGATGCTGCCAGGTGGACGGGAAAACCGTGCTGAAGCCCGGTGCCAAGGCGCGTCCTGGTCAGGAAGTATGCCTCATGATCCCTGCGGCCAGGCCCGCGGCGCCGGAGCCGGAGGATATTCCGCTTCATATTCTCTATGAGGACGCGGACGTGGCGGTGGTGGAAAAGCCGGCAGGCATGGTGGTGCATCCGGCGGCGGGCAATGAGACGGGAACACTGGTGAACGCGCTTCTGTTTCACCTGGATCACCTGGGGAGCATCGGCGGTGAGATCCGGCCGGGCATTGTGCACCGTCTGGACAAGGACACGTCCGGCCTGCTGCTGGTGGCGAAGCATGATAATGCCCAGGTCGCCCTGTCCAGGGCCTTTGCGGAGCGGAGCATGGAAAAGCACTATATTGCGCTGGTGGAAGGCGTCATGAAGGAGGATCACGGCCGGATTGAAGCCGCCATTGCCCGGTCGAAGACGGACCGGAAAAAGATGGCCGTGGATGAAAACGGGCGCAGTGCCGTGACGGAATGGCGGGTCATCGGACAGGGAAAGGACTGCACGCTGCTGGATGTGCATATCCTCACCGGGCGCACGCATCAGATCCGGGTGCACATGCGGTATATCCATCATCCGGTGTGCGGGGATGTGATCTACGGGTATGCCTCGGGCGTGAAGGTCTCACGGCTCATGCTGCACGCCTATTCCCTGGACTTCACGCATCCCGTGACCGGCGAAAGCATGCACATGGTATGTCCGCTGCCCCCTGCCTTTGAGGATAACCTGAGGAAATGTCATGTGGAAACATGGCCAGTTTAAGGCTATATTGACATGGTTTTCCACAGGAAAAACCGGGAAAACATGCGATTGTGGATGAATTTTCCGGAGTTATCCACAGAATCCACAGCTTATCCACATAACAGGTGCATAACTGTTATTCCACCTGGGGATAACTTGTCTATAACTTCCCGGACCTGGCGCGCGGGTGGAAAAAGATGGTACGCGGCAGCGCTTGGGGATGTTCCAAGGGGAAGAAATATGACCAATCTGAAAAGATGGTCTGTTCAAAAGATGTCTTTTCCGTTATAATGCATTCCAGATTCGACTTCATCTGAAGCGGTATACCATTTGGAAAGAGAGGATTCAGACGTGAAAGGCAATGTATTGGTAGGACAGTCCGGAGGACCGACAGCAGTTATCAATTCCAGTCTGGCCGGCGTATTCAAGACCGCTATGGAGCGCGGTTACAGCAAGGTGTACGGAATGTGCTACGGCATTCAGGGTTTCCTGGATGAGCAGTATGTGGATATGTCCGATTACATCAAGAATGAGCTGGATCTGGAGCTTCTGAAACGGACCCCTTCCGCGTTCCTGGGAACCTGCCGGTATAAGCTGCCGGAGATTCATGAGGACAAGGCGATCTATGAACGGATTTTCCATCTGCTGGACAAGCTGGACATCGAAGTCTTCGTCTATATCGGCGGCAACGACTCCATGGATACGATCCGTAAGCTGTTTGACTATTCCCTTCTGACCGGCGCACGGCAGAGGTTTGTGGGCTGCCCCAAGACCATCGACAATGACCTGGCCATCACCGACCATACCCCTGGCTTCGGAAGCGCGGCCAAGTATATTGCCACTTCCACCAAGGAAGTCATCTATGACGCCCTGGGCTTCTCCTACAAGAAGAAGAATGTCACCGTGATTGAGATCATGGGCCGCAATGCGGGCTGGCTCACCGGTGCTTCCGCGCTGTCCAAGGGCGATGACTGCGAAGGTCCCGATCTTATCTACCTGCCCGAGGTTCCCTTTGATGTGGCGAACTTCACTGCCAAGGTAAAGGATCTGCTGGAGAAGAAGGACGTCGTGGTGGCCGTGGTTTCCGAAGGCATCAAGACGGCCGAGGGCAAGTATGTCTGCGAATTCACCTCCGGTTCCGAGACCAAGGACGCATTCGGCCATATCCAGATGACCGGTACGGCCGCATATCTGGCGGGCGTCATTCACGGCGAGCTGGGCTGCAAGACCCGTGCGGTGGAACTGTCCACTCTGCAGAGGGCAGCCGCGCACCTGACCAGCAAGATCGATGTAGACGAGGCTTTCAATGTGGGTGGTGCCACAGTGAAGGCTGCGGATGAAGGCTCCTCCGGCGTGATGGTCGTGATTGACCGTGTTTCGGATGATCCGTACCAGAGTGCCACCGGTGTCTATGATGTGCACAAGATCGCCAACGGCGAGAAAGTGGTGCCGCGCAAGTGGATCAACGAGGAAGGCGACTATGTCACGGAAGAATTCCTGGACTATGTGCGTCCGCTCATCCAGGGCCAGTATAATCCCATGATGGTGGAAGGCCTGCCGCGTCATCTGAACATGCATATCAAGAATTACGACTGGGCAAGGAAAGCCCTGGGTTCCACTGACTGAGAGCGCAGAATTTGACGGCTGCCGGGGTCCTGCAGAGGATTCCGGCAGTTTTTTTCATCTGCGGGACTGGCGCTCAAAAAGCACATGCTCTCCTGAGTGATACGACACTGACGATCCAGAAAATCAGCCAGTCCTGCGGTTTTCATTCCGCAAGCTATTTCACACGCCGATTTCGGGAGCATTACGGATATACGCCCGGGGTTTCACGCAGATTGGGTAAATAGTACTATAATCTGGTGCAAATGTTTCTTTTATGAGCTTCCAGCCTGTGATATGTTTCTAAAGGAAGCGTTTACACGGCACGACTGTGCATACAATGGGAGGCTCTCAGATGGAATTTCAGTGGATGAATCAGTCAGAAATCAGAAAAGAAGGCACCAGAATTGAAATCATGGCGACCCCGCAAAGTGATTTTTTCTGCAACAGTGGTTCAGTAAATGAAGAAGGCATTACGCCGGAATCCCTCAGCAATGCGCCATACTACTTTACAGAGGTTGAAGGCGATTTTGTTTTGCGGGTCAAGGTGTCACACGCCTTCAGGGATATCTATGACTCCGCTTCTGTCATGGTGATGGTAGACCTGCAGAACTGGGCTAAAGCCTGCTTTGAACAAACGGACTTTGGCACTCATGCAGCTGTCAGTGTAGTCACAAAGCGGGGAGAATCAGACGATGCCAACGGCTGCAATCTGGAAGGAAACACTGCCTGGCTGAAAGTATGCCGCGTGAACAACACATTCTCTTTCCATTATTCCACGGATGGCGAGCATTTCTACATGATGCGTTTCTTCAGCCTGCCGGTGGAAAAGAAAGTGAAGGTTGGCCTGCTTGCGCAGGCGCCGACCGGCAATGGCGGTGTCCGGGTTTATGAAGATCTTACACTGGAAAACAAAACAGTAAAAAATATCCGGTATGGCATTTGATTGTTCAGCAACCTGTCACGGAAATGAAAAAACAAGCCGGCTGATTGACCGGCTGC
>CAMNDE010000035.1:0-33006 GCA_946534895.1 uncultured Clostridia bacterium
CATTCCTTTTCTGGAATATACCCCTATGCAAAGAGAATGCCCGGTCTGCGGAAATCCGACAGACTGGGCTTTTTCTATCTGCGGCTGTGTCCGCCGGTTGACAACACCGGGCCCGATGATACACTAGACACAGACATTCGAAGATCGGGAAAAAGTGCGGTGCAGCAGTCGTTTCTGTCAGATGTATGGAGCGTCCGGCTTTGCTGCAGGCGGGCATATGGCAGACATACAGTTTCAGCCGCCGATCAGAAGCAGAATCCATGCAGAGCCGTCAACTGCGGGCGACGGAGAAGTCCGGAGGAATCTTTTATGAAATACCTGCAAAAACTAGGAAAGTCCCTGATGCTCCCCGTTTCCTGCCTGCCGGTCTGCGGTCTCCTGATGGGGCTGGGCTATCTGCTCTGTCCCGCTGCCATGCAGGGAGGCACCATGGAAGGGCTGGCCGCCCAGATCGGGTTTCTTCTCATCCGGGCGGGCGGAGCGCTGGTGGATCAGATTCCGCTGCTCTTTGCTGTCGGGGTGGGGATCGGGATGTCGGACGGAAGCGACGGCGTTGGCGGCCTTTCCGCACTGGTTTCCTGGCTGATGATCACGACATTGCTCAGCGTGGATACGGTGAAGACGCTGATTCCGGGGCTTGCGGAGGACACAGGGAAAACGCTTGCCTTTTCCAGGATCGCCAATCCCTTTATCGGCATACTCTCCGGCGTTATCGGGTCCTGGTGCTTCAACCGCTTCCATACGGTCCGGCTGCCGGACTGGCTTTCCTTTTTCAGCGGAAAGCGCTGCGTCACCATTTTCTCCGGCCTGGTTTCCGTTGCGGTGTCCTTTGTGCTGCTATTCATCTGGCCGCTGTTCTTCTCAGGCCTTACGGCTGTCGGAAAGGAAATCGCGGATCTCGGAGCTCCCGGAGCCGGCATTTATGCGTTCCTGAACCGTCTGCTGATCCCGGTGGGCCTGCATCACGCGCTGAACAACGTGTTCTGGTTTGACACCATCGGCCTTGGTGATCTCAGCCATTTCTGGACGGGGGAAACCAGCGCCGATGTCGGCTGGTCGCTGGGCATGTATATGTCCGGCTTCTTCCCCTGCATGATGTTCGGCGTGCCCGGCGCCGTACTGGCAATGATCCGCAGCGTCAAGCCGGAAAAGCGGAAGGCTGTCTCGGGCATGCTTCTTTCCACCGCGGTCTGCGCCTTTGTCTGCGGCATTACGGAACCCTTTGAGTTCGCCTTCATGTTCCTCAGCCCTGTGCTGTATGTGGTATACGCCCTGCTCTACGGCATCGTTACCTACATAACGGTGATCTCCGGATTCCGTGCCGGGTTCTCCTTTTCCGGCGGTGCGACGGACCTGTTCTTCTCGGCGTCTCTGCCCGCAGCTCAGCGCACATGGCTGATCCTTCCCCTGGGGCTTCTGGCGTTCGTCCTCTTTTACGGTGTTTTCCGCTTCATGATTCAGAAGTGGAACCTGAAAACCCCGGGACGGGAGGAAAACACGGAATCCGTGCCTGGAAACGGTACCGCAGACCCGGTCACTGCGTCTTCCGGGGATCAGAACGGTATGGCCGGGACAATCCTCCGCGGGCTCGGGGGAGCGGAAAACATCCTTTCCCTGGATCACTGTGTGACAAGGCTGCGACTGGAGCTTCGGGATCCCACCCTGCTCAACGAAGCCGTGATCCGCTCTACCGGTGTTCCGGGCATCATCCGTCCCGGAAAGAACGCGGTACAGGTCATTGTCGGCACGCATGTCCAGTTTGTGGCGGATGAAATGCGCCGCCTGTGCGCGGGAGAAAAAAATGCTGAGCCGGAGAAGACGCGCCGGAGAGTCACCCGGAATGATCTGCTCTTCCGGAGTCTGCCCGATTTCAGCGGGCATCAGTTCGAGTATGTGCTCACTGATCCTGTGGGCATTCACGCGCGGCCGGCCGGCGCCATCGCGTCCATTGCGAAACAGTATGACTGCACCGTCACCGTTTCAGTGGGGGACAGGAGCTGTAACGCCGACAGCGTGGTTGCACTGATGGCGCTGGGCGCCTCGGAGGGTTCAAGGCTGACCATACGTGCTGCGGGACCGGATGCCGAGAAGGCGCTGGCAGCACTGTATCAGTATCTGGAGGAGAAGCTGTGATGAATCGATATGCATGCTCCGTCGCACAGGAAGGCTTTGCAGCCGGGGAAGCCTTTGTCCTTTTCCGGCCGGGTGCTGCCAATGTACAGCCGGACGATCCGGCATCAGAAGCCGCGCGGCTGGAACGCGCCATTGCAGAGCTCAGCGGGTGTCTTTCCCGGGGAAGAGCGGACCAGACGCCTGAAGAAGCCGCCATCGCGGACGCGGAGATTCAGATCCTTCAGGGAGCGGATTTTGCGGCATATGCGCGTTCCCTGATTCTGGAAGAAGGTCTGAGTGCTTCACAGGCCGTATCCCGTACAGCCGAAAAACTCAGCGCCATGCTCGCATCCAGCGGAAACGAGTATATCCGGGCAAGAGGCGAAGATGTCCGCGGGCTTTCCGCAAGCCTTTCACTTCTTCTTGAAAAAACCGACGGCGGATTTCCGGACATGCCCTGCATTCTTGTGGCGGATGAACTGAGCCCTGCCCAGCTGCTTTCCATGCCAAAGCCGGAGCTGATCCGCGGCATCCTGACCTGTACCGGTTCCCGCACGTCCCATGTCTCCGTACTGGCGGGGAACAGCGGGATTCCGTACCTCTACGGGCTGGAAATGCCTGCTGAAAAGGTCCGCAGCGGGGATTATCTGATTCTGGATACCGAGCAGGGCTGCGTGCTGGTCAATCCGCCGGAGGAAGAGCGGCGGAAAGCGGAGGAAAAACAGCTGTCCATGGAAAAGCTGCGGAACATCCGGAAAACTCCGGGAACAGGTCCCGCAACCCGGACCCGGATCTTTGCCAATATTTCCGGCACCGAAAAAACGGAGGATCTTCTTGCCGCAGCGCCGGACGGCATCGGCCTGTTCCGCTCCGAGTTCCTGTTCATGGACCGGGATGCCCCGCCCTCTGAGGAAGAGCAGTATCAGGCATACCGGCGGATCGCGGAAGCCATGCAGGAAAGGGAAGTCACCATCCGGACCATGGATATCGGCTCGGACAAAAAGGCGGACTGGCTGAAGCTGCCCCAGGAAGCCAACCCGGCGCTTGGGCTGCGCGGGCTGCGGGTGCAACTGGAGCACAGGGATCTTTTCCGTGTGCAGCTCAGGGCATTGCTTCGCGCGGCCGCCTGCGGCCATATCCGGATCATGGTCCCTATGATCGCGTCCCTGTGGGAAGTGGAGGAAGTGCAGGCGGAAATTGGCAGCGCGGCCGCTGAGCTGGAACACGCGTCTGTTCCGTTCCGCATTCCGGAACTGGGCGTCATGATTGAAACCCCGGCGGCGGTCATGATCGCGCCGGAGCTGGCCGGCCGGGTCCGGTTCTTCAGCATCGGCACCAATGACCTGACCCAGTATACCCTGGCGGTGGACAGGGAAGCGCAGCATTTGGAGCGATACGCAGATCCGCAGCACGAAGCGGTTTTCCGCATGATCAGACTTGCGGTGGATGCGGCGCATGAACAGAAGATTCCGGTGGCCGTCTGCGGCGAGCTGGCAGGCCGGCCGGGTGCGCTGGAAAGGCTGATCCGGCTTGGCGTGGACGAGCTCTCCGTCTCCGTCGCGAAAATCTCTGCTGTACGTCAGCTGGCTGCACAGGCGGAGCGTGAAATCCACTCCGGCAGCGAAGAAAAACACGGTATATACGCACCGGCGGAAGGTGAGTTGGTCCCCATGGCGGACATTCCGGATCCGGTGTTTTCAGGGGGAACCATGGGCGAGTGCGTGGGCATTCTGTCCGAGGACGGAAAGATCTATGCCCCGTTCACCGGCACTGTCAGCACGGTTGCACGGACAGGTCACGCCATTTCCTTCTCCGGCTCCGGCGAAGAGGTCCTCGTGCATGTGGGCATCGATACGGTTCAGCTGAAGGGAGAAGGCTTCCACGTCCTTGTAAGGGAAGGTGATTCCGTACAGCGGGGGCAGCTGGTCATGGAGGCGGACTGCCCTCTGATCCGCGCCAGAGGCCTGAACCCCATGGTTATCGTGGTGCGCCTGAATACGCCGAAAGGCCGGTGAATGCGCCCGGTTCAGGAACGGATACCTGCATTGACACAGGAAGCGGGCACAGATATACTTTCCCATCATGAAGGTTCTCAGAAGAGAAAAAAAGACTCCATATACGCGCACAGGCGCAGAAGTGAAGGAGGCGGCAGGAATGCCTTTTGATCAGACAACGCTTGGAGCACTGCTCAGCGACCTACGCATACAGCCGGTCGCCGCGGACGCCATCCGGGGCCGGGATCTCCGGAAAGAGGAACTGTGGAACAGGACACTGGGGCAGATCCGTGAAGAACAGCTGCTGTCAGGTGATCTCGAAGCCGGATTTGACCGGCTGTTCCGGGCAGCGGAAACCGGCGCGTGGTACTATCCACTGTACAGCGAGGAAGAGTGCAGGCAGGAAAAGGCACGCAGGGGCGTGAGCCTTGTATGGTTTCCGTCGGACGATCCCGAAGCGGACAACAAGCCGTTTCTCTTTGTGGTGCCCGGCGGCGGGTTTGTCAATGTCTGGAACCTGACGGAAGGCTGGCCTATTGCCGCGCACTTCAACCGGTGCGGATACCATGCGTTTATCCTGACGTATCAGGTGGAGGCAGGCTCAGGGCTGCTGGAAAGGAACATGGAGGATTTTGCGCGGGCGCTTTCCTTTGTGAACGCCCATGAAGCGCAGTTCCATGTAAAGGCCGGACGGTATATCACCTGCGGGTTTTCCGCAGGGGGATATCTGGTCTGTCTCTGGAATACCGAAAAAGGTCATCCGGCGTTCGGGCTTCCTGCGCCGCAGGCAGTGTTTCCGGTCTATGCTGTGACCAGTCTGCGGCTTCAGGCCCGGGACAGGCATCTGGACCTCGGGTCCTCTGTCCGCCTGTACGGGTGCTCTTTTCAGGAAGCGGCTAGGACAGCCTATGAGATTCCGGAGCACGCGGAACTGTTTCCGCCCTGTGCGCTGTTCCTGTCCGCCGCGGACGGACTGGTGAATCCGGAGCATTCCAGAGTGCTCGCGTCTGCTCTGGAAAAGCTGCATATCCCCGTAAAACTCGAGATCGGGCCGAAGGGCGGACATGGGTTTTCCGACGGCACCGGAATGTGCATGGAGGGCTGGATCGGACGGGCTATTCAATGGTATGAGCATCTGTGACGCGCGTAACCCGGCCTGAAAACTGAAAAGAATGGGGCCGGCATATGCCAGCCTTTTCCTTTGCGGGATCTGCACGGCATATGCGTGCGGATACGGAAAAAGAGAAAGAGGAAAAAGGCCGGCCGGAAAGAATATGTTCCGATAAACACAGGCGTGGCTGAAGATATGTATGAAAGAGGCGGCACGGCAGGTGCGGACATGGTCAGGTATCCTGCGAACGATGCCGACATCATGGGAGGAAAAAGCATGATCGGACTGAACGGACGGAACGTTACCATACTGGATCCGGAACTGAAACGTCGGGAGCGTGACAACCGGGCGTACATGCTCCGGCTGACACGGGAAAACCTGATGCGCAATTACCTTCTGGAAGCAGGCCTGAGCGGGGACGCGGAACTGCCGGAGGGCATGCATGGAGGCTGGGAATCCCCGACCTGCGCGCTCCGCGGGCATTTCCCGGGACATTACCTCAGCGCGTCGGCCATGATCTGGCATGCGTATGATGATCCGGAGATTAAGGGAAAGGCAGACGCCATGGTGCAGGATCTGGCCCGCTGCCAGGCGGAACACGGTGACGGCTGGGCTGGGTCCATACCGGAAAAGTATCTGGACTGGATTGCGCGCGGGAAGGAAGTGTGGGCGCCGCATTATACGGTGCACAAGACGCTCATGGGTCTTGTGGACATGGCAAAGCTTGCCGGCAGCTGTCAGGCGCTTGAGGTGGCGGACCGGTGGGGCGCATGGTTTGAAGCCTGGACGTCCAGGTTTTCGAGGGAGGAAATGGATGATATCCTGGACGTGGAAACCGGCGGCATGCTGGAAGTGTGGGCGGACATGCTGGAGATGACCGGCAAGGAACGGTACCGCATTCTTCTTGAGCGCTACACCCGTTCCCGGCTGTTTGATCCGCTTCTGGCGGGCGAGGATCCACTGAGCAACATGCATGCCAATACCACGATCCCGGAGATCCTGGGAGCCGCCCGGGCCTATGAAGTGACAGGCGATGAAACGTGGAAGCGGATTGTTGAGGCCTACTGGCGCTGCGCGGTGACGGAACGCGGATACTTTGCCACCGGCGGGCAGACGGACGGGGAAATCTGGACGCCGAAGCGCAGCATGGGCGCCCGGCTCGGGCGGAAAAACCAGGAACACTGCACGGTGTACAACATGATGCGGCTTGCGGATGTGCTTTTCCGGTGGACCGGGGATCCGGTGTACGCGGACTATATTGAGCGCAATCTCTATAACGGCATCCTGGCCCAGGGATACTATCGCTGGCGTCCCACCAACGGATACAGGCCGGGGCATCCGACCACGGGACTTGTGTCCTATTTCATGCCTCTGCAGGGCGGGGACACGAAAGGATGGGGGACTGAGACCACCAATTTCTACTGCTGTCACGGGACCCTGGTGCAGGCCAACGCGGCGCACAACCGGTACATCTATTATCTGGAAGGCCGGGATGTCTATGTCTGCCAGTTCTTCGACAGCGATGTGACTCTGGATGTGGACGGGCAGAAGGTAGTGCTGCATCAGCGGATTGACCGTCAGACCGGGTACTTCCAGGCATCCAGCGATTCTGCGGAAAAGCACCGCATCGGGGAAGTTACGTCCAGGGTGCTGCATCATCCGGAATGCCTGCAGGTGCATTTCAGCGTGGAAACCGAGACTCCCTGCGCACTGCGCCTGCATGTGCGGATGCCGGAGTGGGCTTCCGGAAAGCCTTCCTGCTTTGTGTCGCCTGAGCGGGAGACCTGGGAAAACGGGGATGGCTGGAACGTGAATCTGCCCATGCGGATTTGGTGCGAAGCACTGAGCGGGGACAGTGGCCGGGTGGCCTTCCTGTATGGGCCGCGCGTGCTTGCGGGTCTGGTGGACAGCGAGCGCACGCTGCATGTGGACCCGGAGAAACCGGAGACGGCGCTTGAGCGCGCCAATGAGCGGGAATGGGGATACTGGACCGAGGAATTCCAGACGGTGACGGAGGAGAAAGCCATCCGCTTCATTCCCCTGCATGATGTGGGATATGAACCCTATGCGGTATATTTCCGCCTGCCCGGAAAGCCCCGGGCGTAAACCCGATACAGCACGTGAAAAGATGAAAGTGTGGAAAAGACATGTATGAAGTAAAGGGACGCTGGGCCCTTATCACAGGCGCATCCAGAGGCATTGGATATCTGACGGCAAAGTTCATGGCGGAAAAGGGCTGCAACCTGATACTGCACAGCCGTTCGCTGGCGCATACGGAAAAGGTACTGCAGGAAGTGCGCGCATATGGCGTTCAGGCGCATGCGGTGGAGGCTGACCTCGGCAGTCCGGCGGACGTGGAAAAGATGCTGAAGGCAGTGGATGCCCTGGACGTGGATGTGGATATCGTGCTGAACAATGCCGGGCTTCAGATTGCCTACCGGACGGACTATCTTTCGACGCCTGTGTCGGATTATGAGATCAGCTTTCATGTCAACACCATCGCGCCGGCCATGATCTGCTATCATTTTCTGCCCGGCATGGTGCAGCGCGGAAGCGGAAGAATTCTCAATACCACAAGCGGCATTGCACTGGACGTGTGCCAGGCGGGATATTCAGCCAGCAAAGCGGCACTGGACAAGATCACCATTGACCTGGGCTCGAAGGTGGAAGGCACCGATGTGATGATCAACCTGACGGATCCGGGCTGGTGCCGCACAGATCTTGGCGGACCGCATGCGCCGAACGGGCCGGAAAGCGCGATTCCCGGCATTGTGGTGGGCGTGTTTGTCAATGACGGTAAGTCCGGCAGATATCTGGCTGCCCAGCATTTTGCGGGCATGACGCTGGAAGCGGCTGTGGAAAAGGCCGAGCGGGAATTTGACAGCCCCTACGGCCGCTGAGCTGGCGCGGAAATATACGGACAGAAACAGTAAAAGCTCCGGTGGATTCAGGTCCGCCGGAGCTTTTGAATATCTGCAGTTTTGGTTAATCTTCGTCTGAAAAGACAGGCTTCTGCCGGATCAGCCCTTTACGGCGCCGGCAATGAAGCTGTCCTGAATGCGTTTGCTCAGGAACACATAGACCAGCAGGGTCGGAATGGTAGCCAGTGTCAGCGCTGCGCCGATGGGACCCCAGTCCGTGGTGTACTGACCGGACAGGGCCTGAACGCCCACAGGCAGGGTCTTGATGGCATCATTACTGATGAAGACGTTGGCGAACATGAGCTCATTCCAGCACTGGAGGAACGTGTAGATGCCCACGGTCGCAATGGCCGGGGTCATGAGCGGGGCGATCACGCGCAGGAAGATGCCCCACACGCCGCAGCCGTCCAGGAAGGCCGCCTCATCCAGGTCATAGGGAATGTCTCCCATGAATCCGGTGCAGATGAGAATGCCCATGGACAGGGAAAAGGCGGAGTAGGGGATGATGACGGCCCAGTAGGTGCTGAGCATGTGCAGCTTGGACAGCGTGACATAGATCGGCACAATGGAGGCGTGAATCGGAATGGTGAGACCGAGCATGAAGAACTTGTTCATCGTTTTCCGGCCCTTCCACACCAGGCGGGTCAGCGCATAGGTGGCCATGAAGGAAGCCACCAGCGTGATCAGGATGGTGGCGGCCGCCACGATGACGCTGTTGAAGAAGTACACGTACATGTGGCCGGTGTTCATGGCCTGGGTGTAGTTGCTCCACAGCCAGTACTTCGGAAGCCCTGCCACGTTCTCGCCGAAGATCTCCGCATTGTTTTTCAGGGAGAAGGTGAGCATCCAGTAGACAGGGAACAGGCTGATGACCGCCCAGATGATGAGTCCTGCATAGACGAGGATGGTGGACAGCTTGAATTTCTGGCCGACCGTATACCGGGGAGCCGGATGCTTTCTCTTGGCATATGTGCTCATATTACTTGTCCTCCTTGAACGCAAGACTGATCAGCAGCGAGAAGACGAAGCAGAGAATGATCAGCATGACGGCGATGGTGCTTCCCATTCCGTAGCGGTTGCGGAGGAAAAGCATGGAGATCATCAGGGTGCTTGGCACTTCCGAGGCATGGAAAGGACCGCCGTTGGTCAGAACATAAATCAGGTCGAAGGACTTGAGAGAACCGGTGACAGCGAAAATAACGCTGACGCGCAGGATGGGCTTGATATAGGGAATGACGATGTAACGGTTCACCTGTCCCTCTGTGCACCCGTCCAGCATGGCCGCCTCGTTCAGTTCCTGCGGCACGCCCTTGACACCGGCGTACATGAGCAGCATATGGTAGCCCACATACTGCCAGAGAATCGGCACAAAGCACGCGCCAAGCGCGGTTTCCTTGGTGCCGAGCCAGATCCTTGTCCAGCTGTCGAGCCCCAGGGAGCGCAGCGCCACATTGAGCAGTCCATATTCCGGATTATAGATCTTTGCCCAGAGCTGGCCGATAACCACCGTGGAGATCAGCACGGGCATGAAATAAATGGACAGAAAAGCGCGCTCTCCGGGAATTTTCTTGCCCAGTTTCAGTGCCAGAAGCAGAGCCAGGGGCAGCTGAATGAATACGGAGAAGAAGGCCAGAAGGAGAGAATTGCCCAGCGCTTTGGGGAAGCCGATGGATTTGCTGGTGAACAGCTCCACGTAATTCTTGATGCCGATGAAATCTGTGAGGGGATAGCCGACTTTCCAGTTGAAGAAGCTGTAATAGCCGGACATGATGATCGGGGCGATCAGCACCCCGATGAACAGCATCAGCGCGGGCAGCAGAAAAGCGAAAATACTCATCTTGTACCCTATGGTTCGTTTCATTCTGTGTGCACCCTTTCAGAAAAAAGAGGGAGACGGTCCCTCAGGATATGCCTGCGGGAGCCGTCTCCTTGCTTATTGATTCTTGTGCTGCATTACTGCAGGTCGGAAGCCAGGCCGGAGATGAAGCCGGCACCGTCGATTTCGCAGCCGTACACCTGGGAAACATAGTCCAGATAGGTGTTGGCGGGGTCAGCGCTCATGGCGGTATCACCGAAGAGCACCATGCCTTCGGACTCGGCCACGATCTTGGCCACGTCAGACACGAGAGCCTTCACAGCGCTGGTGTCATAGTCGGGCGTCCAGGCGGGCAGTCCGGAACCGGCCAGATAGCCGTAGTGGCAGATGGCGCGGCCCAGTTCGAAAGCGGCCTGAGCAGCCAGATCGGCATTCTTGGAGTGGGAAGAAACAGCCAGGGTGTCGGAAGGTCCGCCGATGACCTGACCATAGGTGGCCTTTTCAGAATCCATCACAGGGAACAGGGCAACCTGGAAATTGCCTTCGGCGTCATTGACTTCGCCGCAGTTCCAGGAACCGTTCTGATAGAAAGCATACTTGCCGGCGATGAAGTTGGCCTTGACTTCGTCATTGCCCAGAGCCATGCCGTTGGGATCGAAGTAACCCTTGTTGATCATGTCCTGGAAGGTGGCTACAGCGTTCGCGACGCCTTCGTTGTTCCAGGTGGCGCGGCCGGCGAAGATCTCGTTCAGGGCTTCGTAGCCGATGGTCTTTTCCATGATGGGCTCCAGATATTCGGTCACGCACCAGGTTTCCTTGCCGGCGCAGCCGAAGGGGGTGATGCCGGCGGCTACGAGCGCGTCGCAGCAGGCGGTCAGATCTTCATAGGTCTGGGGAACGTGATCCCAGCCGACCTGGGCCAGCAGGTCCATGTTGGCGAACAGGGTCACGATGTTCATGGTCAGCGGCACGCCGTAGTGCTTTCCGCCGTAGGAAGCATTCTGCAGCATGACCTCGGGCAGCTGCTCGGCGAAGGGCTTGTAGGCTTCATCGAGGCAGTAGGCGGTGCCCATGTCGGCGAAGTCGCCCAGGAAGGCGCCGGCCCAGGTGAAGAAGATGTCCGGGAGGGAATCCGGATCAGACATGGCAGACTTGATCTTGGTCTTGTAGGACTGGTTCTCGAAAGCTTCCCACTGGATGTCGATGTCGGGATGGGCGGCTTCGAACTCGGCAACAGCCTGCTCGTAAGCGGGACGGTTTGCATCACTTTCGGTGGCAATGCACCACATGGTGAGGGTGGTCTTCTCGCCCTCTGCAAAAGCGGAAGTCATGGACAGCAGCATGGCAGCAGCCATCAGAACAGCCAGAAATTTCTTCATAAAAAGTTCCTCCTCAAGATGTTTTTTCAGGTACGATGCGTTTTTTTACAGAAACATTCTTCAAAATCCGCTATCGCCTCCTTTGTGCTTTGGCGGCGGCCAGGGAAGTGACCGCCTGAGAAACCCGCAAGGACCGCCGCTCATCATCTGTGAGAGAACACAAAATCAGAACCCATGCCCGGGCTCAGAGGTTCTCCGGATACCGGCGGCTGAGCGTCCGGAATCCGACAGCGGTCTGAAACATAGTAGCCTTGACAAAACAGCTGTTTGACCAGTCTGCCCCTCGTGAAGGGGACAGCGTGGCTTCATTCGCCATGGTTATATCCGATGACGGGAGGTTTGTAAAGAACAGAAAAGCCGATTCTGCTGTCTGGCGCACAAAATGAGGATTATAGCAAAAATGCCGGACAAGCGATGAGAAATTGAAAGCACATGCGCCTGGCCGGATGCGGAAGCAACTTCGTCAGAAACGGCAGGGCAAAGGCTGAGAAACGGACAGGGCCTGATGCGGAAACAGGTGGGAGACCAGTGTGCCAGAGCACCCTTTTCCGTGAAACATGTTCTGAGAGGCACAGCACAGCCCGGTTGGTTCATATCTTCCGCAGACAGGTGCACCGAAGGCTGTGCACACGGCGTGCGGCTTTACGGCGGAATTGGAAAAGCCCGGATTTCAGGCCTAAAAGCCTGAAATCCGGGCTCAATATAGACGGAATCAGGGTAAAGGGCGCACCCGGATGTTCAGTTCCGGGAACGGATGTTCCCTCAGGGCGGTCAGGCTACCGGGAGCCGGGGCTCACCATCAGGTTTCCTGCCCCTGGACGAACGCAGGGATTTCATGTACGACGCAGGAAGACTGCCTGTCTCGCGTGAAAAGGCGCGGCGGAAAGTGCGCATGTTTTCAAATCCGCAGGCATCACTGATCTCTGTCAGCGTCATATAGGGATCCCGCATGAGCATGGTTGCCTTGTCAATCCGGATGGCATTGATGAACCGCCGGAAATTGACCTGGAACTGCTGCGCGAAAAGATGAGAGAGATGAGATTCACTGATTCCCAGGTCCCGGGCTGTGCTGCTGATGGAAATATTCTCGCATGCGTGGTCATAGACATACCGGACAATCTTTGTGGCCAGGCCGCGTTCATGGCATTCCGCAGCCGGGCGGAAATCCATGGAATTGAGGATATGAGCCAGCAGCAGATGCAGATATGCCAGGCGGTAAGGGGAAGCTTCTTCCGGCGGTGTGCTGAGCATGCTGGTGATGGCGAAGCTTACATCCTTCTGGTCCAGGGCATTGCGCAGAACCGGAACTTCCGGCAGCTGGGTGTGGAAGAGATTGGAAAACTCCGCGATGGTATCCGCCGGGAAGAAGGCGGCGAATCCTTCTGTGTCCTCCGATATTTCCTCAAAGCTGTGGGGCGACAGGGGAAAGGCAATGGCAGCGTCGCCGGCAGAGAGGGTGTAGGTTGTACCGTCAAGCTGCATGACGCATGAACCACGCAGGATAACCACAAGCTCCACAATCTCATGTACGTGCAGAGGAAAAGGATACCGGGTCATTCTTCCCGTGAAAAAAGGATCGCTCCTGGTTTCATAGAAGGCTTTCATATGTCATGCCTCCAGTGCATTTTCTGTCTGTTTATCAGTATAACCATTTTTCTGAATTTGAGAATCCTGAACTCAGAAATTGGATAAAAATGTCCCTAAATATACATGAAATGACGTTGTTATGCCGGAAACTGGGCAATATAATACCGGTGAATAAATGTCCGCAGGGATCACAACAGATGAGCATTCCACTATTCTGAGTGCAGAAAATGACACTTTTAGGTGTTTTTGCTTTCCCGGAAGGAGGGACAGACATGCAGAAGGAAGGCCAGAAGGTGAATTATCGAAAGAGACGCTCCCTGCAGGAGTTTCTCTATATCCTTCCGTTTATTCTGCTGGTTGCTGTTTTTTCGTACTTTCCTCTGTACGGCTGGATCTATGCGTTCCACGACTATCGGCCGCCTTTTCCGATTACGGCGGAAACTTTTGTGGGCCTGAAATGGTTCCAGCATATCTTTTCCAACCCGGTCCGCACGCAGGATGTGCTCAGGGTGATCCGTAACACGTTTGCCATGAGCGGCATATCGCTGCTGTTCTCCTGGTTTCCCATGGTCTTTGCCGTGTTTCTCAATGAAATCCGGTGCAGGCCGTACAGGAAGTTTGTACAGACGGTAACCACACTCCCGAACTTTATTTCGTGGGTGCTTGTGTACTCCATCGCCTTCAACGTGTTTGGGTCCTTTGGCGCCATCAACAGTGTGATGATGGATCTTGGCCTGATTGCGAAGCCCATTTCGTTCCTGAAGTCCTCGGAACACATATGGTTCAAGATGTGGCTCTGGCTTACGTGGAAGAATGCCGGATGGGCAGCCATCATGTATCTCGCCGCCATTGCCGGCATCGATGAGCAGATGATTGAAGCAGCCAAGGTGGACGGAGCCACACGCATGCAGATCATCTGGAATATCACCATTCCCAGCATTCTGCCGACCTACTTTGTCATCGTCATGCTCAATATTGCCAGTTTCCTCTCCAACGGCATGGAACAGTACTATGTGTTCCAGAACGCGTTCAATCAGGAATACATTGAGGTGCTGGACCTGTATGTCTACAACATCGCCACCAGCGGGACAGGCAACTATCCGCTGTCCACGGCCATCAGCATGCTCAAGAGCGTGGTCAGCGTGATTCTCCTGGCCGGGGCCAACGGATTCTCCAAGCTGGTCCGCGGCGAAGGCTTTATCTGATGGAGAGGAGGCGAGAATATGGTCGGAAGGGGAGCCCGTGTTCCGAAATCCCATATGCACCGCAGTGCCGGCGACCGGATGATCAGTGTGATCACCTATATTGTCTATGCACTGTTTGCGTTCGTGTGCATATACCCGTTCTATTATATTTTCATCAATTCCATCAGCGCCAATAATCTGAGCGAGCGCGGCAAGATCATTCTCTATCCCATGGAAGTCCACTTCAGCAATTACGTAACGGTTGCAAACATTCCCGGACTCCTGGATGCAGCGAAGATATCCGTGCTCAGAACCGTGATTGGAACCGCGCTGACGGTGATCATGGCGGCATTCCTCGGGTTCATGTTCACCCGCCAGACTCTCTGGCGCCGCAGGTTCTGGTACCGCTTTGTGGTGGTGACCATGTACTTCAATGCCGGCGTGATCCCATGGTATCTCACCATGAAGACCCTGGGGCTGACCAACAATTTCTGGGGGTATATTTTCCCGACCATGGTGCAGCCCTTCTACATCATTCTGTGCAAGACCTACTGTGAGTCCGTGCCGCAGGCACTTCAGGATGCGGCTGAGATCGATGGGGCCGGGACACTGCGCATCTTCTTTGCCATCATGCTTCCGGTCATCAAGCCGATCCTGGCCACCATCGCCATCTTTGCGGCCGTGAACCAGTGGAACTCCTTCCAGGACACGCTCCTGCTCATGAAAGACCAGAAGCTGTATACGCTGCAGTTCGTGCTGTTCCAGTACATCAATCAGGCCAGCAGTCTGAAGGCACTGATCAGCAATACCACGTCCTCAACCCAGCTGGCGGCGAGCCTGGCGCACGCAGCCACGGCGACATCCATCCGCATGACCGTCACCATTGTGGTGGTGTTCCCGGTCCTGCTGGTCTATCCCTTCTTCCAGCGGTTCTTTACCAAGGGCATCATGATCGGTGCAGTGAAGGGATAACACACTTTGTTCCTCAGGGCGCAATGCCCAAATAATAAAGGAGGGGTACCATGAAACGTTTTCTGTCTGCTCTGCTGACGCTTGCCATGCTTCTTTCCCTGGTATCGTTCAGCGCCATGGCTGAGGAGGCGCCTCTGACCATTGACATCTATGATGCTGCGGCGAACTACCACGGTATTCAGACCGGCTGGTTTGCCAAGGTGGTCAAGGACCGTTTCAACCTGGAACTGAACATCATCGCTCCCCAGGTCGCGGGCAATGATCTGTATGCAACCCGTGCCGAGGAAGGCAATCTGGGCGATATCGTCGTGGTGGACAAGAAGGACTTCTCCGACCTGCTCAAGGCCGGCCTGGTCCGCGAAATCACCGACAAGCTGCCTGAATGTGAAAACATTATGCAGTTCAAGACCCAGATTGATGTGTACAACAAGGGCCTCACCGGTGAGGACGGCAAGTATTACGGCATTCCTTCGGAAATGACCGATACGTCTCCCACCTCACTGACGGATGATGTCATCTATTCTTCTCCCATGCTTCGCTGGGATCTGTATACCCAGATCGGACGTCCGAAGATCGCGGATCTGGATGGACTGCTGGACGTGCTCAAGCAGATTCATGAGATTCATCCGACCAATGATGCCGGCGACGCGGCCTATCCTCTGACCCTGTGGGCAGACTGGGACGGCAACGACAACATGATCGGTATCGCCAATGTGGTGCAGCTCACCACCTGGTACGGCGAGAAGATCAAGCAGAGTGCCATTCTCAAGCCCGACAACACCTTCACCGAAATCTATGACCGTAACGCTGCCTATTATAAGATTACCAAGTTCCTGAACAAGGCTTATCAGATGGGCCTTGTGGATCCCGAGTCCGGCGAGCAGGACTGGAACAGCGTCATGAACAAGCTGCAGACCGGCCGCGCTGACCTGATGTGGTACAGCTGGGAAACCGGTTTCTGGAACAGTGTGGACCGTCTCAACAACGGCACCGCTTTCATCTTCATCCCCGTGGAGGATCAGTACTACTATGCGGATGCTGACCGCTACTACGGTTCTGACCGTATGTTCGGCATCGGTGCCAAGGTGGAAGGCGAAAAGTATGACCGGATCATGGAATTCCTGAACTGGTATGCAGGTCCTGAAGGAGTCACCTTCCAGCATGCTGGTATTGAAGGCCTGAACTATACCGTGAATGAAGAAGGCAAGTTCGTGCCCTACAAGGACAATGCCCTGATGGATAACCTGCCTGTGCCCGAAGAATACGGCGGCGGCGGATACAATGACGGCAACAACGCCATCAACCAGTGGATCGTTTCCGCCCTCTGCGTGAACCCGCTCACCGGCGAGCGCTATGCTCAGAAGTACTGGCAGGCCTATAAGGACATGACCATGACCCAGATGAAGAAGGAATGGCAGGAGTATTTCGAAGCGGAAGATCCCGTGGATTACATGAAGAAGCATGGTCAGCTGCTGGCCAGCCCCAGTGTGGACTTCACGCCCGCTTCCGATACCCCCGACATTGCTGCTATCCGTGTGGATATCAACAAGCAGCTGTGCACCTATACCTGGCAGCTCATCTTTGCCGAAAGTGACGATGACTTCGAGGCACTGTGGGACAAGATGATCGAAAAGATGGACGGCTTCGGCTACAAGGATCTGTATGCGTATGACTGCTCCATCTATCAGGCAGAAGTGGATGCCAAGCTCGCAGCCGCAAATGAATAATCACTGGTGAAACCGACAGGGGCGCTCCGTTGGGGCGCCCCTTTTTGAAAGGTGGATGCTGTATGACAAGTGACCGTTCCGCGCGCCTGCCTGACGGCAGAATGTTTGATTTCTGGGAAAAGCCCTGTGGCTTTTCCCGTACAATCCATGTGGCCCAGGGCAGTCCGGATGCTTCGGATGACAATGACGGGAGTCTGGAGCACCCGTTCCGCAGCATCCAGCGGGCCGCAGACCTGGCGGAGCCGGGAACGCGCGTTCTGATCCATGCGGGGCTGTACAGGGAGCATGTCCGCCCGAGAAAAGGCGGAACAGACCCGGAGCACATGATCAGCTATGAGGCGGCCGGAGACGGACCGGTCATCATCCGGGCCTCGGAGGAAGTACGGGATTTCATGCCCAGCACGGGATGGCGGCTCCAGGCCCCGGGACAGGCGGCAGGACCTGAACATGTCCGGATATTCGCGCACCGCCTTCACCCGGATATGTTCCGGGGATACAATCCGTTCTGCGCGGTGAATATTCTGCATGACCGCCTGTTCATAGAGTATGACAAAACGGACATGACGCCGTACCTGAACCGCAGGGGCTGCGTGTTCTGCGACGGAAAGCCGCTCAGGCAGGTGGCTCTGTACCGTCAGATGGCGGAAAGCGACAATACCTACTGGGTGGAGCACAATGGCCAGACTGTGCATTTCCGCCTGCCGGGGGATGCGGATCCCGCGGATCACAGGATCGAGATCACGGTGCGCGAGCAGTGCTTTGCGCCGGAGGAGCCCTTTTTCTCCTATATCCGGGTCAAAGGCATTGTCTGCGAGCATGCTGCCACCGGCGCGCCGGTGCCCCAGCGCGGAGCGATCTCGGCATACCGGGGCCACCACTGGGTGATCGAAGACTGTGAAGTCAACTGGTCCAACGGCGTGGCGATGGATGTGGGCAATGAATGCTGGCATCATGAACATGTGAACGGAGAAATCATCGGCCACAGCGTGATCCGCGGTTGCACGATCCGGGACGCGGGCGTGTGCGGGATTGCCGGGCTGTTTGCCACGCACATGCTCATTGAGGACAACCGGATTGAAGGAACCGGCTGGCAGAGAATGGAACTGAGCTGGGAAGCCGGCGCCATCAAGCTGCACAACAGCGTGGACGCGCTCATCCGCCGCAACGTGTTCCGCAACACGCTCCGGGCGGATCATCTCTGGCTGGACTGCGGGAATGAAAACAACCGGATCACGGGCAATCTGTTTCTCAACGGCATTGAGCAGCGGGAGGCCATTTTCATTGAATGCACGCGGGAAGGCGTGAACCTGATCGACAACAATATCATCTGGAATGTGGAAGGCCGGTTTGATCCTGCTTCCATTCCGGCAGAGCCCGGGTCATCAGGGTGGTACAAGCTCCGGGAAAAGGAAATCGTCAACGGGTATGCCATCTATGCCGAGGGAACAGACCGTCTGCACATATCGCATAACCTGATCGGCAGATGCCGCTACGGCGGGTATTATGCAAAGCCGGTTCCGTTCCGCATGAGCGGGCTGGACCGGGGCGGCACCTCCCGCAAGGCGCGCGTGATCAACAATGTGTTCTATGACTGCGGCGAGGCCGCTGTCTGCTTTCCCACCAGTGACAATGAGGCGGAGGGCAATCTGTATGTCCATATGAAGGGCGGATATCTGCGCGTCATGTACCCGGAACCGGAAAACTGCCTGAATCTGCCCGCATGGCAGGAGTTCTTCGGGTTTGACAGGGAAGGCCAGCACGCATGGCTGAACATGGAGCTGGACGAGGAAAACAGCAGGGTGAACATATCCCGGAGCGGGGACCTTCCCTTTGCGCTTCCGGGCCAGATCGAGCGCCTGCATCTGCTCCAGAGCGCGGAAGACATTCAGCCTGTGTCCCCGGATCCGCTGGTGGACTGTGATTTCCAAGCATGTCCGCATCCGGAAGGCCGAGTATACCCGGGTCCGTTTCCGCATCTCTGACGCGTAGACATATAAGCGTGTTCCCCGGTCTGCAAAGGGCCGGGGTTTTTCTGTGCATGGAAAACGGATATGCCTGACCGGATGGAGACGATGAATGATGTGTCTGCGGGCATGAAATGAGGAAAAGAAGCATGGATGAACCATGCGGGATATGATATACTGGCAGGAAGAGAAGCAGCGGTGCCGAAGGCGTGCGGGTGTTGTCTCGCATGCGGGAACATATCCGGGCATGCGTCTGGAACAGGGAAAACTGCAAAGCGTCTTTCGCTCGTAGGAGGAATTGCGATGATTTACTATGTCAGTGCACAGGCAGACCAGGGTGACGGAACACAGGAAAAGCCGTTTCCCGCGATTCAGATGGCGGCAGACATTGCCATGCCGGGCGATGAGGTGGTGGTGCTGCCGGGTATTTACCGGGAAGCCGTGAACCCGGTGCATGCAGGCACCCCGGAAGGACGAATCACGTACCGTGCCCAGGAAAAGGGAACCGCTGTCATCACCGGTGCGGAGCGGATCCGCAGCTGGACGGACCTTGGCGGCGGCGTATGGAAGACTGTGGTGCCCAACAGCTGCTTTCCGGACCGGAACCCCTACCGCACGCTGGTTTCCGGGGACTGGTTCATTGCGTCGTTTATCGCCCATACCGGGGATGTGTATCTCGACGGGAAATCCCTGTACGAGGTCACAAGCCTGGATGGGGTGAAGCAGCCGGTGCGCTCCAATGTATCCTGGGATCCGGACTTCTCTGTCTATACCTGGTACACGGAGCAGGATGAGGCCGCGGATGCGACGGTCCTGTATGCCAATTTCCATGGCCTGAATCCCAATGAGGAAAACGTGGAGATCAGCGTCCGGAAAACCTGCTTCTATCCGGAGGCGGAGGGCATCGGGTACATCACGCTGTCCGGCTTTAACATCCGTCAGGCTGCGACCCAGTGGGCACCGCCCACGGCCTATCAGGAGGGCATGGTGGGCCCGCACTGGTCCAGGGGCTGGATCATTGAGGACTGCGATATCAGCGAATCCAAGTGCAGCGGAATCTCGCTGGGCAAGTATCTGCAGAAGGAAAACGACAACAAATGGCTGAAATGGAAATACAAGGACGGCACCCAGACGGAGCGTGACTGTATCTGCCAGGCCCAGAGAGAGGGATGGACCAAGGAGAATATCGGCAGTCATATCATCCGCCGCTGCAATATCCATGACTGCGGTCAGACCGGGATTGTCGGGCATCTCGGCGGTGTGTTTTCCCTGATTGAAGACAACCATATTCATCATATCAACAACAAGCAGAACCTGGCCGGGGCTGAAATCGGCGGCATCAAGATGCACGCGGCCATTGATGTGATCTTCCGGCACAATCATATTCACCACTGCACCCGCGGTCTCTGGCTGGATTGGCAGGCCCAGGGCACCCGCGTGACAGGCAATCTTTTCCATGACAATACGCTGCCCTTCGAGCATCTCATGCATTCCGGGGCCATGGGCGCCTACGGCGAGGATATTTTTGTCGAGGTTTCCCACGGACCGACCCTGATCGATTCCAATATGCTTCTGTCCCTGCGCTCCCTGAAGCTGGCGACCCAGGGTGTGGCGTTGGTCCACAACCTGATCGGCGGCGCGCTGACGGCGGTGGGCACCGGCGTGAACAACGGCTCAATCAATTACCAGTCGCCCAGATACACGCCCTATCATGTGCCGCACCGCACGGAGATCGCCGGGTTCATGACCATTCTCCACGGGGACATGCGTTTCTATGACAACGTGTTTGTCCAGCAGCCGGTGCCGGATTTCCTGCGCGTGGCAGCCAAGGCCATGAAAGGCGGCGCATGGGATGACGGGAATGTGGATGTGGGCATTTGTCCCTATAATGGCTACATGACCGAGGAAGAGTGGCAGAAGGAATTTGAGGGATACTGCGGCATGGGTTCAGCACCCAGTGACCGGTATTACATTCCGCTGCCGGTATGGGCCGAGGGCAACGTCTATATGAACGGCGCTTCCCCGTGGGACAAGGAAAAGGCGCCTGCCGTGGTGGAAGACACTCAGGTCCGGATTTCCGTGAAGGAAGAGGAAGGCTGGGCGGTATGCACCAATCTGAAGGCATGCATGCCCGAGGGAAAGATGGTGCCGGTGGATACGGAAAAACTCGGCATGGCGTTTGAGCCGGAAGAGAAGTATGAGAATCCGGACGGAACGCCGATCCGGTTCGAAGAGGATGACCTGGTGTTTTTCAGAAACTGGACAGTCCGTGATATGCAGGCCTGATGCACAGGCCATGTGTCCGGACAGTCTGATACAGATATCGCGGCAGTTCTGTGTACTGGCGCGGTGTCTGTTTTTTCATGCCCGGAAACATGACATCCGGGTTGTATTTTTCACGTACGCCGCGTTTTTTTTCTGCTGAGATCAATTGTCATAGCGAAAGAATTGTGATATTCATATGCGTGATGCGCATTGTTCATCAGACGGGAAAACTACAGGCTCCGGAGCATGACTGTGTCTTCCGGGAGCAGGAATACAGGAGCGGTTATGCAGTCCAAGCAGCAGACGGAAACATGGAATAAGCCGTGGGTGCGTCCGAGACACGCGGTGATTACAGCGATTGCACGGTGTGTGATGGGCCCGGTGATCCGGCATATGTACGGTGTACAGGCAGAAACATATACGGGCCCGGACACGGAGCCCTGCCTGATTCTGTATAACCATCAGACGCCGTGCGATCAGTTCTTTGTGGGCATGTCCTTTCACAGGCCTGTCTATTATCTGGCCACTGAGGACATTTTTTCCAAGGGCTGGATTTCTTCGCTTCTGCGCTGGGCGGTGGCGCCGATTCCCTTCATCAAGCAGACCACGGACACCAATGCGCTGGGACTCATGATGAAGGTGGCCCGGGAGGGCGGATCGATCGCGATTGCGCCGGAGGGCAACCGGACCTACAGCGGAAAAACGGAATACATGAGCCCCGCCATTACGTTCCTGGCGCGCCGGATGCGTCTGCCCATCGTCCTGTACCGGATCGAGGGCGGATACGGCGTGCAGCCCAGATGGAGCGACGGGATCCGGAAAGGTCACATGCGCGGGTATGCCGCGGAAGTGATCCGGCCGGAAGAGTATGCAAAGATGACCGGACAGGAGCTGTTTTCACGGATCCGGAAAGGTCTGGATGTCTGCGAGGCCTCAGCGGATGGAACCTATGCTTCGGACCGGCTGGCGGAGTTTCTGGAGCGCGTGGTCTATGTGTGTCCGTTCTGCGGGCTGTCTTCCTTCCGCAGCAGCGGCAATGAGATTGCCTGCCAGAAATGCGGACGGAAAACCCGGTATCATGAAGACAAGCATCTTGAGGGGATCGGGTTCGAGTCGCCGTTTGCCTTTGTCAATGACTGGTATGAGTACCAGAAGACGTTTGTGAACGGGCTGGATCTGCTCAGGTTCTGCGAAGCGCCGATGTATGAGGACGAGGTCAGCGTTTTTCAGGTGATTGTCTATCAGAAAAAGCAGAGGCTGGAAAAACAGGCGCTTCTGCGTCTGTACGGCGACCGCATTGAGATGGAAGGCGGGGATGGGAAAAACCAGGTGATGCCCTATGACAGCATTGCCTTTGTGGCCCTGATCGGACGCAACCGGCTGAATCTGTCCTTTGGAGGCACGGTCTATCAGTTCCGCGGGGACCAGCGGTTCAATGCCATGAAATATATGCATATGTATTATCGATACAGGAATATGACGGGAGAGAACAGCGATGGAGAGTTTCTGGGACTCTAGTGTGTGGGGCGGACTGAACCTGATGGCAGTGCTCCTGATCAGTCTTTTGGCAGCCAATGCTTTGAAACGGGCATTCCGTGTGCTTCAGGAATCCCTGATTCCCACTTCGGTGCTGGGCGGACTGATTCTGCTGCTGATTGCGTATGGGTACAGGAGCATAACCGGAAACGATCTGTTCGATACGCCCTTTTTCGGCGGAAACGGGACGAACAATCTGGAAGTCATCACCTACCACACGCTGGCACTGGGATTCATAGCCTCCACATTCAAGTCGGGCGGGGACAGACTGACAGGAAGCCGTGTCCGGGAAATCTTCAATACCGGGCTGACCACTGTGTCAACCTATCTTCTTCAGGGTGTGTGCGGTCTGGCAATCACGGTCTGCGCTGCCGGCGTAATGCCGCATTTCTTTCCCGCAGCCGGTATTCTCCTTCCCTTCGGATACGGGCAGGGCACTGGCCAGGCCCTGAACTACGGAAGCATCTTTGAAGCGGACTACGGGTTTGTCGGAGGCAAAAGCTTCGGTCTCACCGTGGCCGCGCTGGGCTTTCTGAGCGCCAGCATCGGGGGCGTGATTTATCTCAATATGCTCCGGCGGCGCGGGAAGATCCAGGTGCGTACAGGCGAACAGCGGACGGTCCGGCCGGAAGAAGTGGAAAGGCCCGGTGAGATTCCCATGCAGGAGAGCATGGACAAGATCACGTTCCAGGTAGCCCTGGTAGCAGGCACCTACCTGCTGGCATTCCTCATGATGCGCTTTGCCGGAAGCCTGCTTCCCGGCATGCGCTCGGTCATATTCGGCTTCAACTTTCTGCTCGGCGTACTCAGCGCCATTCTGGTGCGGTTCGTGCTCGGGCGTCTGAAAAAGGCCGGGGTGATCCGACGGGAATATGTCAACAGCTTTCTCATGACCCGAATCAGCAATTTCTTTTTTGACATCATGGTTGTGGCAGGCATTGCGGCCATCCGGCTGTACCTGCTGACTTCCTACTGGGGCGTGCTTCTGATCATGGGCGCTGTGGGCCTCGCGGCGACGTTTGCCTACAATCATTTTGTGGCAAACCGGCTGTTCCCGGACTATGCCACTGAACAGTTCCTGATGATGTACGGCATGCTGACGGGTACCGCCAGCACCGGCATCATTCTTCTGCGGGAAGTGGACGGGGACTTTGTCACGCCGGCGTCGGAAAACATGGTTTACCAGAACCTGCCGGCCATTGTGTTCGGATTCCCCATGATGCTCCTTGCAACCCTGGCACCGAAGAATCCGGTACTGACCCTGGACATTCTGGTGGTGCTTTTCCTGGTCATGAACGCTCTTCTGTTCCGGGGATCCCTGAAAAAGCGGTTTTCCGGAAAGCAGAAGGGCTGAGCACAGTACGCAGCGCGCGGGACAATATAGAAGGGGCAGGCTCCGGTTACGGCCGGAGGATGGAAATAGGATATGCACGGAAATCATGATCTGCGGGAAAACCGTACCGCCGGTGCCATTGCACTGAATATGCTGCTGGCTGCCTTCAGCCTGTTTGTGAACGGGTTCGGCGTATACCTGACCATTCAGGCCAATATCGGAGCCGCGCCCTGGGATGTCCTGAATCTCGGAATTTCCAGAAGCCTTGGTATTCTCTATGGAACGGCATCCATATCGGTGTCACTGACCATTCTTGTGATTGACATACTTCTGCGTGAACCTATCGGCCTTGCCATGTTTATTGATGCGGTGGTGGTGGGAAAGGCTGTGGATTTTTTCAATATGATTCACGCAGTGAAGCCGGCTTCCACGCTTGCGGGCAGCGTGGTCATGATCGCCGCGGGTCTTGTGATTCTTGCCTATACCCAGTATATGTACATGAAAGCGTCACTGGGCTGCGGACCGAGGGATACGCTTCTGGTGGGGCTGGCAAAACGCATGCGCCGCCTGCCCATCGGGGCGGTCAGCGTCGCGCTGTTGAGCACGGCTACGCTGATCGGATGGCTTCTGGGAGGCCCGGTGGGGCTCGGCACGATCCTCTGCGCGTTCGGAGCAGGACCGGTCATGCAGCTCGTGTTTCAGTGCGTGCATTTTGACGCCACGCAGATCCGGCACCAGAGTCTGCGGAAATCCCTGCGCGTGATTCTGGCGCATGCGCACTGAGCGGTGCGCAGGACCATACAGCTGAGATGCGGCAGAAGGAACCGAATTTGTACAATGATGTGAAATCTGGTATAATATCTTTTAAGGCCTTTACACAGCTGGGCTTACGGCCTGACGGACAGGCCTTCCGGAATGCAGGCCCGGGAAGCACAGGATTGCCTGAAGATTGAGTTGGAGGTTTGGTTTATGTCTTTTGCCGTATTCGCAGACGGCAGCGCGAATCTGCCCCAGAAACTGCTTGATGGGATTTCTCTTTTGCCCTGTCATTATACGCTGAACGGAAAACCGGAAACGTATATGGGCGATGTGGACAGTTTTGATGCTCACGCCTTCTATGATAAGCTCCGTGCAGGACAGCGCGCACAGACCAGTCTTCTGAACACCGATCTGTTCCTGACACATTTTACGCCCCTCTTGAAGCAGGGAATCGATATCATTTATGTCTCCATGAGCTCGGGCATCAGCGGGACGTACAGTGCAGCCGTGAATGCCGCCCAGGAACTGATGGATCAGTTCAAGGAGCGCTTTGTGCATATTGTGGATTCCCACGGATGCGGCTTCGGGAACGGCATGCTGGCTCTGCTCGCGGCACGGCTGAACAGGGAAGACGTGGACGTGCATGAAGCATCCGAAATCCTCGATGCCGAAGTGCCCCATGTCTGTCAGTATTTTACGGTGGATGATCTGAACTACCTGAAAACCACCGGCCGGGTTACGGGCGTGACCGCCATGATCGGCACCATGCTCAATATCAAGCCGATTCTCTATGGGGACAGTTCGGGACATATCGTTTCCTGCGCCAAGGTGCGCGGACGCAGAAAGGCCATTGAAAACCTGGTGCGCAAGTTTGAGGAAAAGCGGGTCAGCGATGACCGGCCGGAGATCTATATCTCCCACGGCGACTGCCTGGGGGATGCGGAGCTCCTGGCGGAGATGGTGAAAAAGACCGCCCCGGGTGCACAGATCACCATCTGCCAGCACGAGCCCTTTTCCGGTGCCCATGTGGGTCCCGGCATGCTCGGACTGTTCTTCCGGGGAAATGAACGCTGAGCGGACAGAAAAACTGAATCGGAATGCGGGAGAAGCAGCATGAAAAAACGGCTGCTTCTCTTTTTTGTCACGAAGCGCAGGCTGATCTGCGGAAGGAAGGTACACGCATGCCGGAGCATGAAGGGCATTCCAAAGCACCGCGTATCTGTGCGGATTTGCCGGATATGGTTGATTCCGCAATAAAATATGATAAAATCAGTTGACTGCCCCGCGGAAAACAGAATTACAGTCTTCGCTCACTGTGCAGATCTGCATTCAGTGAAGCTTTTGACGTCCGCAGGCAGAATAATGACTGATCTGGGCAGGTGTTGATCAATGATTCGTCCTGTGTGCAGGGAAGATATCACGTCCATCGTGGAAATATGGAACGGGTGCGCGGCTCGGGGAGAAGTGCTGTTCGCTCCGATGGCGCCGGATTCGTTCAGCCGGAAGTTTCTGGAAGGCGAGGGCAGGAATCCGGAACTGTTTCTTGTCTATGAGGAAGCCGGGAAAAAAAAGGGATTCGTGCACGGCGTGGCTCCGGACAGCTTCCGCGGTGCCCAGAAGGGGCATGCGTACCTGACGTGTCTCATGGTATCGCCGGACATCCGGGGACAGCATGCGGGAAAGTGGCTTCTTCAGGCCATGGAGACGGAAATGCGGCGCAGAGGCGCGGAGCAGCTGGATATCTCCAGCCTGAATCCTGTGAACCTGTCATGGATCATTCCCGGCTCGCCGGGGCATGACCACAACAACGCGCCCGGACTGGACCTTGCGTGCAGCGGCGCGGGCTTCTTCTTTCACAGCGGGTTTGAGAACCGGGTGACGGAGATTGCCATGTATCAGGATCTGTCCCGGTACCATATGGATCCCGCCGTGCTCAGCAGGCAGGCGGATCTCCGTGCACAGGGCATTCTGACCGGTCCCTATGATGCGTCCATGGACTGCGGGTTCGACCGCATGTGCGACCGGGTGGGGAGCGATTACTGGAGGGATGTGCTGCGGACGGAAACAGAGGCCTGGAAAGCGGGACAGCCCAACGCGGATGCGCGCATGTGGGCGGATGGGATCCGGCCCGCAGGCCCCAGGACCATTCTGGCCGCGGTGCACGATGGAGAGATCGTGGGATTCACCGGGCCTGTGGACCTGCAGAAAAGCGGCCGGGGATGGTTCACCGGCATCTGCACAGACCCTGAATACGAAGGACGGGGGATTGCGACCGTGCTCTTTAATCTGCTGATGTCCGCCTTTGTGGCGGAGGGTGCGCGCTTTACCAGCCTTTTCACCGGCAGGGACGGGCATGCCCGGAAGATTTACCAGCGGGCGGGCCTGCGGCCTGTGCGTGAGTTCGGGCATATGACCAAGCGACTGTAAGGAGGCGTTTTCATGTCAAAGACCATCATGGCCGTGGGCGCGCATACCGGCGATGCCCAGCTGACCTGCGGCATGCTTCTGGCCAAGCATGCCATGGCGGGCGACCGTGTGATCACGGTGGATCTCACAGCCGGGGAGCGTGGAACGCCTGCCGGCTGGAGCATGGCGGACTTCCGGGCATATAATGTGGAGTGCGCAGAAAAGTTTGCGAGGAAAATCGGCGGCGAGTCCATTGTCCTTGATACACCGGACGGTGAACTGTACGATACCCGGGAAGAGGAGCTGCGCCTTGCGGACATCATGCGTGAATACCATGTGGACGCGGTGCTATACCACTGGAAGAACAGTCTGCACAAGGACCATGAGGCGGCCAGCCGCCTCACCGAAAACGCCATTTTCTATGCGTCCCTGCCCACCTTTGAGCGTCCGCTCCCGCCGGCGCCCATCCGCCGGTTCATGTGCGCGGAGAACTGGGAGGATGAGCCGGAGTTCCGTCCGTATTACTGGTTTGACGTGACCGAAGCGTTCCCGGTCTGGAAGGAAGCAATCCGGGAACTGTATCTGGCGGAACATTCCACCAGCTTTGCCTATCTGAGGTACTATGAGGCACTCAGTATTGTCCGGGGCGCCCGGATCGGCGTGGATCATGCCACATGCTTCGGCACCAGCCCCTCTGCCATGCGCCAGAAACTGGACCTGCTCTGAGGCAGGATATGGCCTTTGAGGGAAGCAGCATCCGCGTTTCAAATTCTGGCACGGACGCTTGCATGGCGGGAATGGATGTTGTATAGTTTATGAAAAGCCGCAGGAAAACAGCAAGGCAGAATGCGGCCACAAAACCGGGGAGGTAGATCTCTGTGATTGCATGGAAGAATCTTGATCAGACAAAGTCCTATGGAAAGCTGGCTGCATTGAGGGCCAAAGTGGATATTGCGGAAGAACTGAGCGGAGAAAAAGGCGCGGCGCGCGTGGCGGAATATCAGGTGCCGATGGCTGCCGGGCTGGCTTACAATTATGCGGCAAAGGCCGTGGATGCCGAAGTGCTGGAAGCCCTGAAGGCACTGGCTGAGGAAATGCAGCTGGCGGAAAAGTATCAGGCACTGTACAACGGCGAAATGATCAATACCGGAGAAAAACGACTGGTGCTGCATCAGCTGACCCGCGGACAGCTGGGCAATGATGTGGTGGCAGACGGCGTGAACAAGCGCGAATTCTATGTGAAGGAACAGAAGAAAGCCGCCGAGTTCGCCAAAAAGGTGCATGAAGGCGCAATCGTTAACGACGCCGGTGAAAAGTTTACCACCGTGGTGCAGATCGGCATCGGCGGCAGTGACCTTGGTCCGAGAGCCATGTACCTGGCTCTGGAAAACTGGGCAAAGCAGAACGGCTGCTTCCATATGGAAGCCCGGTTCATCAGCAACGTGGACCCGGATGATGCCGCCAGCGTGCTGAAGGGCATTGATGTGGCGCATTCCCTGTTCGTTCTGGTGTCCAAGTCCGGAACCACCTTGGAGACGCTGACGAATGAAGCGTTTGTGAAGAATGCTCTGTGCAACGCAGGACTGAATCCCGCCCATCACATGGTGGCCGTGACCAGCGAAACTTCCCCGCTTGCCGGCAGCAGTGATTACCTGGCGGCTTTCTTCATGGACGATTACATTGGCGGACGCTATTCCTCCACTTCCTGCGTGGGCGGCGTGATTCTGTCCCTCGCCTTCGGACCGGAAGTGTTTGCGCGCTTCCTGGACGGCGCTGCGGCGGAAGACAAGCTGGCGGCGAACCCGGACGTGCTCCATAACCCCGATATGCTCGACGCCCTGATCGGCGTGTACGAACGCAACGTGATGGGCTACGGTGCCACTGCCGTGCTGCCCTATTCCCAGGCCCTGAGCCGCTTCCCGGCGCATCTCCAGCAGCTGGACATGGAGAGCAACGGCAAGTCGGTCAACCGTTTCGGCGAGCCGGTGAATTACGTGACCGGACCGGTCATCTTCGGTGAGCCCGGTACCAACGGACAGCATTCCTTCTATCAGCTGCTGCACCAGGGAACCGACATTGTTCCGCTGCAGTTTGTGGGATTCAGAAAGAATCAGGCCGGCATGGACGTGGAAATCCAGGGCACCACGAGCCAACAGAAACTGTGCGCCAATGTGGTGGCTCAGATCATGGCCTTTGCCTGCGGCAAGGCTGATGCGAATCCGAACAAGAGCTTTGTGGGTCACAGACCGTCCAGCATTATCGTGGGCGATGAACTGACTCCTGAAGCGCTGGGCGCTCTGCTTGCGCACTTTGAGAACAAGGTCATGTTCCAGGGCTTTGTGTGGAACCTCAACAGCTTCGACCAGGAAGGCGTGCAGCTGGGCAAGGTGCTCGCCAAGAAGGTTCTGGCCCATGAAACGGACGGAGCACTGAAGGCGTTCAGTGATCTGCTCTGCATCTGATGATTCACCAGGGACGGGGATTTCTCCGTCCCTGCATTTGTATCCGGGCTGTTCCATGCAGTGGGACGGCGGACGAACAGACAGGAGGCCGGCATGGCAGCATCCAGTGTATTTGAAGCAAGATGGCGGCAATATGGCAGGGAAGTGGAAACCCTTTATGACCGGCTCTATCTGGGGGACAGACAATCGCTTGCAGCACTGAAGCAGATGCTTCAGTCCCGGTTTGAAGAGCGCAGGCCGGACATGCGTGAAATCGACAGGAAACGGCGTCCAGGCTGGCTGAGCGGGGACCCTGGGCTGTGCATTGCCTGTTCCGCCCGGGAAAATACCGGCATATTCCTGAAGCTTGGGGAAACGGCACCGGAATATGCTGCCGCGCACGTTTCTGCGCTCCGGCTGTCCCATGTGTGGGACGGTGACAATGCTTTTCTTGGTGTGCCGGAAGCGCAGGGCGGGGAAGCGGGCCTTGCAGGTCTTGCACAGATCTGCCGGCAGCAGAATATGCTGCTCGGCTTGGAGGTGGAGATGGATGCCACATCCCGGGAGCACCCCTGGATGCAGGCCGGCAGAACAGAAAGATACTGTGCCTATGCCTCACCGGATCTTCCGAACCTGTGCGAACACGGGCTTGAAGGAAGCCGGGGGCATTTTGTCCGTGAAAACGGCATGTATTTCATGTGCCAGCTGCAGAAGGGGCGTTATGACCTGAACTACCAGAATCCGGATGTACTGGCTTCCGTGCTGGATTTTCTCCTGCGTCTGTGCAATCTGGGCGTGGATGTTCTGTTCCTGAAGCATGTTTCGGTGCTCTGGAAGATACCGGGCACATCCTGCGTGTGCCTGCCGGAGACAGCGGCGCTTCTGCGGCTCCTGCGCCTGTGCATGGCCATGACAGCGCCGGCCGCGGCTGTGGTGCTGGACACGGAAGAAATGCGCTGGTCTGAGGGCATTGCGGATGGAGTGGAAGGCGCACGGTGGATTCCGACGCTCTGGCACACGCTTGCGACGGGGAATACAGCGCTTCTGAAGGAAGAAACAGCCTGGCGTCTGGAGTATCCGGTGCCGGCTGTCTGCCGCAGTCTTTTTGGGGAAAACGGTGTCAGCTGGGATCTTGACTATGCGTTCCTCAGCCGGATGGGCTGGCAGGAACGACCGCACCGGCAGTATCTGAATGATTTCTTTGCGGGCCGCTGGCCCGGGGAGAAGACGGAAGGCCGGGATGACGGTGAGGGCGGCATACAGGGAACAGCTCTGCAGCTGTGCGGAGGCGATTCCGGGAAACTGATGCTTCTGTGCGCGCTGATGCTCTGCCTGGGTGAAATGGGCAGCATGGACGCTGAGGAGTTCGGCGAACTGAAAGAACCGGTTCAGAAACTGCTTGCGCTGCTCAGTCCGCTCCGGGCGTTTTCCGGGAAAGCGGCAAGAAAGCTTGTGGATAAAGAAACAGACGATGTACTGGTGCTGCGCAGGGACTGTGAGGGCGAAACACTGTATGCGCTGTTCCATTTCGGCACATGCGCGCGGCAGCTTTCTCTGGAAGGTCCGGACCGGGCACGGGACCTGTGGACCGGGGAGGATATTCCCCTGGACAGTGTGCGGCTGGAACCGCGGTGCTTCCGCCTTCTGCTGACAACGGAAGGATGACAGAACCTGCCGGAATGTGTGCGTTGAAACCGGTTTCAGAAACCGGTGGATCCCAGGCGGCGCGTTTCCGTGCCGTGCGTTCTGAATGGATTGGACAATACAAACAGCCGCTGATGCTGGTAAGCAGTCAGCGGCTTTCTGTGTCTATGGAAGCGGAAGAGGCACGCAGCAGATTGCTTTGCATGCTCCGTGCGCGAATATGGGGCAGATCAGGGAACGGAAGGCGGATCGTACTGGGTGACAACAAGTTCCTCTTCCGGTTCCTGGATTACCAGTTCTTCCGTCTCGGACACCGGACCTGTGGAATAGGCGAGCAGGGCGGCAAGCAGTAATGTGACGAGAATGCGAAGCAAGCGGATCATCTCCTGTAAATGCATGGCAGGAATTGGGAGCCCTTGAGCGAAATCCCTGCTGGGAAACAGAATCTGGGGGGAACAGCCTTGTTTGAGAAACTGAAGACATACCTGGACAGTCTGGATGCGCCGGACCGTGAACTGCGGGTCATGCGGGATCATGAGCTGATCTGGTCCTATTCTTCCGACGGCAGGAGCGGCAATTACTGGGTGTATTCGGTAAGCAAGATCACCACGGCGGTGCTTGCGCTTCAGCTCGTGGAGCAGGAGCGCATCCGCCTGGAGGATCCGCTGAGCCGATATCTCACGGAGTTTTCGCACATGCAGGTCCGGACGGGCGAGGGCCTCAGGGAAGCCCGGAATCCCATAAAGCTCGTGCATCTCATGAGCATGCAGGCGGGCCTGGACTATGATCTGGAGTCAGAGGGCATCAAAAGCGCCTATCTGGAGCACGGGCAGGCGGCCAGTATGGTGGACATAGCCCGGGGGATTGCCCGGTCACCGCTGGGGTTTGAGCCCGGGTGCGGGTTCCGGTACAGCCTCTGCCTGGACGTGCTGGGCGCTGTGCTGATGAGCGTGGAGCATACGAGTCTGGAGACACAGCTTCAGGAACGCATCTGTGACCGTCTCGGCGCGGGAAGAATGACGTATCATCCGACGGAAGCAGACCGTGCCAGAATCCGGCGCCAGTATGCCCGGCGGGAAGATGCCTCCATGGAGGAGATTTCACGGAATCTCAGCTATCTTCCGGAGACACCGTTTCTGGAGGGCGGAGGCGGCGGGCTGATGGCGGACGTGGAAGGCCTGAGCCTTCTGGCGGATGCGCTTGCCTGCGGCGGCACAGCGGCCAGCGGAGCGCGGATTCTTTCCGAAGATTCGGTACGGGACATGCGCACCAACCGGCAGCGCGGGAAAGCGTGGCAGGATTTTCATAAGATCCGGCATGTGCGCGGATACGGATACGGCCTTGCGGTGCGCACCCTGATGGATCCGACCCTGTACAGAAGTCCCGCCGGTGAGTTCGGCTGGGACGGAAACGGCGGCGGATACTTTGTCTGTGATCCCGTGCACCATCTTTCCATTGTGTATCTGCAGCACGTGGCGGGTGACTTCCTGTCATGGAACCAGCGGCATCCGCGGATCCGGGATCTGGTCTATGACGCGCTGAATCTGTGATCAGGGCTTTTTGAAGCCCGCAATGGTCTGGGCAATCCGGCCTTCGGAGGCGTCAAGGGCTGCCTGCGCCTCTTCGGGGCCGAGGCCCAGCAGGATCATGATGATGGCTGTCTTGCAGGAAAAACCGCAGGCGTTCAGGGCCTGCAGGGCGGCTGACTCATCGCAGCCGGTGGCCGTGACCACAATGGAGATGGCCCGGTGCACAAGCTTTTCGTTGCTGGCGCGCACGTCCACCATGAGATTGCCGTACACCTTGCCCAGGCGGATCATGACACAGGTGGAGAGCATGTTGAGCACCAGTTTCT
>CAMNDE010000036.1:0-32768 GCA_946534895.1 uncultured Clostridia bacterium
TTCTCACCGATCTGGATCTTTGTGGTGGCATTGGACATGCCGAGTGCCTGGCGGTCCGTATTGACGGAAATGAACTCCACTCCGCGAAGGCCGGCCTCCATCATGCGATTGACAGCATTGTTTCCGCCGCCGCCGCAGCCAACCACCTTAATTGACGCAAAGTTGGCCTGACTGTCGTTCTGGAATTCAATCATCCTGCATCCTCCTGACTTGTATGCCGCATAGCGGCCTCTATTCCTGCTCAGCCGCCCATGAGGGTTCTGAAGAAATTCACGATCCCGTTGCCGCTGCCGGCTGACTGCTGATGGTTCTGTTCCACGGTATCAATAATGAGGTCCAGCAGACCCAGGGTGCTGGAATAGGCGTGGGAATTGAAGGTCGCCGTGCGCTTGGGGGTATCCCGCACAGGGCGTCCCAGCCTGGCGGCAAGGTATTCCCGGCCTCCGCGGTTGAAGGAAAGTCCGCCGCCTGTCAGATAAATGTTGGACCAGTTGCCCAGCCGGACGCCGGAAGCTTCCAGGCAGCGCTGAATCTCACTGGCCAGCTCATCCACCTTCGGATTGATGATGGCCATGACCTCATCCCTTGTAAAGGACTTCGGCTTCTGACCGTCCGCCCCGGGAATATCGTAGGTCTTGTCCGGGGAATCGGCACCGTATACATAGGCACGCTTGATCTTCTCCTCCGCGTCGCGCAGGGGAATATCCAGGCCGTAGGCCAGCTCCACGGCAATATTGCCGCCGCCCATGCCGATGGTTTCAAGATAGATAATGGCATCGCCTTCGGCGATCATGACATCCGTACTCAGATATCCGATATCAATCAGGGCACAGGTCTTGTCGCGGTCTTCCTCCGGCAGGAACAGCATGCCCTCACCGGCAGCCGTGGAATAGAATCCATCCACGATATAGCCCAGCTCAGACAGCCGGTTGTTTACATCCTCCACGAAATAGCGGTCTGCCACCACGAAGGAAATCAGAGCGCTCAGCTCCCTGCCCTTCAGTCCGACGGGTTCAATGGCCTTGTTTCCATCATCCACGCGGAACCATGCCGGTGATGAGTGAACAATCACGCCCATAGTCTCGCCAAGATTCTTTTCCGCGGCACGGAAGATTTCCTTGACATCCTGACTGGTCACACGCGGGTCCGTGCCTTTCAGGGAAATCCTTGCCTGGGTTGCATATACCCGGGTAAAGGCTGCAGGCACACCGACGTTCAGATTCTTGATCTTCTTATGGCGCATCTGCGCTTCCGCATCCGAAATGGAAGCCAGAATCTGGTTATTCAGTTCCTGGGGATTATTCCAGCCTTCCGGCAGATAGCCGTCATATGCCGCAATTCCGGTGCCCACGATATCACAGCGGGTTTTTCCGCTGTTCTCAGCTACCAGCGTCACAATCTTGCTGGTACCAAAATCGATCGCTGCAATCGTGGTCTTCATAGCGCAACCTCCCGTTTATTCGGATTTTCTGACGGCACAAAGAAAACGGCCGAAAAAATCCTTTGTCAATTATACAATCTTTCTGAGCTCCGTGCAAGTATACCCCGGAAAATCACACCGTCTCCGGAATCCAGGTGGGATACTCCGGAATTTCCACGTCAATGGTGCCGCCGCTCTTCGCTGACGCCTTCAGTTTGTCTGCCACCAGGGCAAGCACGCGCAGCTTCGCGTGCACCCGGCTCCGGTCACCGAATCGGACTGAATAGCCGTCTGATGTGGCCATGCTGATATTGCCCAGGTCTGAAAGCGTGATTTCCGTAATATAGTGGTCCATGGACATGGCCCTGAGCTCCCGGAAAATCTCCTGCATGGTGTACAGCGTTGCCGTATTCACCTGAAGCGGGCTGCCCACTGTGCATCTGCCCACGTTTCCGAGCAGCAGTTCGACCCGGCCTTCGGTGATCGCTGCAAGACGCTTCTGGCCTTCCTCATCGCCCTTGAAGGGCACGGCGTTGACTTCCTCTTCGAGAATCACGCCGCTTCCGTCCACAACATACAGTACGCCGCGGAGTCTGGCATAGGCTTCGCCGGTGCGTTCCCTGACGCGGATGACCACTTCATGGGTGCCCTTGTTGTCCAGCTTCACATTGCACAGATACGGATTGCTTTCGATTCTCCGGGCAATGGCGCCTTCATTCAGGTTCAGAATGCTCATGCCCTTCTGGATGCCGGAAAGCCGGATGATCTCTTCCGCCGAAATCCTGCTGGCGCCGACTACGCTGACCGTACGCACGTCCAGCACAAAATAGCGCATGACAACCATGAATATCACAATGGAAAGGAACAGGACCAGAGGCCGGACCAGCTGGCTGAACTCCACTTTCCGGATCCGCTCCAGCAGCAGTCTGCCGCGCGGCACGGCTTCCGCTTCCACGGGCGTTACGCCTGCGGGCACATACTTGTCCCGGGAGTTTTCCCAGAAGGTTCCGCGGTGATCCATCAGCTCCAGGGAGCGTTCCTTGACCAGTGACGGGTCTACGGCACGGTCGTTGAAGGGGTCCATCCAGTCCGGAGCGCTTCCGTTGTATCCCACCACCTGATATCCGTGGTCATTGCCGTCCGTAACGCCCTCATCGTCCTCCAGCTTGGAGTGTTCCATATGATACCCGCCCGTCTGCCAGCTGAACCGGATGTCCTCCCTGGGCTGCTCCTCATGCTTTTTCCCCTTCAGGAACTGAAGCGGATGGTTTTTGGCCAAACGCATGTATGCTCAACTTCTTTCGTGAAGGTTTCCTACGATTTCCTTGAAGATTTCCCCGCGCTGCTCAAAGTCGCGGAACATGTCAAACGACGCGCATGCCGGAGACAGTAGCACATTGCCCGTCCCCACCATGTCCCAGGCAAGATGCACGGCCTCTTCCAGGCTTGCGGCCCGCTTTACCGGTTCAAAGCCGGTTTTCTCAAGCGCATCCTGAATCTGGTCCGCCGTGGCGCCGAGCACCACGGCTCCACGGATCAGTTCCTTGTCCTTCATGGCACGGGCCAGCGGCAGGAAATCCGCATGCTTGTCGGATCCGCCCAGGATCATGACCGTGGGACGGTCCATGGTTTCCACTGCCCGGAGCGTGGAATCCACATTGGTGCCCTTGGAATCATTGATGAACCGGCAGCCCTGGATTTCCCGGACAAACTCAATCCGGTGCTCTACGCCGGGGAAGGTTCTGAGCGTCTCGCGGATGACAGAGACGGGTACGCCGCAGACGCCGGTGAGCACCACCGCCGCCAGGGCATTTTCCAGATTATGCGGTCCCGGAATCCGGATTTCCTCTGTCCGGCAGACGTTCTCTTCCCTGCCGCCGATGCGCAGAATCACCTGTCCGTCCCGGACAAAGGCGCCTTCTTCCACTTCGCGCTTTCTGGAGAAGAAATAGACATGTCCCGGGACCTGTTCCCACAGTCCGGCAATCCCCGGATCGTCCAGATTGAAAATAGCGGCATCCTCCGGGGTCTGGGCCTCGAACATGCGCATCTTGAGCCGCGTATATTCCTGCATGGTCCCATGCCGGTTGAGATGGTCCTCGGTGATGTTCAGGAGCGCCGCCGCTCTTGGATGGAACCCGTCCACTGTCTCCATCTGGAAGGAGGAGCACTCACAGACATAGACGTCGTCCGCCGCGCCTTCGCGCACGGCCTGGGAAAAGGGAAAGCCGATATTGCCCACCGCATGGCTTCTCCGGCCAGCCGCCAGAAAGATTTCATTGACAAGCGTGGTGGTCGTGGTCTTTCCGTTGGTCCCGGTAATGGCAACAAGCAGCCCCTGCATCAGGCGGGAGGCCACTTCTATTTCCGCGAGCACCGGCACATGATGTTCCCGGAATTTCTGCACATAGGGTGCGTTCCACGGAATGCCCGGGCTCAGCACCAGAAGATCCGTGCGTCCCGGCAGGTCTTCAGGCTCGCCGCCCAGCGCATACTCAATCCCGAGGCCTTCCAGCTCCCCGAGGGACTCCCCCAGGTCTTCCCGGGTTTTCCGGTCACAGATGGTCACCCGGGCACCCAGCCCGGAAAGCAGATGGGCAGCGGCCACACCGGACCTTGCCATGCCCAGAACACAGACACGCTTATCTTTCATTTCCATACGATCATTCCTCACCGAATCTGACTGAGTACCGCGCACACGCTGAGCACTGCCGTTACGCAGGCATACATGGACACAATCTGGGTCTCACTGTAGCCGCTGAGCTCAAAGTGATGGTGAATCGGGGACATCTTGAAAATCCGCTTCCCGTGCGTCAGCTTGAAATAGATGCGCTGAAGAATGACGCTGACCGAAGACATGATCAGGGTGAAATCAAACAGCAGAAGCAGGAAGGGCTGGCGGGTCAGCATGGACAGTCCCACCACCGCGCCGCCGATAAACATGGAGCCCGTGTCGCCCATGAACACCTTGGCCGGATACCGGTTATACCGCAGATAGCCCATGGCCGCGCCGGCAAGCCCCAGGGCATATCCGGCGGCGGTCAGATGATTCTGTGCCGCGGCCGCGTCCGGCATGAGGCGGTACATCACAAGGCACAGGGCGCCCCAGCCGATCATGGATACGGAGGTCACGGAGCCCATGAGTCCGTCAAGACCGTCCTGCAGATTGGCGGAGTTGATCATGAAAATGGCCAGCAGGCTCATCAGGGGCACATAGACCCAGCCCAGGTCCCACTCATTTCCCGAGATCGGAAGAATAATGGAAGAGCCCACCTGGGGATGACGGTAACAATAATAGGAAAACAAAACCGCCACAACCACCTGACCGGCAATCTTCTGCCACGGCGTCAGGCCCTCGTGACGCTTTTTCACGGCCTTGATATAGTCATCCGTGAACCCGACCAGCATGGACAGGAGCGAAACGGCCAAAAGGGCGAGTCCGAAATCAGACTTGCCCTGAAAACTCCCGGCATGAAGCAGGAGCGTCACAACCAGCATGGCCGCGGCCATCATGAGGCCGCCCATCACCGGCGTTCCCTGCTTACTCTTGTGCGCCTGCGGTCCAAGATCGTAGATCGTCTGTCCGAAATGCAGTTTCCGAAGCATCGGAATCACTTTCGGGCCCATCAGCAGAACCAGAATCCACGCCACTACCAGACTCAAACACAATTTCAGCATGTACGTTCCTCTTCTCTTTCTTTACACCGTTTCATCCTCCGCGCGCATCTCGTCGAGCAGTTCCTGGACTACCACCTTTTCATCAAACGGTCTGCGCACGCCTGCGATTTCCTGATAGGTTTCATGACCTTTCCCGGCCAGGATCAGCACGTCACCCTCCTTTGCCATCTTCAGGCCGTAGCGTATGGCTTCCCTGCGGTCTTCAATGACAACATACGGCTTGCCTGTGGGCTTAATGCCTTTCTCAATGGACCGGAGAATTTCCACCGGATCCTCGCCTCTTGGGTTATCGCTGGTGAGAATGCAGAAGTCTGCCAGCTCACCGCCGATCCGACCCATCTGCGGACGCTTGCCGTGATCGCGGTCGCCGCCGCAGCCAAACAGGGCAATCACGCGGCCCCGGGCAAATTCGCGCACCGTCATGAGAATATTCTTCAGGGCATCCGGGGAATGGCTGTAGTCCAGAATCACCTTGTAGCTGGTTCCCGTCTGCAGCGTCTCAATGCGTCCCGGGACCGATTCAATGGCTTCCAGGCCCTCACGGATCTTTTCCGCATCCACGCCCAGTACCATGGCCATGGCGGCTGCCGCCAGCGCATTGTACACATTGAACATGCCGGTCATGCGCAGGTGAATGATGCTCGGATGCATGGAGTGCAGGAGCATTTCAAAGCTCACGCCGTTCTCCGTGATCTCAAGGTTCCGGGCAAACAGGTCCGCATCCGCGCAGATTCCGTAGCTGACGCACGGAACCTTCATGCCGTCCATCAGGCGGCCCACAGTCTCCTCGTCCGCATTGACCACGGCGTTTCTGATCTGTCCGCCCACCATGAAGGACTTCTTGGTTTCAAAGTACCGGTCCATGGTGCCGAAGTAGTCCAGATGATCCTGGCTGAAGTTGGTGAAGCATCCGGCTTCAAACTCCATGCCCTCAAGCCGGTTCATGTCAATGGCATGGGCGCTGACCTCCATGCCCACCACTTCCACGCCCGCCTGGACCATGGCATGCAGCGTCTGCTGCAGTTCCACAGGATCCGGTGTGGTGAGGTGGGAGGCAATCCGCCTGTCCCCGATCAGCGTGCCGGTGGTTCCGATCAGTCCGCACTTGTAGCCGGCCGCCTCACAGATGGACTTGAACATATAGCTTGTGGTGGTTTTGCCCTTGGTGCCCGTAATACCGAAAATCTTCATTTTCCGGGACGGCCAGTCATAGAAGGCGCCTGCCATTCTGGCCATGGCGCTCCGGCCGTGACTGACCCGCACCTGGGGCACGGGCAGCGGAAGAAAACGTTCCACCACCAGCGCCACGCACCCGTGCTCCAGCGCTTCCGCGGCATAATCATGCGCATCAAACCTTGCGCCTTTGATACAGAAAAACAGTCCCCGGTCCATATTGTCCCGGCTCGACGATGTAATGCTGCTGATTTCCGTGTCCATGTCTCCCTGCACGTCCAGCAGTTCCGGAAGACCCTGAATCAGGTCACTGAGTTTTTTCATCCCGTTCCGCCTGGCCTTTCCAAGCCGGAAAGGCGGCGCTCCCCCTCTCGATATCGGTCCCGTTCCCGCGGGATGTTTTTATTTGCTCGAATCTGCAGTCACCGTCTCCGTAGTTACGCAGGGCGTCACTGCCATGTTTTCCGGCACCCGGATCTTGATGCTTGCCCTGCCCTGACTGCTGACCATGCCCTGCTGCACGGCAACCATGCCCACATTGGTATGGCTCATGAGGTACTCATAGCTGCTTTCAAGCGCTGCATAGTCTTCATCCGCCTTCGCAATGCGGCTTTCCAGGCGGGTCACTTTTGCATTCTGGGCTGCGATCTGGCCGCGTCCGTAAAGGAACATGCTGAGCATGACCACCAGCACAATGGCCATCACTGCACAGGCCGCGGTGGCGCGCACGCCCCGCCGGTCTGCAATCGGCGCCATTCTGGCCCTTTCCGCTTCCAGCTCCCTGGCCCGCCGCTCCCGGCGTCCGTTATGCTCCTCCGGCAGGGAATACACAGGATTGAGTCCCGCATCCATTTCAGGCAGCGGTGCCTGGAGGACCATTTCGCGGGTTCTGCCCATCCGGGAGCCCGCGCCGCCCCACTCCGCATAGGAATAATCTACGGCGCCGAAAAACACGCGCCGGCCGTTTGCGTAACGGCTGCTCGCTCTTCTGCGGCTCATTTCAGGTCCTCCTTTCTCAGAGCTGTCCCATGATTTCAATAATGGAAGGTACATTGGCAAAGAAGTTGGTCTGCTTGGTCTCGAAGCGGCTCTTGGCGGTGACGAGAATATGCCGGTTGTTACCGGTAATCACGGCTTCCTTTTCATCGCCGAGCATGATTTCACGCATCTGGGTGGGCAGCAGAAGGCGGCCCTGATTATCCAGTTCCTGCCCGCGGAAGGACAGTGCATCAAACATTTCCAGGTACTCCACCACCGCAGGGTTCATGGAGCCCTTTTTGCTGTACTGGTCCCTGACTCTGGCCCACTCAAGGTTGGGATACAGGCCGATGGACTTGAAATTATAGGAAGGGGCGACACAGAAAGTCGTCCCCAGTGCTTCCCGAAAACATTGAGGAATCACCAGACGGCCCTTGCCGTCCAGTGAATGTCTGTATGTGCCTGTAAAGCTGTTTTCATAGGCTTTGAGAAGGAGTTCATCTTCGGTGGGGCCTGAAACCGGGGCAGCCGGATTCTCGGGCATAGATCGATTATCGTCCATGGTCCCCCACCTTTCCTCCACTTTTTACCACAAATAGGGATGCAAACCCATTATATCCCACTCAAAGGAGCGGCGCAAGTCTCCGGAAATGTGCCCGGGGACCGCTGCCAGGCCAGAAAAAAAGGGGCCTCACGGTCCCTGCGCTGCCCCAAAATCGGATATGTGGTGTTTTATCCGGAACATGCCCGGCATATTTTGTGGCACAGAAAAACCGGCCCCGACCGGGACCGGCATAATTTCCAAAATGTTACAAACTTATTTTTTTTTGAAGTCGAAAATTTTTGTGGGGACAAATCCCAAAGCATCGCAGGAAGAGAGGACATAACGCACTCCATCCTGGATTCCGGTGAATCCGGAAGCGATGGCCTGACCGTGCAGATGGCCGTATACGCACGTATCCACCGAATAGCTTTGCATCAGCCTGGTAAACCCGCTTTCGCGGATGCTGCGGTTCAGCGGCGGATAATGCATCATGGCCACGAGCGTCCTTTCTCCGGCAAGAGCGCGTCCTGCCTTCAGCGACAGCTCCATGCGGATCAGTTCCCGCTCATAGATCTTTTCGTCCTCGGCGTTCAGTTCCTCTTCCCCGCCCGGAAACTTCCAGCCCCGGCTTCCGCAGACCACCATGTCTCCCAGATCCAGCGCATCATTCTGCAGCACATGCATGCTCTCCGGCAGCATGGCCCGGATCCGTGTCACGGATGACCACCAGTAATCGTGATTGCCGCGGATCAGGATCTTCCGTCCCGGCAGGGAACTGATCGCCATGAGATCATCAGCCGCATCCTTGAGGTACATGGCCCAGGAAATGTCTCCGGCAACCAGAACGCAGTCTTCAGGACTGACCTGTTCCCGCCAGGAGCTGAACACTTTTTCCACGTGGCCTGTCCATTGGGGACCAAACAAATCCATGGGCTTTCCGGCGCCGCCGTCCATGTGCAGGTCCGCTATGGCAAAAACCCTCATGCAGCCTCCTTATTTCTCCTCGTCTTCCTGGTCTTCCGCATCCTGTTCGTTTTCTTCGTCTTCGCGGACCCGCTCAAGAGAGAGGGCATCGCCCATTTCGGCAAATCCCTCATCCAGATCGTCCTGTTCCAGGTCAGGAATGATCTCGTCCATACCGCTGACACTGTCCATGCTTCCCAGGCTGTCATCATGGATGCCGTCTTCGGCATCCGTGCTGTCCGTTCTGCCGTTGCTGCCCATTTCCCGCAGACACATGAGACACACATCGTGACCGGGCACAACCGGATTCTCGTTGCAGATGGAACACAGTTCCACTTCTTCATCGCGGCCGACCGACTGCAGTTCCTGCTGGCAGATCTTGCAGAGCTTGTCACGGCTGGGCATATAGTTGAGTTCACACCTGGGGCACAATACAAATTTCACGACTTTCTCCTCCAGTGAGCATATGGAATGAAAATAGGGAAAAATAGGGAGATAAAACCACCAGTCCGGCCCCCGGACCCGGTTTTTATGGATAAGCGCACCATTACATCCCATGACCGCTCCACAAAATAGGAAATAATCCCCACTTTCGGCTGGAAGGCTGCCACAGAATACAGGATGCCGGGAAATGCACGGCTTCAGACTGTCGTCTTGTGAAACATGCGCTCATCTCATGCGTGACGGATTATACTCATCCCATGTGCGCTGTCAAGACAAAAAAAGGAAATCCTTCCCAAAGGCACTTTTCTCACTGGCAAAAATCGCTTATAATGTGTCCACAGGCCTCAGGAAAGGAAGATTTGATGTCTAAGGAGCGCTTGGGGATTCTCGGTGGAACATTCAATCCCATTCACGCCGGACATCTGGCCATGGCCAGGTGCGCATTGAAACAGGCATCCCTTGACCGGGTCATCTTCCTGCCAGACGGGATGCCTCCCCACAAAACCGGCATTGCCTCCGCGAAGGACCGGTACATCATGATTTCCGTTGCGATCTGCCAGGACGAGCATTTTGAAGTCTCACGCATGGAACTCGACCGCACGGGAACCACATACACCTTTGATACCCTGACCGAACTGCACCGGAGTCATCCGAAGGCTGAACTGTTCTATATCATCGGCACGGATACCCTGATGGCGCTGCATACCTGGCACCGTCCCGATGAGGTTCTGCCGCTGTGCACCTTTCTGGTGGCGCCCCGGGAAACAGACTATACACCCGAGGAGATTCAGGCAGAAAAAAAGCGTCTGAAGAAAAAGGGCGCGCATTTCATCATGCTGGACATGCCTCTGGAACCTACCTCCTCCACTTCGGTGCGCGAAAAGCTTGCCGCCACGGGAACCGGGCTCGGGCTTCCCGCGGTGGAGGAATACTGTTCCCTGCGCGGACTGTACGGCATGCCCATGCGCATCTTTCAGGCCGAGCAGTGGCTGGACCAACTGTACCAGGATCTGAATATCCGGCGTTTTGCACATACTCTCGGTGTCTGCTATGCCGCCCGGGAGCTCGCAAAACTCCACAGGACGGATGCCCTGAAGGCTGAAACGGCTGCCCTGCTCCATGACTGCGCCAAGTGCATGCCGCTCAAGGACATGCAGGCCATGTGCCGGGAGTATGCGCTGACAGCCGATATCCAGACCATGTCCAGCGGCAATCTTCTGCATTCCGTGGCCGGCGCCTATCTGGCAGCCACGAAGTACGGCATTCAGGATCCGGATATCCTGCGGGCCATATCCTGTCACACCACCGGAAAGATCGGCATGACGCGGCTGGATATGATCGTATACCTGGCCGACAAGATTGAACCCGGACGCGCAGGCTATCCCTCGCTGGAAGCGGTGCGCGCCGCCGCCCGCGTTTCTCTGGAAAAGGCCATGCTCCTTTCCCTGGAAGGCACCGCCAGTTACGTGCGTTCCGGCAGCAAGCCCCTGCATCCGCAGTCCCTGAGAACCATTGAATGGCTGAAAAGCCTTCCTGAAACCACAAACCCACAGCAGGCAATAAAGGAGGTACCATCATGAGTGAATCCATCAACAGGCCCGAAAACATGACCGATCAGGAACTGGCCATTGAAATCGCCCGTGTTCTGGACAACAAAAAAGCCCGGGATCTCATTGTGCTCAATGTGCAGCACCTGACTGTCATCTGCGACTACATGGTGATTGCCACCGGACGCAATCCCAATCTGGTCAAGGCCATGGCGGACGACACCGATGACCGCATGGCCCAGCTGGGTCTTGAACTGCGCCGCATGGAAGGCCAGAATGAGGCCAAATGGATCGTTCTGGACTACGGACGGATCATGGTGCACATCTTCGCGCCCCAGGAACGCAGCTATTATCACCTGGAGAGGCTCTGGGATGACGGAACCAACCGCGTGGAACTTCCCTTCGAAGTGGACCAGACCCCGGACGACCCCTTCGGATTCTGAGGAAAAAGCGCATCACAGTGTTCACTGCGGACAAAACAGGCGGCGGATCGATGATCCGCCGCCTGTTTTTGCGTGTCTGTCATTTCCGGATTTCCAGAACCCGGTCCAGAATCCGGTCTGCCATTTCACGCTTGAGCTGAAGCGGGAGTTCCTCCTCCCCGTCCTTCCAGATCAGCGTGGCAATATTGGTATCCCCGTTGAAGCCCGCTCCGGGCCTGGTCACGTCGTTGGCCACCATCAGGTCCAGATGCTTGCGGGCCATCTTTTCCCGCGCGTGACCCGTGAGATCCGTGGTTTCCGCCGCAAAGCCCACCAGCGTCTGCCCCGGCCTGCGCAGCTCTCCGACCTTTCTGGCAATATCGGGATTTTCCTGCATTTCGAGCACAAGGTCCTGACCCTGTTCCTTCTTCAGTTTCTGCGCATAGGTCTGGCGAAACCGGTAATCAGCCGGTGCGGCCGCCTGGATGATGACATCCATATCCCCGCATGCCCCGGTGACCGCGTCATACAGGTCCTGCGTGGATGAAACCCGGATATCCTGATCCACATCCGGCACAGGCGCTGTGGTGTACCCGCGCACCAGTGTCACATGCGCGCCGCGGGCCCTGGCAGCTTCCGCAATGGCAAATCCCATCTTGCCGGAGGATTCATTGGTCAGAAAGCGCACCGGATCCAGGTATTCCCGGGTCCCGCCCGCTGTCACCATGACCTTCAGCCCCTGAAAATCATTCCGGGGGCAGAGCAGTCCGCAGGCTGCCCTGACAATATCCACAGGCTCGCTCATGCGGCCCACGCCTTCGTCCCCGCATGCCAGATGCCCGCCCTCGGGGCCCACAAAGCATACGCCTCTGGAACGGAGGGTTTCCACATTCTGCCGGGTGGCCACATGCTGCCACATGCGCGTATTCATGGCCGGCGCCAGCAGCACCGGGCACTGGCAGGCAAGAATCGTGGTGGAAAGCATATCGTCCGCAAGGCCTACGGCCATTTTGGCCATGATATTGGCGGTTGCCGGCGCTACCAGCATGAGGTCCGCTGCCTTGGCCAGGGCCACATGCTCCACTTCCCAGCGTTCCGGACGGTCAAACGTGTCCACTACCACCGGATTCGAGGAAAGCGTTTCCATGGTCAGCGGCGTAATGAACTCTGTCCCGTTGCGGGTCATGATCACATGCACCTTTGCGCCAAGCTTGCGCAGCCGCGACACGATCTCGGCGCTCTTATAGGCCGCTATGCCGCCCGTCACGCCGAGGACCACGGTTTTCCCGTTCAGGGACGGGATCGCATCACTCACGTTCTTCCTCCATTTCCACAGGCTTTTCATAGGTGACAAGCCCGCGGTTGATCTCTTCCACCGCCACGCCCAGCGGCTTCATGTCCTTGACATCCACCAGAGGCTGGGCTCCGGCTACCAGCTGACGTCCGCGCTTGGACGCTTCCACCACCAGGGTATACCGGGTTTCCGCCTTGTCCAGCAGTTCCAGCACATTGGGTTCAACAATCGACATAATCTTTTCCTCCCTGACTCTTTCGTATTTCCATGCACTCACATGCAGTCTGCAGGCTTTTCCGTTTTTTCCGGCACCTCCGGATCATAGCGCAGCGTTCTGTGCTGTTCCGCCTGAATGATGTCCCAGAGGCTTTCAAAGGCGGCGTCCGCATCATCATTGATCAGCTGATACTGATACAGGTGTTTTTTCAGGACTTCCTGATGTCCGTTCTTCAGTCTGAGCTGAATATCCGCCTCGGATTCCGTCTGCCTTCCGCGAAGACGCTTTTCCAGCTCCTCGAAGCTGGGCGGCAGAAGGAAGACACTGACGCATTCCGGCATGCCGGCCATGACCTGCTCAGCGCCCTGAGTATCGATGTCCAGAACAATGCTCTCGCCTCTGGAAATCGCTTCCTCCACGTCCCGGCGCAGTGTGCCGTAATGATGTCCGTGAACCATCGCGCTTTCCAGGAAAGCGCCCTCCTGCTTCAGCCGGGCAAAGGCATCCTCGTCCAGGAAATGATAATGCACATCCTCAATCTCGCCGGGGCGCTTTTCCCGGGTGGTGCAGCTGATGGAAAAGCGGAAACTGCTGTCCCGCTCAAACAGCTTCTTCAGAAGTGTTCCCTTCCCGCACCCGGATGGTCCCGAAATCACCAGCAGCATTCCGCGTTTCCCGTTCTGTGCCATGATTCAATCCTCCCCGGCGTTCGTATCCTCGACACTTTCATTCTTGCGGTCATTGATCCGGGCTGCAATGGTCTCCGTCTGCAGCGGAGAGAGAATCAGATGGCCGGAATCCATGACCAGCACAGCCTTGGTGCGCTTCCCGCAGGTGGCGTCAATCACCCTGCGGTCCTCGCGTTCCTCCTGGACAAGCCGGCGCATGGGCGCCGAATCCGGAGAAACCACGGCGATCACGCGCTGGGCATTGATCATGTTCCCATATCCCACACTGATCATTTTCATGATACTGCCCTCACTCCACATTCTGAACCTGTTCGCGCATTTTCTCGATCTCGCTCTTCATTTCCAGCACCAGATTTGTCAGCGTCTGGCTCGCGGACTTGGAGGCAATCGTGTTCGCTTCCCGGTTCATTTCCTGGATCAGAAAATCCATTTTCTTGCCGATGTCCGATTCCGCCTTCAGATAAACGTCCATCTGCCCGAAATGGCTCTCCAGTCTGGCCAGTTCCTCGTCCACCGCGCAGCGGTCCGCCATAAGCGCCACTTCCTGGGCAAGGCGCTGCGGATCAACGGCACTCACATCCGCCGCGGAAAGACGTTCCGTAAGCTTTTCCCGGAACAGCACCGGTGCTTCCGGTGCCACGCGCACCATGGACTCACGCAGTTCCCGGGCCAGCTCCAGATGGGTCTTCAGGTCTCTGCGGAGATTCGCGCCTTCGCGCTCGCGCATGTCCACCAGCTGCTTCAGCGCGTCGCGCATGGCCTGTTCCGTCAGTGCGCGCATGGCGTCCTCGTCCATTTCCCTGGCACCCAGCGTGCACACGCCGTTCAGGGAGAGCAGCTGATCCATGCTCAGCTCTGCCGGAATCCCGGTCAGCTTTCCGAGCTCCGCGGCCTGACGCAGATAATCCGCCGCCACGCCCATATCCACTTTCACACCGGTGTCTGCACCGGATGTGGATGCGATGGAGAGCGAAAGCTCCACATGCCCGCGCTTCAGGAACTCAGCAAGACAGCGCCGGATGGTTTCCTCCAGGAAGGACTGTTCCCGGTTCAGCCGGATTGCAGGATCCAGAAAGCGGTGATTCACACTGCGGATCACCACATCCACTTCCCACTGTTCGCCGGCGGCTTTTCCCCGGCCATATCCCGTCATGCTGCGCAAACGGCATCCGCTCCTTTCCATGGATACCTTTACAGTATAGCACGTGAAAGTCAACATGGGCAAGGAAAAATCCATTATTTTCCGCAAACCCGGCTGTTCTTCCGCACACGCCCATACCGCTTCCTGCCCGCCTCGCAAAAACATGCCGTCTGCAGCCTCAGCCGCAGCGGCATGTATGTGCTCAGGTTTCCGTTTCCTCCGGCCGGGGCGTGCCCACAAAGAACAGTGCAACCGTGCCGGGGCCTGTATGACTGCCGATGGTGGGCCCGATATTGAAGATCCGGACCTTCCCCTTCAGCTTCGGGAAGCTTTCCTCCACCAGGTCCTTCACCGCACTGGCATCCGCGTAGCAGGCAGACTGGCTCAGATAGCAGTATCCGTCATAATCACGTCCGTTCTCCGCGCTGTCCTCCATCTTTTCCACAATCCTGCGGATCACGCGCTTCTTGGTGCGGATTTTTTCCCGTGGAATCAGCCGGCCCTTGTAGTCCACATTCAGAAGCGGGCAGATATTGAGCAGATTTCCGACGAAGCCGGCCGTGCGCGTCACGCGCCCGCCCTTGATATAGAACTTCAGGTCCGTGGAGAAGAACCAGTGATGCACTTTCAGCCGGTTCTCCTCAATCCATTTTGCGTTCTCCTCAATGGTCATGCCCGCATCGCGGTTGTCCGCGATCAGCTCCATCAGGAGTCCGAAACCGGAGGACGCCGCCAGGGAGTCCATCACCATGATTTTCCGGTCCGGGTACTTTTCCCGGAGCACGTCCCTGGCCAGATAGGCAGAGTTCACTGTACCGGAAATACCCGAGGACAGATCCACATGCAGCACATCCAGGCCTTTCTTCAGGAACCCTTCAAAAAACTCCGCATACTCGCCCATGTTGATCTGTGAAGTGCGCGTTTCGGCACCCATATCCATCCGGTGGTAAAACTCATCCATCTCGATGGATGTTCCCATGTCATCCCGCATGTCCACACCGTCGAGCTGAAAATGAAAGGGAATAAAGGCGATCTCTCTCTCAGCCAGTCTGGCTGTCGTAAGATCGCAGGTGGATGAGCAGCTAATCACGTAAGCCATTGGAACGTCAGTCCTTTCTGTAAGCCAAGCATCATAACCGATACTATGCTACGACTTTTTTTCATTCCTTGCAAGCTTCTCCGCTGCCGAACATAGCCCGGTATTCCGCCTGACCTTCCTCGAAAGCATTCCTGCCCTCCGCATCGATGGCCACCACCAGCGGCAGATTCTCCACCTGCAGCTTTTTGACGCTTTCCGGTCCAAGGTCATCCCAGGCAATGACTTCCAGGGAGCGGATGCAGCCAGCCATGAGCGCGGCGGCGCCGCCGATGGCGATAAAGTATACCGCGCCATTTTTGCGCATGGATTCCACCACGGCCGGTCCGCGGCCGCCCTTGCCGATCATGCCCGCCAGGCCTTGATCCAGAAGCCTCGGCGTGAACATGTCCATTCTGACCGATGTGGTAGGCCCGATGGCGCCCACCACTTCCCCCGGCCGGGCCGGCGTGGGGCCGGCATAGTATACCACCTGTCCGCGCGGATCAAAGGGCAGAGGTTCTCCACGGTCCAGGCAGTCCATCATGCGCATGTGCGCCGCATCCCGGGCGGTATAGATCGTGCCGCTCAGCGTCACCGTATCCCCGGCGTGCAGCTGACGGATCACATCAGGGGTCAAAGGCGTGGTGATATGCATGTCCCTTCCTCCTTCTTACAGTACAGCGCTTGCGTGACGCGTGGCATGACAGGATACATTGACTGCCACCGGCAGGGACGCAATATGGCAGGGCAGCGCACGGATCTTCACCGACAGGCATGTGGTGTCACCGCCCAGGCCCTGGGGCCCGATACCCGACGCGTTCACTTCCGCCAGCAGTTCCTGCTCAAGATTCGCATAGAAGGGATCCGGATGCACGCGGTCCAGGGGCTCCAGAAGCGCTTCCTTGGCCAGCAGCGCGACAGTCTCGAAATTGCCGCCGATCCCGATGCCGAGAATCATGGGCGGGCATGGGTTCGCACCGGCCAGTTTTACCGTTTCCATTACAAACCGGCGCACGCCCGCAACGCCCTGACCGGGCGTCAGCATGGCCAGCCGGGACATGTTTTCCGATCCCGCGCCCTTGGGGGCCACGGTCAGGGTCAGACGGTCGCCTTCCACCATCCGCACATGCACCATGGGCGGCGTGTTGTCGCCCGTGTTCGTCCTGCGCAGCGGATCCGCCACCATGCTCTTGCGCAGATACCCGCGCACATATCCCTGACTGACACCCTCGCGTACCGCGTCCATGAGACTGCCCTGTACATGCACGTCCTGGCCCAGGTCCACGAAAACGACGGCCGTTCCGGTGTCCTGACAGATGGGAATGCCGGTATTGCGCGCAATGTCCGCATTCTCGGACAGCACGCCCAGAATCTCCCGGGCCTTTGGAAAACGCTCCGTACGCCCGGCCTTTTCCAGCGCGGCGTCCACGTCCCCCGGCAGAAGGGTGCATGCACGGATGCACAGTTCCGCCACTGTTGATACGATCTCATCAGCCATGATTTCGCGCATGCTCATTCCTCCCAGATTCTGCGCAGCCGCAGCGCTGCCGACTTTACCGCGTTTTTGCGGTGTCCGTTTTCCACAAGCTTTTCCTGCGCCTCGCGCAGGGATATGCCTTCGAGCATGAGCCGTGTCAGCAGGAGTTCCTCCTCCAGCGGCTGCTCTTCCCGGGGTGCTTCCTCTTCCGGCGGCAGGCTCTGCATATCCAGCACAATGCAGTACTCGCCCTTTTCCGTCTTCGGATTGGCGCGCATTATTTCCAGGACCTCGCTGACCGGTCCCCGGAGCGTTTTTTCATGAAGCTTGGTCAGGTCGCAGGAAACACTGACAAACACGCCGGGCAGCACCCGGCTTACGCTTTCCATCAGGTCCAGCACCCGGAACGGGGATTCATAGACCACGGCTGCCCGGCGCTCCCCTGCCATGGCCTTGAGCTTTTCTTCCAGGTCCCTGCGCTCCCTGGGCAGGAAACCATAGAATGTCCACTCCCTGCCCTCAATGCCGCTGACGGAAAGCGCGGACGGCGCCGCGCATGGTCCCGGAACCGAGAGCACTTCAATGCCCAGAGCTGCGCACTCGCGCACCAGCATGTAGCCCGGATCCGAGATGCAGGGCATGCCCGCGTCCGTCACCAGCGCGGCATTCAGGTCTTCCTCCAGAATCCTCCGGGCCGCACCCGCGGCCTTTTCCATTTCATTGTGCCTGTGCATGGACTGGAGCGGCGTATGCAGATCAAACACCTGCATCAGCTTCATGGTCACCCGCGTATCCTCCGCGTAGATGATATCCGCCTGCGCAAGCGTTTCCCTGAGCCTGGCGGAAGCATCCTGAAGATTGCCGATGGGCGTGCCCGCCACATAGAGCTTAGCCATCTTCCTCCACCCTTTCGCATACCCTCAGAATCGCGCTTCTGGCGCGCGCATTCCGTTCCACTTCCGCTTTCCCGGGCTTGATGGCGCCTCCGCCGAGAACCCTGACCTTCTGCCGGCGCCCGCAGACACACACCGGGAAGCTGGGCGGGCATATACACGGATGCTGCAGTCTCTGCATGGTCCGCTTCACGATCCGGTCCTCCAGGGAATGAAAGGTAATGACCAGCAGGCGTCCGCCGGGCTCGAGCAGGTCCGCAAAGTCTTCCAGCGCCTTTTCCAGCGGGTCCAGCTCATCGTTCACCGCGATGCGCACCGCCTGGAACGTGCGCCGTGCCGGATGCCCGTCATCCCTGCGGCGCACCGCCTTCGGAATGGCGGCATCCACACAGGCCACCAGATCGCCCGTGGTCGCAAGCGGCGATTTTGCCCGGCGCTCACAGATGATGGCGGCAATGCGCGCTGCCCATTTTTCCTCACTGTAGTCCCGCAGGATCCGTGCGATTTCCTTTTCAGGCCAGGTGTTGAGCAGTTCCGCGGCGGTCAGGCCCTGGCTCTGGTCCATGCGCATGTCCAGAGGCGCATCCTGATGATAGGAAAACCCGCGTTCCCCCTCGTCCAGCTGATGCGAGGAAACGCCCAGGTCCAGCAGCACGCCCTGCACCTTTTCAATCCCCTGCGCCTTCAGGAGCTCCGCGCCGTCATGGAAATTCCCGTGCAGGGCGTGGAATCCGGGAAACGCAGTGAGCCGGGCCGTGGCCGCCGCAATGGCCTCCGTGTCACGGTCAATGCCGTACACCGTCACGCCCGGTGCCGAGCGGAGCATGCCTTCCGTGTGTCCGCCGCCGCCAAGCGTACCGTCCACATAGATGCCGTTTTCCCGCACCTGCATCCATTCCATGACCTCATCAAACAGCACCGGCGTATGCTGAAACTCCATGCTCTCACCCGTTCCTTTTCCGCAGGGTCAGGGATGCCCGCCAGATAGGTGGCGGGCATCCCCTGAAATTATTGTTCCTTCAGTTCGCGGATCCGCTGCTGCACGGCTTCGGCCTTGAGCCGGTTGCTCTCCAGCTTCGCCTTTTCCTGCTCCACAAGCTGGGCAGGAGCCTTGGACACGAATCCGGGATTGTTCAGTTTTCCTTCCGCACGGGCGATTTCCTTGCCAAGGTTCTCCAGTTCCTTGTTCAGGCGCTGAATCTCCTTTTCAAAGTCCACCAGGTCTCCCAGCGGAATATAGAGTGTTCCGGTGTGGCCCACAGCCGACACCGTCTTTTCCGTGACCTCGGAGGCACTGCCCACCAGTGCGCAGTCGGAAGCACCGGCGAGACGCTTGAAGTACGGGAACGCGTGCTCAATGGCATGTGCCCAGCCCTCAGCGGGCAGGAACATGATCCTGGTGCGGCGGGAAGCCGGCACGTTCATTTCCGTGCGCAGGTTACGGACCGCGCGGATGGCCTCCATGATGCCTTCCATTTCCTTCTCGTCCTCGGGGAACATGAGCTCGGATTTCACTTCCGGCCAGGCCTTCAGCATCAGGAAGCCCTCGCTGCCGGGCAGATAATGGTACACCTGCTCGGTGAGGAACGGCATGAAGGGATGCAGAAGCTTCAGCAGGCCTTCCAGCACATACAGGAGCACGGCCTGCACATTCTGCTTCTTCTCCGCGTCATCGCCCAGGAGCCAGGGCTTGGCCAGTTCGATGTACCAGTCGCAGAACTCGGACCAGGCAAAGTCATAGATCCGGTTCGCGCTCAGGCCGAAATCGCCTTCCTCGTTATGGCTGGAGATGTCAGCCACAGCCTCGTGGAACCGGGTAAGGATCCACTTGTCAGCCGGGGACAGCAGCTCGGGGCAGATATCATGACGCGCATCCACGTTCATCAGCACGAAGCGGCTGGCGTTCCACACCTTGTTGGCGAAGTTTCTGGCGCTCTCCACCTTTTCACGGGAATAGCGGGTATCGTTTCCGGGGCTCACGCCCATCACCAGGGAGAATCGCAGCGCGTCGGCGCCGTATTCATCGATCACGTCCAGCGGATCCACGCCGTTGCCCAGGGACTTGGACATCTTTCTGCCCAGTTCGTCACGCACAAGGCCGTGAATCAGCACGGTCTTGAACGGGGTCTCGCCCATGGCGTCCAGGCCGGAGAAGATCATGCGGCTCACCCAGAAGGTGATGATGTCATACCCGGTCACGAGCATGTCCGTGGGATAGAAGTACTTGAGGTCCTCCGTCTTTTCCGGCCAGCCCAGCGTGGAGAAGGGCCAGAGCGCGGACGAGAACCAGGTATCCAGCACGTCCTCATCCTGATGGATGTTCTTACTTCCGCAGTGTCCGCAGCAGCAGGGATCCTCACGGGCCACGGTCATCTCGCCGCAGTCATCGCAGTACCACACCGGAATCCGGTGACCCCACCAGAGCTGACGGGAAATGCACCAGTCGCGGATGTTCTCCATCCAGTTAAGGTAATTCTTGCTGAAGCGCTCAGGCACAAACTTGGTGGTGCCGTTCTTCACCACTTCAATGGCCGGCTTGGCCAGGGGCTCCATCTTCACGAACCACTGCAGGGAGATCATGGGTTCAATGGTGGTATGGCAGCGGTAGCAGGTGCCCACCTCATGGCGGATCGGCTCCACGCTGCGCAGCAGGCCCTGTTCCTCCAGGTCATGCACAATCGCCTTGCGCGCTTCCTTGGTGGTCATGCCGGCATACTTCCCGCAGTCAATCACCCGGGCTTCGCCCACGGCGGCCTTGCCGGACTCGAACAGCTCATCATTGGCCTTCTTGTCCTCGGGACCGGTCATGCGTCCGTCATAGGTAAAGACACGCACGATGGGAAGATCGTGGCGCTGGCCCACTTCATAGTCGTTCGGGTCATGCGCGGGGGTGATCTTCACCACGCCGGTGCCCTTGGTCATGTCCGCATGCTCATCCAGCACGATCGGGATCTCACGGTTGATCAAAGGCAGGATCACGTGGCAGCCATGCAGATGCGCATAGCGCGGGTCATTGGCATTGATGGCCACAGCCGTATCGCCCAGCATGGTTTCCGGACGCGTGGTGGCCAGCTCCAGCATTTCGCCGGTTTCCTTCACAGGATACAGGATATGCCAGAAATTGCCGTCCATGTCCGCATATTCCACTTCCGCATCGGAAATGGACGTTCCGCAGCACGGGCACCAGTTCACAAGACGGGTTCCGCGATAGATCAGTCCGCGTTCATACAGACTGCAGAACACTTCGCGCACAGCGCGGGAGCAGCCCTCGTCCATGGTGAAGCGTTCCCGGCTCCAGTCGCAGGAAGCGCCCATGCGGCGCTGCTGCAGCGTGATCCGGTTGCCGTAGCGCTCTTTCCATGCCCAGGCGCGCTCCAGGAACTTTTCGCGTCCCAGGCTCTGCTTGGTCAGGCCTTCCGCTTCCATGGCCTCAATGATCTTGACTTCCGTGGCAATGGCGGCGTGGTCCGTGCCCGGCAGCCACAGGGTGGGATCCCCCTTCATCCGGTGATAGCGGATGGCGGCATCCTGCAGCGTGCAGTCCATGGCATGTCCCATGTGCAGCTGACCGGTGATATTCGGCGGCGGCATGACAATGGTGAAGGGCTTTTTGCCTTCTTCCCGGTGTGCCACAAACGCGCCGGAGTTTTCCCAGGCCTCGTAGATTTCCTTTTCAATGGCCTGAGGATTGAATTTGGTTTCCATTTCGGCTCCGCGTGAACCTTCCATGTTTCCTCTCTCCTCTTTTATTTCTTACGGTGCAAACATCAGGATCATGCCGATCACGGCAGCGGCGCATCCGACAATCTTGATGATCATGTCGGCTTTCTCCGGCGCCCGGGTGTTCAGCAGCCGGCTCAGCCATCCGGAGCAAAGTGCCCCGGCAGCCCCGACAATCACCAGGATGGCGCCGGGCGTCAGAAGACGCTGCATGACACCTTCCGCCCATGTATTCATGAAGCGCACTCCCCTTCCGGATAAAAAAAAGCCCCTGTCCCCAAAGGACGGAGCTTGCCGTGGTACCACCTTACTTCGCATGATGAATATTCATCAGCCTTGTGTGCACGATAACGGGTGCAGCCGCACGGAACTACTGTAATCTTTCATCCCGCACTCTCCAAAAGCGACCTTCTCCCGCAGGGTCCGCAGACGGTCTTTCAGCCGGTGAACCGTCCTCTCTTGGCGTCCTTTCAGGATACTCCTCTTTCATCCGCGAGTATGTGAACCTTCTCAGGCATCTTTCTTTTCGTCATCCATCTTGATGACTTCAACGCCGTCATAATAGCCGCAGAACTTGCATACATGATGGTCCAGCTTCATCTTGTGGCAGCGAGGGCATTCCACGATTGCGGGCTGCTCCAGCTTCCAGTTTGCACGACGGCTGTGTTTACGGGCCTTGGAAATTTTCCCCTTTGGAAGAGCCATATTCACACCTCCTCATCCATGATCCCCGAACCACGGGGTATGTCACGCCTGGCCTTATGATTGTTCCTTTGCCTGCAGCAGCTGCTGCAACTGTGCAAAAGGATGCTGACCAGGCTCGTCCTTCTGCCGCTTCTGTTCTTTTCCGTCTCCGGCGTATGCCAGGAGTCCGACACAGTCCTCCCTGCAGAGCATCCGCAGAGGAAGATTCAGCATGGCATAGGACAGCGCGAGCTTTTCCAGTGAGATCCTGTATCCCTGATACGTGAAGATCTCATCATCCTCCGGATCGCCTTCCCTCAGGAAAGTTTCCCGGAAATCGGCTTCCACCATGCACTGTGTCTCAGAAAGACAGTTGGCACAATGACCATGGACCACTACGTTCAGCTTTCCGTCCACCGTGACGTTCCCGTCATCATCCGAAACAAAGCTGCCTCTGAGCCGGGCCGGTTCGAAGACAAGCTCGTCACCGTATACCGTCTGCGGAGCAATGGCCTGCTCCTCATCAAAGGCATATTGCGTACCGGGATTCCGGGTGCACTCTGAAACGTCCAGCATTCCCCAGGTCCTCCTTCATCGTGACCATATCGCATTATATAGGCGCAATTCGCTTTTGTCAACACAGTTTTTTTGTGAAATGGGCCGCTCTCCGGCCCATCCCGGTGAGCACAGGCTCAGCGCTGGAGCAGGTAGGTGGCCGCCTCATCCGCCACATGGATCACCCAGGCCAGCGGATACCTGCTGTAGGCCGCGCTGACATCGCGCACGGTGGCGGCGCTTCCGTCGGCAAAACCCATATGGCAGTTGATGGCCACAGCTTCCTCCTGCTTCAGTTCCTTCATATAATACTGGACAATATACACGCTCTTGGAGCCGTGGCCGCCAAAGGCGAAACGCTCGTCAATGGTGTAGACCGGCACTTCCACCCAGGTGCCGTTGACCTTCTGGTTCTTCTTATCCTTCTTGTAGAAGTTGACCTTGCAGACATCATGGAAGAGGGCGGCAACCGTCAGGGATTCCTCACTGATTTCCCCGTCGCATAGGGGGGCGACGCGTTTGGCATAGTCGTACACGTCCAGTGAATGCTGGCACAGTCCGCCTTCATAGGCACCATGGTAGCGCGTGCTTGCCGGCGCGGTGAAGAAGTCCGATTTCTCCATCCATCCCAGAAGGTCTTCCAGACCGTCCCGGTGAATGTTTTCCCGGCAGAGGCTCAGAAACCGTTCCTTCTGCGCGTTCAGATCAAGTTCCATTGTGTCTCCCCTTCCTTTCCTGCAAAGGAAAACACCGGGCGGAGCATTCCTCAGCCCCGCCCGGTGCAGATTCCGGAATCTTACTTGGACACCAGTTCCAGGGTGTCGCGGGCAATCATGATTTCCTCGTTGGTGGGGATCACCAGGACCTTCACGCGGCTGTCATCACTGGAGATCACGCACTCGGTGGCATGACCGTCAGCGCAGGCCGCGTTGCGGGCATGGTCCAGCTTGACGCCCAGGAATTCCATGTTGCTCATGATCCGCTCACGCAGAGCGCCGTTGTTCTCGCCGATGCCGGCGGTGAACACGATCATGTCCACACCGCCCATGGCGGCGGCATAGGCGCCGATGTACTTCTTGATGCCGTACACGAGCATGTCGCGGGCCAGCATGGCGTTGCCGTCATACTTGTCAGCAGCAGCGTCGATATCGCGCATGTCGCTGGACAGTCCGCTGATGCCTAGCAGACCGGACTGCTTGTTCATCATGTTCAGCACGTCGTCCACGGACATGTTCTCATTGTTGGCAATGAACTGCACCACGGCGGGATCCAGGGTGCCGCAGCGGGTGCCCATCAGCAGGCCGTCCAGAGGCGTGAGACCCATGGAGGTATCCACGCACTTGCCGTCCACCACAGCGCTCAGGCTGGAGCCGTTGCCCAGATGGCAGATGATGATCTTCTGGCCCAGGGGGCTGATGCCCAGGTACTCGCACACGCGCTTGCTGACATACCGGTGGCTGGTGCCATGGAAGCCGTAGCGGCGCACGCCGTACTGGTCATGATACTTCTTGGGCACACCATACATGTATGCCTTGGGCGGCATGGTCTGATGGAAAGCCGTGTCGAACACAGCCACCTGGGGTGTGTCGGGCATGACCTTCTCGCAGGCTTCGATGCCCATGAGGTTGGCGGGATTGTGGAGCGGTCCGAGCGGGATGCACTCGCGGATGGCATCCTTCACAGCCTCGTTCACCACCACGGAAGCGGAGAACTTGGTGCCGCCGTGCAGTACGCGGTGGCCCACAGCGCCGATCTCGATCACGCTCTTGATCGCGCCCTTTTCCGGATCCTGCAGAGCCTTGAGCATCATCTGGGTGGCTTCCACATGGTTCTCAATGGGCTGGAAGATCTCAATCACTTTTTTGTCCTGTCCGGGCAGGGCAACCGTCTGCTTCAGATGGCCGCCTTCAATGCCGATGCGCTCCACCTGACCCTTGACCAGCATCACTTCGCCGTCCATATCGATCAGCTGATACTTCAGGGAGGAAGAACCGGCGTTCACAACAAGAATTTTCATCTCAATGCTTCTCCTTTTCCGTTTGCTCTCAGCCCTGGGCCTTCACAGCCACAGCGGCTACGGTGTTGACAATCTCTTCCACATTGCAGCCGCGGCTCAGATCATTGACGGGCTTGGCAAGACCCTGAATGATCGGTCCAATAGCCTTGGCACCGGCCAGACGCTGCACCAGCTTGTAGCCGATATTGCCTGCGCCGAGGTTCGGGAAAATCAGGACATTGGGCTTCTTGCCCGCCACAGGGGATCCGGGTGCCTTCAGGTTGGCAACGGTTTCCACCAGTGCGGCGTCAGCCTGCAGCTCGCCGTCGAGCAGGATGTCAGGAGCCAGCTCGTGTGCCTTGGCAGTGGCCTGCTGCACGGTTGTCACCACGTCATGCTTTGCGCTGCCCTTGGTGGAGAAGGAAAGCATGGCAACCTTGGGCTCGGTGGACAGGAGTTCCTGGCTGGTGCGGGCGGTGGCGATAGCGATGGCAGCCAGCTCGTCAGCATTGGGTTCAATGTTCACAGCGCAGTCACCGAAGAGCATCACGCCGTCATTGCCGTATTCCTTGTTGGGCAGCTCCATGATGAAGCAGCTGGACACGGTGGAGATGCCAGGGGCGGTCTTGATGATCTGCAGCGCGGGGCGCAGCACGTTGCCGGTGGAGTTGATGGCGCCGGCCACCAGGCCGTCAGCATCATCCATCTTCAGCATCATGGTGGCGAAATACAGGGTATTGTTATAGACAAGATCCTTGGCCTGTTCAGGGGTCATGCCTTTCTTCTGACGCAGCTCGCAGAGCTTTTCCGCATAGGCTTCGCTCTTGGGCCAGGTCTTGGGATCCACAATCTGCACGTCCTTCAGGTCAGTGCCGGTCTCAGCAGCAACCTTGTTGATGCTTTCAGGATCGCCCACAAGGGTAATCTTGGCAAGGCCTTCCGCCACAATGCGGGCAGCAGCCTGAACAGTACGGGGCTCATCGCCTTCCGCAAGAACAATATGCTTCACGTTCGTCTTTGCTTTTGCCTTGATCTTGTCAATTACAGACATGACTCATTCCTCCTGAATACTCATTGGCATATGCGCCTACGGATTTATTATACAGGTTTTCCCGGATATTGCAAAGAAAAATCAAAAATCTCCGGTTTTCCGACAGACAAAGACCGTGGTATACTTTTTTCATTCCAAGAGTCTGGAGGCTTCCATGAAAATCGCCGGCATCATATCCGAATACAATCCGTTTCATCTGGGACACGCCCGCCACATCCGATTAACACGTGAGCAGGCCGGGGCCGACATCGTGGTCTGCATCATGTCCGGCTGCTTTGTGCAGCGCGGAGAGATCAGCTGCCTGCCCGTGGATACGCGTCTGCGCATGGCCATGGATGCGGGGGCCGACCTGGTGTTTGCCCTGCCCGCCGCGGGCAGTCTCGGAGATGCCGAGCATTTTGCGCGCTGGGGCACGTGGCTTGCGGACCGTCTGGGATGCGACATACTCTCCTTCGGTGCCGAGGAAGGAAGCCTCACGCGTCTGGAGCACGCGGCCTCTCTTCTGGAACACATGAGCGGGCCTGTGCGGGAACATCTGCGTGCGGGCCTTGCCACCGGCATGTCCTGGGCGCGTGCTGTTTCCGAGGCCATGGGCCAGGATCCGGATGTCCAGTGTCTCCTGGAACGGCCGAACAATATTCTGGCCATTTCCTATCTCCGGGCGATGCAGAACCTGCACCTGAACCTTCAGCCATTTGTGGTGGAACGTGAGGGTGATTACCATGACACTTCCCTTGCCGGCTCCTTCCCATCCGCCTCCGCCGTGCGCGCGGCCCTCAAGCGCGGTGATTATGCCGGCGTGCATATTGCCTGCGGCACAGGATACACTTTTCTCCGGGAAGCTGTGCGAAACGGAGCATACGCCGCGCCAAATGCGCTGGACCAGCTGCTTCTTTATACGCTCCGCACCATGCCCGTCCCGGGCCCGGACATGTACAGGGACGCGGAGGAGGGCCTGCCGCAGCTCCTGAAAAAGCATGCCCTGACAGCCCCGGACCGGGAATCACTGCTCCGCGCCTGTGTCAGCGCGCGTTATCCCCGTGCGCGTCTTTCCCGTCTGGCTTCCCGTCTGCTACTGGATCTTCCGGACATTGTCTGCGACGCACTCCCCGCCCAGGCCTGGCTGCTGGGCTACCGGCGTCAGGCATTTCCAGCCCTTCGGGAAATCGGGCGCCGGGCAGAAAAAAACGGCGTCACCATTCATGGTGCCGCCGCTGATATTACGGATATATGGATGCCTGCGGAAATCCGCGCCTGGGATCTCCGGTCCCTGGCTGTCCGCGAAAACGCAGGCGCTGCCCTGCGTCATCGGGTCGTGGTTCAGGACTGAATGGCCTCGCAGAGCGGATTCAGATCAATCCCCTGCGCATCCCGGAGCACGCCGTAGAGCGCTTCCAGCATCTGCCTGACGCCGCCTTCCACATCGCTCTCCACGTTCAGGGGAAGCACGGGATCATGCACGGACAGACGCAGAAGGAACCAGCCGTTGTCAGACCCGCCGTTCAGGTCAAAGGAAATGCGCACGCCTTCCCGGTTGTCCGGGGCGATATGCCAGTTCTCCGCCGCGGATGCAAAGTCCATCACGAGCCCGATGGCTTTCTGCCCGGCCGTGCGGAAATCATCCTCGGTGATCTTCAGGCGGATTTCCCGGCTTTCCACCGGCTCCTGAAGATCCTGGATCAGGCTGCCCAGGGTCCTGCCCTGCTGCTTGAGCTTCATGGCCTTGACAATGAGGATCGTGACCAGATACATGCCGTCATCCAGGAAATGGTTTTCCTTCAGGGCTGCGTGTCCGCTGGTCTCAATGGCAAGCGGGCAGTCCCTGCCCTCGGCATTGAGCCGCCGGGCCTCGTCAATGACGTTGCGGTATCCGCGCTTGTACCGGTAATGCTCCCCGCCCCACGCCTGAATGAACTTCTTCAGGCCGGATGAGGTCACCGAGTCGGTCACAATGGTCTGCCCGGGCTTTTCGTCCAAGAGCATGGCGGAAACCAGGGCGATCAGACGGTTCCGGTTGATCTCGCGTCCGTCCCTGTCCACAATGGCCGCGCGGTCGCAGTCTGCGTCAAAGATTACACCCAGGTCTGCGCCGCTGCGCACCACCGCTTCCGAGATGGCTTTCATGGCCGCCGGATCTTCCGGGTTCGGCATATGATTCGGGAACCGGCCGTCCGGCTCCAGGAACTGGCTGCCTTCGGTTCTGGCACCGAGGTTTTCCATGAGCGTGGCATAGAAACCGCCCGCACCGTTTCCCGCGTCCACAAGCACATGCAGGCCTTCCAGGGGTCTGGGCGCGTCTGTGCCCAGCCCGTCCCGGATCCGCTTGCTGAGAAGATTCATATACGCAGGAAGGAACGGACACTCGGAAATGGTTCCGGTAACGTCGGCTTCCTCCGGATGCATCTGAGGCGCGGCCGTGAGCAGTTCGATCACGTCCTTTTCCTCGAGTCCGCCGTCCTTCAGGAAGAATTTCAGACCGTTGCGCTCCGGCGGCAGATGTGACGCCGTGACCATGATGGAGCCGTCCGGCTCATACGGAGGCGTGATAATCGCCATATACATGGCCGGCGTGGTGCACATGCCGAAATTCATCACGGAAGCACCCGCCCTCACAATGCCGTCTGCAGCCGCGGAAAGCAGCTGCGGTCCGGTAATGCGGCTGTCCCGGCCGATGGCAATGCTTACCTCATTGACCGGTTTTCCGCTGCGCTCGGCCACCATATGCGCAAAGGCCATGCCCAGCGCACGGGCCACCTCTTCTGTGAGCACCCGGTTCTCGCCCATGGCAACGCCGCGGACATCCGAACCACTCTTGAGCTTCATCCAATCCATAGTCTTCCCCTTCTCTCAGTCCCATTCATCCCTGCGAGGGTTTTCCTTCTGTACAAGCAGCGCTTCCTCTTCCATCAGCCGGTCCAGCATGCCGCGGTACATGTGATACACCGGGGCGCATGCCCGGAAATCATCCGCCACATGGGTAAGGATTGCCCGGCTGGCCGCTTCACGCATGTCGGGGTACGTCTGGGTGATAAACAGTTCCCGGGCAGCATACCAGTCCTTCAGTCTTTCCGGTATCTGCGCGGGAATGGGCATGCGCTTGAATGTCCTGGCCATGAAGGTCAGATGCCGCGACGGCAGGCAGCAGCCATCAATCAGCCCCATGTAATAGGATGGCTTTGCCTCCAGTTCCATGCGCATGCGGTCCATCAGAAGCCGGTTCTCTCCCCAGGTGCCGAGCCCCCAGTTCAGGCGCTGAACGCCGTACTCAAACCAGAAACCGATGCAGCCGTGCTTCTCCTCCGCAGCAGGGTGGAAAAACGCCCACAGATGATCCCGGTACGGGCTCTTGTCCTTGGTAAAGCGTGTGTCCCTGTGTATGCGCGCCAGGGATTTGTGCGGCCGCGGCTCCATACGCGGATCGATTTCCAGCAGTGTCGGCATCAGGTCGTCAATGAACGAATAGAACGGCTTCTGGACGCTTTCCACATATCGGTCGTGATTGGCATGAAAGAATGTCTGGTCATTGTGAAACTTCAGTTCCAGAAAAAACTGTTCTGTCGCCTCCGGGAAACCGTTAAACATAACGCACCCCCAATTCAGTCGCCTGATTATACCGAAAATCCAATGCTTTGTGAAGTCTGGCCCAAAGCGCCGGATACAGACAAATCCCCGGTACCGCCGCATGGATATCGCGCGGTACCGGGGATTTTCATGCGCTCAGACCGGGATCATACATACCGGTCCAGCCAGTCATACATTTCCTGATAATACCGCCTCAGCATGCCGGGATCCCGGGGCTGGTCATGCGCGGTATGCGGGAAGATCACCAGACGCACAGGCAGGTCCGGATGCAGATCCTTCACAGCCGTGAACAGCTGATGCGCGCCTTCCACAGGACAGCGCAGGTCATCCTCGCCGTGCAGAATCAGCAGCGGCCGGTCGATGCGTTCGGCATAGGAAACCGGGGATGTGCGCAGGGCGTCCATCATGAACTCCTCAAAGTTGGTGAACTTCCGGCTCGACCCCTGCATATCCGAGGACGCATACCCGATGAGATCGCTCACCACGCTGCGCTGGGTGATATAGGCGCGGAAGCGGCAGGAATGGGACGCAATCCAGTTGGTCATGTATCCGCCGTAGCTCCCGCCTGTGACTGCCAGGCGGTTTCCGTCAATCCACGCAAAGCGCCGCACGGCCTCGGAAGTGAACTGCAGGATATCCGTATACGCACTTCCGTCCGTGGCGCGGGCATAATTCTGATGCCTGCTGCCGTATCCGCTGCTTCCCCTGGGATTGCAGAACAGAACAGCATACCCGCGTGCGGCAAGCGCCTGGAACTCCGCCGTGAATCCATAGGTATAGAATGGATGCGGCCCGCCATGCACATAGACCACAGCCGGATACTTTTTCCCGGGCTCCATGGGAATCGGATGCATGACAAACCCGTGCACCCGGCTTTCCCCGTCCAGCGTGTCAAAGAAGAAATCCTCCGTTTCGGCTGTCTCACAGTCCCTGAGCACGCGCTCCGCCGACTGCACCAGCACCGCTTCCTGATCCGGATCGCGAAGATCGATGGCAACATACGCTTCCGGCCGGTCCGCAAAGGCCTCGGCGATCATCATGCGTCCGCCATGGATGCGGCTCAGCCCGTGAATCACGCGCTTTCCCGTGCGCACCCTGCGCGCGTTCCCGCCCGCAAAGGGCAGGCAGTACAGGTTGCCCTGTCCCTGCCATCCGGACACGAAATAGATGTCACCGTTTTCCGGATCCACCTGCATCTTGTCCATGCCGTTTCCGCAGAATGCGTTATAGGGAAACTGCACGCACTGATAGCACTCATCACTGGCACGGAACAGGCGTCTGGGTTCCCCGCCGTCCACGGGGAACGCGAACAGCACGCCCGGCGGATAGCCCATGGCTCCGTCCGCTTCCGGGTCCAGCACATTGGCAATCACATACCGGCTGTCCGGTGAAAACCTCGGACGCACCGGATTCGGATAGGAAACCATGATCAGATCCTTCGAGATCTGATGGAATCCCGCGTCCATGTCCTCCATGTCCATGAGGAACAGATCATACCCGATGCTCTCTTCCTTCGGCCGGTTCTTGTTGCCCACCGCCGCAATATACCGGCCGTCCGGCGAAAACGTGTGATGCATCCAGTCCGCGCTGCCCTGCGTCAGCTGGCGCGTGCTTCCGTCCTCTGTATCAGCCAGGAACAGCTGCACATGCCCGTCCGGCCGGATAAACCCGGCCCCGTCCACCTTGTAATGGAAGTCCTCAATCACCACCGGCTCGTCCGGGTCCTGCACCTGCATCTGCCCGGTTTCCTGGGATGAGGAAAACAGGATATACCGTCCACTGGGATCCCATTCCGGCTCCATGGCCGCCCCGCGGATGCCGGTGAGCACCTGCGAGCGGCCGGTGGAAAGGTCCGCCACGCACACCTGACGCCCCCGTCCCGCAAGCGTGGACAGGAAGGCAATACGCCCGCCGTCGGGCGAGAAGCGCGGATAACCTTCGCCTTCCCCGCCGCAGCTCAGGGTCATTTCTTCCCCGGTCTGCGTGTTCCGCACCCGGATGCCCCGGGTCTCACCCGATGCCCAGCAGACCAGATGACGGTCCGGATCCCAGTCGCCGCCGCTGAGGCGCTCCAGACTGCAGGCTTCCTCCATGCTCAGTCCGCGCTTACTCATGGTCTGCTTCCTCCTTCTTTTCAAGATAGCGCTGCATCCATTCCACAATTTCCTGCAGATGCCGGACCTGGCTCTTCATATTCCCGGTGCGCGTCAGCGCATGGTTTTCCTTCGGGAACATGACCAGACGCACCGGCACCTCCGGACGGCGCTCCTTCATGGCCACAAACACCTGCTCCGACTGCTCGAAGGTGCACCGGAAATCCCTGTACCCGTGGAGCAGAAGCAGCGGCGTGGAAAAACTGTCAATGCGGCTGACATTGCTGCCGCGCGCCCGGTCTTCCAGGTAGCGGAGCATGGAAAAGTGCGGCGGCACTTCACCGCCGGCGCGGACCCAGCCCACATCGCCGGTGCCGTAGGACGTGCCGGGATTGGCGAACACGCGCTGTCCCGCTGCCGCGGCAAACTCTTGGGTTTTCCCGATAAGCTTGAGCGTCATGTACCCGCCGTAGCTTCCGCCCGTCACGCCGAGGCGCGCCGGGTCCGCCCAGCCCCTGCTGACCGCGTCATGGCACATATCCAGCAGATCATGCATGGACTCGTCCTTCCAGCACACTCCGCCGCCGCGGAAGGCGCGGCCGTAGCCGCTGCTCCCCCGGGGATTCCCGTGAATCACGCCGAACCCGGCCGCGGACAGCGCATGGAACTCATGCCAGTAGGCCCTTGCATACATGGTGGTGGGCCCGCCCTTGATGTCCAGCACCACCGGCGCCGGACCGTCTTCCTTCAGCGGATGCGTATAGAAATAGGTCAGTTCGCTTTTCCCGTCCCGGGACCGGATATGCACTTCCTCCGTCCTGCCCTGAGGGTAGTCCTTCAGCCAGGCATGCTCGTCGGTCAGCCGCCGGGTACCTGCATACAGGTCGGGCGGCGCTTCCCGGGAGCCGGCAAGCAGGGCGAGACCGCCGTTCCCGTTCATGGCAAAGCCGTACACGTCTTCATAAGGCAGTTCCAGGCGCTCCACCCGGGAAGGATCCGCGCACGACGCCTGATACAGAGCCGTTTCCCCGCGGAACGAGCCCATGAAGATCACTTTGTCCCCGTTCAGGGCAAACGTGGCCCGGTTCTCGCCCATGACTGTGCGGGAAATGGTCATGCCGCCCACGCC
>CAMNDE010000037.1:0-32276 GCA_946534895.1 uncultured Clostridia bacterium
GACAGCGGAAGCCCATGCGCGTGCCGTATGCGCGGGCGCTTCCGACAAGCAGCCGTGCGTGCTCCTGCAGATCCGCGGAGGGAACGGCACCGAAAGCGGTGATTTCCAGGACATCGGCGGAAAGCGGACGCAGGCACAGACAGCTTTCCGGTCCATGTTCGCCGAAGACGGCGAGCATGACCTGGTCCGTGTCTTCGGATAAGCCGGAAAAATCCGGAAGTATCCGGGGAACGCCGGCATATATGGCGCGCTTTTCCGCAGCTGTTTCCGGAAAACGCACCCGGCCGCTGTGCTGCTCTTCGTATTCCGCCCGGGTCAGGGAATGCCAGAGCACATCGCAGATTCCCTGATTGTTCAGGCCGGTGCCCCGGGCGATGCCTTCGCGCATCATGCCGGCTTTGTCCATGACCCGGCCGGAAGCCGGGTTCTGTGTGTCATGGGCGGCGCGGATGACGCGCACGGAGGTGTTTTCGAACAGACATCTGAGTACAGCCCGGAGTGTCTCGGTCATCAGCCCGCGGCCCTGGAAGGCGCGGCTGAGACAATAGCCCAGTTCCATCACACCTGTCTGTTCGTTCAGGTCCACTGCGGAAAGGCTGCCGATGACTTCATGGCATTCTCTGTGCTCCAGAGCCCATATGTATTTATTCGGCGAGAGGGCCGCCGCGGACCAGATATGACAGAGCTGGGCTGTCTGCTCCGGGTTTTCATGGGGCGGCCATGTCAGATAACGTGTAACCTCAGGATCCGAAGCCCAGTTGCGGAACATGGCTTCTCCATCCTGCGGGGAAAAAGGACGCAGAATGAGGTGCGCGGTGAACAGTGTGCGTGTACCACAGTGCTGCATACGTTCTCTCCTTAAGTAAAAGTGATTTCCGTTCCTGTCATGGCATCAGGCGGACTGTAGGGTTCCTGTCCATGAATCAGAAAGTCCGGGAACGTTTTTCCCGGAGAAGATGCAAAAACAGGTATCCTTCGACACCTGTTTTCACTCATGTCAGTGCCGTGTGCGGCAGGAATTATGGACCATCAGAGAAATGCGATCTGTTTCAGCTCCGCTGTGCCGTCTCCGCTGAAATGCAGATACAGTGCCTGTTTTCCGGCCTTCGGAGAAACGGACACAGGGAAGAGCCGCCACGCATCATCGGGCGCGACAGAAAGCGTGCCGATTTTTTCACTGCTCTGCGCGTCATGGGAAACGGAAACGGTGCCGGTGAAGTTCCCCCGCATTTCCAGAAGGAGCGTGTCTGTATGCTCAAACCGGAAATACTTGTACCCGATTACGGCGCCACTGTGGATATTGGTGATCAGGGAAGTACCATGCCGGGCCGTGATCTGGATCTGATTCTGCATGACCGGGTCCGAGTAGTCGATTCTGCCCGTGACCGTATCATCCGTCAGGTGGCATGCAATGGCGGCCGGATAGGATCCGCTGGCTGCCAGCGGACCGCCGTTCAGGCCGCAGGACGTGATCTCTGCCTGCGCGAATGTGCCGTCGGGGTTCATGGTGAGCTTCTCTGCGCATCCCTGCCTGGAAAACTCCGATCCTTCTGTCTGACGGTGGTAGAACACATACACGTCCTGCCCGATGCGGACCAGACCGCCATGATTGTTTCCGGCAATATTGGCCGGTGTCTTCCGGCCGTTAAAGCCCATATCACAGTTGGATACCAGAATGCCCCCGAACCGGAAGTCCCGGTCCGGATGATCGGATACCGCCCAGCAGAGCTCATGGCTGAGATACGAGGAATAGACAAAGTAATACCTGCCGTCCAGTTTCCGGATCGAGGAGGCTTCGAAGAAGGGATGTCCCTCGAAACCGGTTCCCTGCTCATGCTTTCCGCCCGGAATCAGCGGGTGCATCTCTTCTTTCAGCGTGACCATATCCGTTTCCAGCTCACCGCACATGGAATCCTCATCAAAGCGGATGCTGCGAAGGCCCTTCAGCATTTTCTGCTGGCCTTCCGGCATGGCCGCCAGCTCCTCAGCGGAAAAGTCGGGAAGGATCATTTCCTTCGGACCGGCCGGTGCAAATCCGGAATACAGATAGACACGCCCGTCATCATCTGTCAGCACAGCCGGATCAAACGGCAGAAAGTCTCCGGGGCGCTTCCCGTAAACGGTACCGTCAGGATTCTTTACATGCCCGAGAAACTCGAACGGTCCCTGGGGACGGTCCGAGACCGCAACCCCGATCTCCGGATAGAAGGAAAAACAGTAATACAGGTAATACCTGCCGTCCGGGCCTTTTGTCGCGTCGGGCGCCCAGAGCTGCATCCGGTCGTCTGCATTGGAAGGATCCTGCCAGCGCAGATAGGAGATTCCCTCATTTCTCCAGTTCCTCAGATCGTCCACCGGGGCGGACCAGACCTCATAGTGTCCCTCGCAATAGACTTTCCCGCCTGATTTGTCGTGCGAGCCATAGATATATACCCGGTCTTCAAACACATGCGGTTCTCCGTCGGGAATATACTCATCCAGAGGCAGATAGGGATTGTACACCTGATCCATGCTCATTTCTCCTTCCATGGGACAGCCTTTGACAGGCTCTGTGTATGCTTCAGATACCTGTACTCGCATATTGTAACATGTCAATATTGGTGAGAGCAAGAACATTTTTTTGCATTTATCCCCTTGCGTGCAATGGGAATACATGTTATAAATGAGTGTCATCTTCATGCGGAAACACGGTAACCCTACCAAGAACACGGACACGCTTCCCAGCATATCCGTGCGATCAAAGGAGGATAAAATGACACAGCAGACAAGAACCGCGTCCGGGAGAATACCCGGCCGCAGCAAAAAACGCTTTCTGGACGCAGTTCGCAAAAACTGGATTCTTTACCTGATGTTTCTGCCGGGTGCGGTGTATCTCCTGATCAACAACTATTTCCCCATGACCGGTCTGGTGGTTGCCTTCAAGGATTACAGCGCCAAGCGCGGCCTCTGGGGAAGCAACTGGGCGGGACTCAAGAATTTCGAGTTCCTTTTTGCCACGCCGGACGCCATGGTCATCACCCGGAACACGATCCTCTATAATCTGGCGTTCATCGTTCTGAACAACGTCGTTGGCATCATGTTCGCCATCTTCATCTGCGACATGAAGGGAGCACGGTCCAAGAAGGTTTTCCAGAGCGCCATTCTCTTCCCCTATCTGATGAGCTCTGTGGTCCTTGGCTATATCGTGTACGCTTTCCTGAGCCAGCAGACAGGCATTGTAAACAACACCATTCTGCCTGCCATCGGTGTGGAGGCTGTGAACTGGTATTCCAATCCCCCCGCCTGGCCGTGGATCCTGATCTTTGTCAACCTCTGGAAGGGCGTCGGATACGGCTGTCTCATCTATATCTCCACCATCAACGGCATTGATCCCTCCCTGTTTGAGGCCTGTACTCTGGACGGCGCTTCCAAGTGGCAGTCCATCGTCCACATCACGCTTCCTGAGCTGCGGGCGACCATCATTACCCTTACGCTGATGAGCATCGGCCGCATCTTCTATTCCGATTTCGGCCTGTTCTACCAGGTGCCCCGGAACTCGGGCCTGCTGTATTCCGTCACGGACGTGATTGACACCTATGTGTACCGCGGCCTGATGGTGCAGAACAATGTCGGCATGGCCGCTGCTGCCGGTTTCTACCAGTCTGTCGTCGGCTTCATCGTCGTGCTGATCGCCAACGGGGTTGTCCGCAAGGTCAGCAATGAGAACGCACTGTTCTGAGAAAGGAGGAACAGAAACATGGTTGGCACTTCCAAGGCGTATAAAGTCATATCCTATGTGCTCATGGCCGTGTGGGCCGCGATCATCATTCTTCCCTTCCTGCTTCTGCTGATGTCCTCCCTGACGGATGAGCAGGTGCTGGTGGCCAACGGTTACTCCTTCTTCCCGAAGAAGTTTTCCGCCGCCTCCTACAGCTATATCTTCCAGTCCGGAGACACCATCATGCAGTCCTACGGCATCAGTATCCTGGTGACGGTTGTCGGCACCCTGGTCAGCGTGGTGCTCACGGCCCTGATGGCCTTCCCGCTGTCCATCAACGGTCTGCCCGCACGGCGCGTCATGATGTTCTTCGTGTTCTTCACCATGCTGTTCTCCGGCGGCATCGTGCCCTCCTACATCATGTGGTCCAATACCTTCAAGATCAAGGATACGCTCTATGCCCAGCTGATTCCGAACCTTCTGCTGAGCGGCTGGAATGTCATGATGGTCAGGACCTATTTCTCCAACAGCATTCCCTATGCGATCTATGAGGCGGCGGAGATTGACGGCGCCAACCACCTGAAGGTGTTTACCAGTATTGTGCTTCCCATGGGCAAGCCGATCCTGATCACCATCGGCACATTCGCGGGCCTGGGGTACTGGAATGACTGGACCAACGGACTGTACTACATCTCCCGGCACAAGGAATTCTACAATGTCCAGAATCTGCTCAACCAGATGGTTTCCAATATTCAGTACCTGGCAACGAGTACCACCAATTCAGGGATGGCCTCCGCCATGGGTTCCCTCCCTGCCACGGGCATTCAGATGGCGATCGCGTTCGTGGCGATCCTGCCCATCATGCTGATCTTCCCGTTCTTCCAGAAATACTATGCGAAGGGCATCTCCGTCGGTGCCGTAAAGTAATGCCTTCCTTCCGGTCAACCGGTGTCCGGCCTGAAGGGACGGACATCTGCTTGATAAATACTTAGAAAAGGAGCTTCAAGATGAAGAAACTGATTTCCCTGCTGCTGGCGGCAGCCATGATCCTCTGCCTGGTCGTATCCGCGTCCGCCGGCGAAGTGACCACCACCACTTCAGTTGGTTCCTATTCCGCTTCCAATCCTTATCATATGACCTTCAGCTATATCGAGTTCTATCCCCAGGACGCCTCTGAGCGCGACGCTGTTGTCGCCGCTCTGAACGAGTACCTGATCCCGAATTACAACATTGAGGTCACCTTCAATCCGCTGCAGTTCTCCGAGTTCAACACCAGCTTCGGAACCAGCGTGGTTGCCTATGACCCCTATGACGTAATCCCGGTGTTCTACAGCAGTGTTTCCGGATGGATCAAGGCGGAGGCCATGACCGACCTGACCCCCTATCTGGACAGCGAAGACGGCAAGGCCATCATTGATGCCATCGGACAGCAGAATGCCACCGTTTCCAGCATCAACAACTTCATCTATGGTCTGCCGGCTTCCAAGGAATCCGTCGAACTGGGCGGCCTGTGGATGCGCAAGGACATCTGCGACGAACTGGGCCTGACTGAAAAGTATGGTCTGGAATCCAACAAGGACACCTATGACGGCCATCCCCGTCCCTGGTCCGAGGCTGCTGAAATCTTCCAGGCGGTCAAGGATGCGCATCCTGAGATGATCCCGCTGTACATGGGCAACAGCGATCAGACCGCGCGCTTCTATTTTGTCGACCAGCTGCTGGACCGCTTCGGCGTTCTGGACTGGCAGGCAGACCATGACAGCACAACGGTTGTGAACGAGTTCGAAACCGATACCTTCAAGAACCTGTGCAAGATGCTGGCCGACTGGTATGACAAGGGCTACATCTACAAGGATGCCGCCACCGATCAGCAGGGCTCTGCCACGATGATCAAGGCCGGCAACACCTTCAGCTATGCCACCGCCATCAAGCCCGGTTTCCTTGCGGAAGCCAATGCCACCAACGGCCAGGAAGGCTATGTGCTGTACTTCGGTGATTATGTCGAGGGCGGCATCAGCTCCGGCAACGTCGCATTCTTCGGTCTGGGTATTGCGGACAGCTGCGAAGATAAGGAGATGGCTTTTAAGTTCCTGCGCGCACTGTATACCGATCCCGTGGTCATGAACTACTGGCAGTTCGGCATTGAAGGCAAGGATTACAAGGTGCTTGACGATGGCACCGCCTATTTTGCCGATGGTGTGGACAACAGCAACTTCAAGTACTTCCAGAATACCGGCTGGGCAGCCGGCAACCAGTTCATCGGCTATGTCTGGAACGATGGCAGCAAGACTGCTGACTACTGGGATCTGCTCAAGAGCCACAATACCTGGAGCTACTACAGCCCTGCGTTCGGCTTCATGTGGGATTCCTCCGACTATGCCACCCAGATCACCGCGCTGAACAGCGCCTTGGAAACCTATCGCGCTGCGCTTCTGACCGGTTCCGTGGGTTCCGCCAATGTGGATGCCACCATTGAACAGCTGAACAAGGCGCTGTATGCTTCCGGCCTGCAGACTGTGATCGATGCCAAGCAGGCACAGCTTGATGCCTGGCTGGCCGTCAATGGTCCCACCAAGACTCCCCAGGAGGATCTGGACCTGATCAATTCCGTAAAGTAATATTTCTGTAGATCCCAAACACTTTTTTCAGGAGGCATCCCGTGGAGTCATCCGCCGGGATGCCTCTTTCTGGATCAGAATCTGAGAGATGAGGAACAGAGTATGAAGCAGTTTCAGTACCGTTTCACCGTCCCCGAGAAGAAGCGTGTCCGGATGCTGGTCTCCACGGATGCGAAAAACGAGGCGGATGACCAGTTCGCGATCGCGCACCATCTGATGACCCCGAAATTCGACGTACGCGGCATCATTCCGGCGCATTTTGAGACGCCGTACCGCAGTACCGGCACCTCCTGCCAGGCAAGTCTTGACGAGGTCCGGCTGGTTCTGAAACTCATGGACCTGGAGGGTGTGTGCCCGGTGGAAAAAGGTGCGGATGGTCCGCTGCCGGATGAGATGACGCCCATGGATTCTCCCGGCGCACGCCTGATCATCCGGGAAGCCCTGCGGGATGACCCGCGCCCCCTGTATATTGCCTGCCAGGGCACGCTTACGGATATGGCCTCCGCCATCCTGCTGGAGCCGGCTATCTGCAGCCGTGCCACCTGCATCTGGATCGGGGGCGGGGCGTACCCGGAAGGCGAACACGAGTTCAACCAGGATGTGGACATTGCCGCCGCCAATGTGGTCCTGTCCTCCGGCATGCCCCTCTGGCAGGTGCCGAAGAACGTCTACAAGCAGATGTCTGTCTCCCTGGCGGAACTGCAGCATAAGGTGGCGCCCTGCGGGGAGATAGGGAAGTATCTGTTCGAGCAGATGGTCGACTTTAACCTGAAGCTCGAGGATATTCCCCACTGGCCGCACGGGGAAATCTGGGGCCTGGGCGATTCTCCCACCATTGGCGTGCTTCTGTTCGAGTCCGAACGCGAGGATGTGTATGAAATGCGTCCCGCGCCCCGCATTGATCCGGCAACATCGCGGTATGTGCCCGGGAATGCGGCCAGGGAGATCCGTGTCTATAAGGATGCCAATGCCCGTCTGACTCTGGAGGACTTCTTCGCCAAGCTCGCCATCAACTACGGCTGACCGGTGCCGGGACGGAGCGACTGTATGCCGTCTGTGGTGCCGGCACATCATGTGATCGGAAGAGGTGCCCTGAAATGAAATCATCACTCCATATACTGCGTCTGCAGACTGAATACATGACTCAGCCTCTGGGCATGGATGTGCCGTGCCCGCGCTTTTCCTGGATACTGGAAGCCCCGGACGGCACGCGGCAGGCAGACTGCCGGCTGCGCGTTTTCCGCGGGAAGGAAACCACACCTCTGTGGGATTCCGGGCTGCTTGACACGGACTGTTCCCTCGGCATTCCCTATGCCGGGCCTGAGCTGGAGCCAAGAACACGCTATACTGTCTCTGTGACAGTCCGGGACACGGAGGGCAGGGAAGCTGAAGCGTCCGACTGGTTTGAGACAGGCTTTCTGGACGCCAGGCTTTCCGCCTGGGGCGGTGCCAGGTGGATCGGCGCGCCGGATCCCCACCTGTGCGCGGATACGCTGGGCGTCTTTTCCCTGTCCGCCACCCTGACGCTTGCCCCCGGCAGCCATCGTGCCGGGATTGTGTTCGGCGCGGGGGACAGGCGGCTCGCGGACGCCAACCGGAATATCCTCGGACGCCATGGATACAGCGAGATCCGGTATGTGATTAACACCTCGGAGGACCCTGCGGTGCTGGAAATCTTCCGTACCGGGTACGCCCCGGAGGATACGGATGAGCCGCTGGCCAGCGTCCCGCTGAAGGCATGGGGAAAGAAGGACGCGCCTTCGCTCATCAATGATGCCAACCGCTTCCGGCCGCATACGCTCACGGTCGAGGTTCCGGGGAATGCGGCCTATGCCTATCTGGACGGCGTGCTGGTGGATGCGGTGGAGGCGGTGAACTTTCACGGCTTCCCGGAAACCCGGCCGCGCCAGCTGAATCCTCTGGGATTCAACGATGTGATCCCATTTCCTCACCTGTGCCGGATCGGCTATTATGTCGCTCAGGGGGATACCGCGCAGTTTGACGGGCTTCATGTGCGTTACCTGCGTGAGCCCTGCCGGGAAGCTGCCTGCCTGGAGGGCAGGACCATGACCGGCACGGAGGCAGGCGGCACCCGCTGGCTGCAGGATCCTTCCCGGCATGCCCTGCCGATGCTCAGAAAGGATTTCATGGTCAGTGAAGGGAAAGAGGTGGATTCTGCCCGGCTGTACATCACTTCCCGCGGGATCTATGACGCACGGATCAACGGGCAGGAGGTCACACAGACACTTTTCAATCCCGGGAACACGCAGTACAACAGGCGCATTCTGTACCAGACCTATGACATCACCGGCCTGCTCCGCCGCGGACAGAACGCAGTCGGGATCACCCTTGGGTCCGGCTGGTGGAGCGATGCCCAGACCTTTGTGGTCAAAAACTTCAACTACTATGGTGACCGGGAGTCTGTTCTGGCCCGGCTCGAAGTACGCTATACAGACGGCACAATGGACACCGTTGTGACCGCGCCCGGGGAATGGGCCTGCCTGGAGGACGGCCCCTATACCTATGCGGGTCTGTTCCAGGGAGAACACCTGGACCGGAGAAAACTCAGGCTGTATGAAGACTTCTCTCTGCCCGGCTTTGAAGCGGACGGCATGAAACCGGCTGTGGAGATCATCCCGGAGACCATTGACGAGACCTGGACGATGCCGAAGGGTTTTGGAAAAGCCTGGCCGCGCCTGGATCATACCCGGGCGATGATCCTTGGCTCCTTCCATGCGCCTGTCACGGAGGTCTGCCGGCTTCAGGCCAGGGAGCGGCTGGAGCCGCGTCCCGGTGTCTACCTGTATGACCTGGGTCAGGAGATTGCCGGCGTTCCCCGGATAAAGCTGCACGGGGAAGCGGGAACGGAAGTCACCCTGCGTTACGGCGAGATCAGGTATCCCGACCTTCCGGAGTACGCGGAAAACACCGGGATGATCCTGACGGAAAACTACCGGGACGCGGAAAGCATTGACCGTGTCATTCTGCGCGGGGAACCGGAAGGCGAAAGCTACCAGCCGCGTTTCACCTTCCATGGATTCAGGTATATTGAGATCACCGGGACAGACGTTCCGCCGTCTCTCACGGAAGTGGAGGGAATCCAGATTTCCTCCCTGCCGGCACTCACCGGAAGCCTGGAAACCGATGATCCCCTGGTGAACCGGTTCATTGAAAACGTCCGCTGGTCCCAGCTGTGCAATTTCATCAGCATCCCCACGGACTGCCCGCAGCGCAATGAACGGATGGGCTGGGCGGGAGACACGCATGTGTTCTGCCGCACCGCCACGTATCAGGCGGATACGCGGATTTTCTACCGCAGGTATCTTGAAGCACTGCGGGACCTGCAGGAGGAAAACGGCAGTCTGCCGGACATTGCGCCTATGGGCGGCGGGTTCGGCGGCATCACGTATGAGACCGCGATGATCTTTATCGTCTGGGAACTGTACCAGCAGTACGGCGATGCGGGCATCATTCATGAATTCTATCCTGCCATGACCGCGTGGATGGCCTACGCAAGATCCCAGGGCATGCCCGGGGACGGATTCGGCCTGAGCCTCGCGGACTGGCTGGCACCCGAGGAAACAGACCACGCGCTGATGTTCAATGCCTTCTTCTTCCGCGCATCCGAGCTCATGGCCAGAATGGCAGCCATCCTTGGCATGGAAGAGGACAGCGGCCGCTATTCCGCCTGGGCGGAGGAAACCAGGACGTTCTGGCTCGGGCATTTCCTGGATCCGGAAACGGGCGTCACCCGCGGGATGAACGGAGAGCCCTGTGATACCCAGACTTCCTACGCCCTGCCTGTGATGTTCGGTCTGCTGAAAGGCCCGGAAGCCCAGCGTGCCTCGGATCACCTGGACCGCATCACCCGGGAAAAGGGATGCCGTGTGTTTACCGGCTTCTTTGGCACGGGCATGCTGAACCCCGCCCTGTCCGCCGGCGGCCATGTGGATACCGCCTGCGCCCTGATCCGGCAGACGGCATTTCCTTCCTGGCTGTATCCGGTCACCCAGGGCGCAACCACCATCTGGGAACGCTGGAATTCCTATACCAGGGAAAACGGCTTCGGCGGGAACAACAGCATGAATTCATTCAACCACTATTCCCTGGGATCTGTCCTCTCCTGGTTCTATGAAACGCTGCTGGGCATCCAGCGGGATGAATCCGCGCCCGGATATCGTCATTTTACGCTGAAACCGCACTTCGAAGGGTTTGGCAGGGTCAGCGGCGGGTTTGATTCCCCCATGGGCCGGATCGAAAGCGCGTGGGAACGGAAGGACGGCTGCATCACATATCGTTGCACGATTCCGGCAAACGCCACCGCTGAACTGATTCTCCCGGACGGGCGGCAGGAACACCTGACAGGCGGGACCTACCGGACAGTCGTGGCACAGTAATGGAAAGATCCGCGGATTCCGGCTTCTTTCCGGAAACTTTCCATATCAATCATACAGGGGCTGTGAGAACATGCGTCTCACAGCCCCTGCTTAAGTCATATGGGAATGCATTTTTCGACAGGGAACAGGCTCTGCCATTTCAAAATGCCGGGCGTCTGGGATGGCTTCCGAACGGAAACCAGATCAGTGCTGACGCACGAAGACAGGGATGACATCCAGCGGAGCCGGGGCGTCCACGCATGCCGGGCCATGAAGGGTTTCCCCGGTGTGCAGATTCTTCCATGCGCCTTCCGGCAGATACACGTTCCGGCTGGTGATGCCCGGCTCCATAACCGGGGCCACCAGATAGTCAGGCCCGAACATGTACTGATCCTTCAGGTCCCAGCACGTTTCATCCCCGGGAAACTCATAGAACATGGCGCGCATCAGCGGGCTTCCGTTCTCGTGGGCCTCACGGAAGATTTCTTTCAGATAGGGCTTCAGCTCACGGCGCAGTTCGTAGTAGCGGCGCATGATTGTATAGATTTCCTCGCCGTAGGACCACATTTCGTTGTCCTGGCCGGTATGCAGGTATCCGCCGCCGAAGTCCCTGTCGTCCAGGGCGGGAATGGTGAAGGGCTCGCGGTCGCCGTGCAGGCGCATGACCGGCTGGAAGACGGCCCACTCGTACCAGCGCACCAGCAGCTCACGGAAATCCGGGTCAAAGACATTGCCTTCCATGAACCCGCCGATATCCGTGTTCCACCAGGGAATGCCGGCCAGACCGATATTCAGTCCGGCGGTGAGCTGGTCGCGCATGGATTCCCAGTTGGAGGGCACATCGCCGGACCAGAGCACATTGCCGTACTTCTGGCTGCCGGCCCAGCCGCTGCGCAGAAGGTTCACCGGACAGGGATTGCCCAGGGCGGTCTCGTTGTCAAAGAAGGTGCGGCTGTAGTACTGGGGATAGATGTTGGAGCATTCCATGGCCGGACCGAGATAATAGCGGTAGTGATCGAAATCATAGCTGGTCAGGTCCGGCTCGGAATTGTCCAGCCAGAAGCAGTCAATGCCCAGGTCATAGTAGTGCTCCTTGCACTTTTCCCATACATAGGCGCGGGTTTCCGGGTTCATGGGATCGATCTGCACGCAGTCGCCCTGGTAGTCATAGGTCTGCAGCGCGCCGCGCTCGGTGCGCATGAGCAGGCCGCGCTCCAGCATTTCGCCGAAGTTCTCGCTGCGCCGGTCCACGCTGGGCCAGATGCTGACCATGACGCGGATGCCCATGCTGTGCAGTTCATCCACCATCTTTTTCGGGTCCGGCCAGTATTTTTTGTCAAACTTCCAGTCGCCCTGGACGGTCCAGTGGAAGAAGTCAATGACAATGACATCCAGCTGGATGCCCAGCTCCCTGTACCGCCGGGCCACATTCAGCACCTCGTCCTGGGTGCGGTAGCGCAGCTTGCACTGCCAGAAGCCCATCAGATCCTCGCGCATCATGGGCGCGCGTCCGGAAACGGACGTGTACTTTTCCACAAGCTCCCGGGGCTCCGAGCCGACGCAGACCCAGTAGTCCATGTCCTTGCAGGCGTCGGCCACCCATTCGGTGATGTTGTTGCCGAAGCACACGCGGCCGACGGCGGGATTGTTCCAGAGCATGCCGTAGCCCAGGCTGGAGACCAGGAAGGGCACGGTGGTCTGGCTGTTCTTCTGGCACAGGTCCAGGGAGCAGCCCTTCAGATTCATGTACGGCATCTGGTACTGGCCCATGCCGTAGATTTTCTCGCCGTCATTGGGCTCAAAGCGGACGGTGAGCCTGTAGTCCCCGCCGGGATAGGGAATCCACTCGCGGTTGACCACCTTCAGGCAGTGGCTTTCCTTGGTGATGGAACCGCCGTAATTGCGGTAATGCTCCTGCAGGAAGATTTTCCCGTCCCGCAGAAAGGTCATGACGCCGGCATGATTGATCCTGACAGCCAGGCGGCCGTTGCGCAGCACGCGCGCGGGCATGGAGACGAATTCGCCGCTGCCGGTGCGGATCCGGTCCTCGGTTTCCTCATACTCGGCATGCGCGCAGGGAGGCGTCTCCGTCAGCGCCCAGTCCTGCTGGCAGAAGGCGGGGTACATGGTGGCCTGAACCCGGAAGGCGTCCGGGCCCCAGGGCGTGATCTTCAGCTGTTCTCCCTGCCGGCTGCAGAGAAGGGTGCCTGTGGCGGGATCAAACGTAAACTGCATAGGCAATGCCTCCTGAACATGATAATGGTTTCAGTATATACCGGGATGATAGCACCTTTGCGGGAAAAAATACATGCCCGGCATGCCGCATCAATGACAGAAAAAAATCCTGCGGGAAAGGGGAAACCCTATTGTTTTTCCTCTGTATTTATGGTAAGATTCGCGCGATTACGCACCCTGATGCCGCGGATGCTTGTGCCTTCGGGCGGCCGTCCGCCATGGCAGCAGGGGTGGAAGAAAACAAGGAGGAATCCCGTATGGCAGTTATTTCCATGAAGCAGCTGCTGGAAGCCGGTGTCCATTTCGGTCACCAGACCCGCCGCTGGAACCCCAAGATGGCTCAGTACATTTTCACTGAGCGCAACGGCATCTACATCATCGACCTGCAGAAGACCGTGAAGAAGGTGGATGAAGCCTACGCTTTCGTGCGCGACACCGCCATGGAAGGCAAGACCATCCTGTTCGTCGGCACCAAGAAGCAGGCCCAGGAATCCATTGAGTCCGAAGCCAAGCGCTGCAACATGTACTATGTGAACAACCGCTGGCTGGGCGGCATGCTCACCAACTTCCGCACCATCCGCACCCGCGTGGAGCGCCTGAACCAGATCGACCGCATGGAAGCCAGCGGCCAGTTCGACGTGCTGCCCAAGAAGGAAGTTGCCAAGCTGAATCACGAGCGTGAAAAGCTGGAGATCAACCTGGGCGGTATCCGCGAGATGAAGAAGCTCCCCGGCGCCCTGTTCGTGGTGGATCCCCGCAAGGAGCACATCGCCGTGACCGAAGCCCGCAAGCTGAACATCCCGATCGTGGCCATCGTGGACACCAACTGCGATCCCGACGAGATCGACTATGTGATCCCCGGCAATGATGACGCCATCCGTGCGGTCAAGCTGATCGCCGGCAAGATGGCGGATGCTGTCCTGGAAGGCAAGCAGGGCGAGCAGTCCGAACCTGAAGCAGCGGAAGCTCCCGCTGCCGCGGAAGAGACTCAGGAAGCCTGATTCCGCATCGGACATTGAATTCGGAAAGGAATGATATACATGGCTGTAACAGCTCAGATGGTTAAGGAACTGCGCGAGCGCACCAACGCCGGCATGATGGACTGCAAGAAGGCTCTTCTGGAGTCTGACGGCGACATGGACAAGGCCATTGACTGGCTGCGTGAAAAGGGACTGGCCCAGGCTGCCAAGAAGGCCAGCCGTATCGCCGCTGAAGGCGTTGTGGCCCAGTATGTGACCCCCTGCGGCTGCACCGGTGTCATCGCGGAAGTCAACTGCGAGACCGACTTCGTGGCCAAGACCGACAACTTCATGAACTTCGCCAACAACGTGGCAAAGCACATCGCCAAGGCAAATCCTGCTGACGTGGATGAGCTCATGAACCAGAAGTTCGTGGACGACGAGAGCAAGACCATTTCCGACCTGGTCAGCGAAGCCACCGTGGCTATCGGCGAGAAGATCTCTGTCCGCCGTTTCGCCCGCTTCGAGACCAATGGTGTGGTTTCCACCTATATCCATATGGGCGGCAAGGTTGGCGTTCTGGTGGAGGTTGCCACCGATGAGGCCGGCCGCGACAACGAAGACGTGAAGCAGTTCGCTCATGACCTGGCCCTTCAGATCGCCGCTGCCCGTCCCGAGGCCGTGCGCCGCGAGGAAGTCGCCAGCGACAAGCTGGAAAAGGAAAAGGAAATCCAGCGCGCCAAGGCGATCGAAGCCGGCAAGCCCGAGAAGATCGTGGACCGCATTGTGGACGGCCAGATCGAGAAGTATTACAAGGAAGTCTGCCTGCTTGACCAGGCCTTCGTCAAGGATCCCGACAAGGACATCAAGTCCCTGATGGCCGAGGTTTCCAAGAAGGCCGGCGTTGCGCTGGATGTGGTGCGCTTTGCCCGTTTTGAGCGCGGCGAAGGCATTGAGAAGCGCAAGGATGACCTGGCTGCGGAAATCGCCGCCATGCAGAAAGCCTGATAGGTTGCACAAGGGAACTGCCGAGCAGTTCCCTTTTTTTGACTCAGGGAAAGAGGAGGAGAATGGTTATGGCAAAGTATAAGCGCGTACTGCTGAAACTGAGCGGGGAGGCCCTCAAGTCCGGCAGTGATCTGTTTGATTTCAGCCTGGTGGACAGCATGGCGGGCATTATCCGTGAGATGCATGAGACCGGAACCCAGATCGGGATCGTGATCGGTGCGGGTAATATCTGGCGCGGACGCCAGGGCCCGGCCGCGAGCCTGGACCCGGTGACGGCGGATCAGATGGGCATGCTGGGCACCGTGATCAACTGCCTGTGCGTGTGTGATGCACTGAAGCGGCAGGGACTGGACGCAGTGGTCATGTCGGCTGTGGACATCAACCGGTTCTGCGAGCCGTTCCATGCCATGAAGGCGCGGGAGTACCTGGAAAGCGGACGCATCGTCCTGTTTGCCTGCGGCTCCGGCAATCCCTTCTTCTCCACGGACACCGCCGTGGTGCTGCGCGCGCTGGAAGTGGGCGCGGACGCCATCCTCATGGCCAAGAACATTGACGGCGTGTATACGGCGGACCCGCGCACGGACAGCAGCGCGACCATGATCCGGGACATCACCTATGCCGAAGCCTTGGAAAGAGGACTCAAGGTCATGGATGCTTCTGCCTTCCAGCTCTGCTATGAGCAGCACATGCCCGTGGTGCGTGTGTTCGGCCTGGCGGATCCCAAAAATCTGGTGCGCGTGCTGGAAGGGGATCCCATGGGCACCGTGGTGCACCCCTGAGCTTGCCATTGGTGGGAAAACAGGGTACAATACACCCAACAGGATTGAATGAATAAGGAGGTCAGGCCTATGACAGTCGACGAAATCCTGAATCAGGCAAAAGACAAAATGAGCAAAACCTGTGCGGTATATCAGCGCGAGATGACCACGCTTCGCGCCGGACGCGCCAATCCGCAGATGCTGGACCGGATCATGGTGGATTACTATGGGACGCCGACCCCCATCAACCAGGTGGCGGGCGTTTCCTCTCCTGAGGCCCGGCTTCTGGTGATCAATCCCTGGGAAGCAAAGATGATTCCGGCCATTGAAAAGGCCATTCAGAAGAGCGACCTGGGCATCAATCCCAGCAATGACGGCAAGATCATCCGTCTTGTGTTCCCGCCCACCAACGAAGAGCGCCGCAAGGAGCTGACCAAGGTGGCCCGCAAGAGCGCCGAGGACGCCAAGGTGGCGGTGCGTTCCATCCGCAGGGATGCGGTGGAGCAGTTCAAGAAGATGAAGAAGGTCAGCGAGATCACGGAAGACGATCAGCATCAGGCGGAAGATGATATCCAGAAGATCACAGACAAGGCCATCAAGGAAGTGGACCAGATCTGTGCGGCCAAGGAAAAGGAGATCATGGAAGTCTGATGACTCAGTCACTTCTGGGGTTGCCCCTGTCTGAGGCCCTTGAACGGCTCGGCGGCGGAGACTGGACCGTACGGGAAACCTGCCCTCCCCGGGGCAAGGAACGGGGAGAGCTGCGGGTGATCCAGGTGCGGGACCATGAACTGGTGGTGAGCCGGTTTGAAACCCGGCCGGACATGACCGGCGAGGACCCATCCAATCATGCGCAGGTCCCATAAGGGGCTTGCGCATTTTTCACCGGAGGAATATATGCGTTTGGGATCAGCATCACTGCATCACAGAAAGCCCATGACGGCTGACGAATTCACGCGTCTGCCGGAGCATGTGGGCATCATTATGGACGGAAACGGGCGCTGGGCGAAAAAGCACAAGCTCTCTGTGAGCAAGGGCCACCGCCAGGGCACCGAAACACTGCGGGAGATTATCCGGCATACCAATGATCTGGGCATCCGCTCACTTTCTCTGTATGCGTTTTCCACGGAGAACTGGTCAAGATCCAGGGAGGAAGTGGATGCGCTGATGCAGCTGATTCTGGACTTTTTCGCTTCCGAGATCGATGAGCTGGACGCGAAGAATGTGCGCATCCGGATCATGGGCGACAAGAGCAGGCTGCCGGACATCCAGCGGCGGACGCTGATGGACGCGGAGGACCGCACCGGAAAGAATACCGGTCTGAACCTGAACATCGCCATCAATTACGGCGGCCGGGACGAGATCGTACGCGCCGCGCGCCAGCTGGCGCAGCAGTGCATGCGCGGCGAGGTGAGCCCGGACGAGATCACGGAAAAGCGGTTTTCGGATGAACTGTATACCGGAGGCCAGCCGGATGTGGATCTGCTGATCCGCACCAGCGGCGAGCTGCGCCTGAGCAATTTCATGCTCTGGCAGTGCGCCTATGCGGAATTCCTGTTCCCGAAGGTGCTCTGGCCGGACTTCACCATTCAGGACTATGATGAAGCCCTGCAGGCGTTTGCAGGCAGGAATCGTCGCTTCGGAGGGCGGAAATAAGCATGAGACAGCGAGTAATCACAGGCCTGTGCCTGGCGGGGGGCGCCCTGATCATTCTGTATTTCGGAGGCGCCGTGTTCTCGCTGGCGGCCATTATCTGCTATGTTTTCGCCCAGTATGAGGAATACCGGGCCCTGTCGCGCGCCGGGCACAGACCGGTGTCCTGGCCCACGTGGCTGGCCATGATCGTGGCCATCCCGCTGGTGCTGTTTCTGAACAGTGCCTCCGTGACCCCCATCCTGATGGGTGCCTGCTTCCTCACGATTCTGTGCATTCTGTTCCGGGAGGACCCGCAGCTGGAAGATATCCTGATGAGCATCATGCCCCTGTTTTCCATCTGCCTGCCGGGATTGTGCGTCATTGCGCTGACCACCATCTCCCCGCTGTCTGTGCAGCGCACCTACCTGTCCCTGGTGGTGGCGGTGCCGGTGTGCTGTGACAGCGCCGCGTTCTTTGCGGGCTCCAGGTTCGGCAAGCGCAGGCTGTGCCCGGAAGTGAGCCCGAACAAGACCGTGGCCGGTGCCGTGGGCGGCATGGCCGGGGCCATTGCGGCAGCCATGTGCGTGGGCGCCGTGGCCAGGCTTCTGTGCACGCAGGCGACCCAGCCCATGCTTCCGTCCTGGTGGGCGCTGGCGTTCATCGGCATTCTGGGCGGCGTGGTATCCCAGACAGGGGATCTGTTTGCGTCCCTGGTCAAGCGCCACTGCGGTATCAAGGACTTTTCCAACCTGTTCCCGGGACACGGCGGCATGCTGGACCGGATCGACTCCATCCTGTTCATGTCCGTGGTGGTCTACTGTATCCGTATCATCGGAGTGTGAGAAAAGCGTATGACAAATCTATCCATACTCGGCTCCACCGGCTCCATCGGACGCCAGGTGCTGGACCTTGTGTCCCGGCATCCGGAGGAATACCGGGTGGCGGCGCTGACCGCCAATACCAGCCGCGAGCTGCTGTTTGAGCAGGTGCGGACGTTCCGTCCGCGGCTTGCGGTGCTCCGGGAACCGCTGAAGTCTGAGGAAATACCGGACGACCTGAGATTCTGCGAGTTCCTCTCCGGCGCGGAGGGCCTGCACGCGGCGGCCACTTTGCCGGAAGCGGATCAGGTGCTGGTGAGCATTGTGGGCATTGCGGGTCTTCAGAGCGTCATGGACGCCATCCATGCCGGCAAGCAGGTGCTTCTGGCCAACAAGGAAGCCCTGGTCACCGGCGGACATCTGGTGATGGATGCGGCGGAAAAGGCGGGCAGGCCCATTCTGCCCGTGGACAGTGAGCACAGCGCCATTTTCCAGTGCCTGCAGGCGGCCGGGCCCAACCGTGCCGTCAAAATCCTGCTTACCGCCTCCGGCGGGCCTTTCCGGACCTGGACAAGGGAGCAGATGGAAAAGGCCACCCGCGCCCAGGCGCTGAACCATCCCAACTGGTCCATGGGCGCCAAGATCACCGTGGACTCCGCCAGCATGTTCAACAAGGCACTGGAGATCATGGAAGCCCGGTGGCTCTTTGACATGCCGCCCCGGGACATTCAGGTGGTGGTGCATCCCCAGAGCATTCTGCACTCGGCCGTGGTGTTTGAGGACGGCGCGGTGCTGGGACAGATGGGCGTGCCGGACATGCGCGTGCCCATCGCCTATGCCATGTCCTATCCCCGGCGCATGACCACGGGCAGCAAGCCTCTGGATCTGTTTGCCGTGGGCAGCATGACCTTTGAGAAAGGCGATCCGGAGCGGTTCCCGGCGCTGGCTCTGGCACCGGCGTGCCTGGAAGCGGGCGGAGCGGCCTGCACCATACTCAACGGCGCCAATGAAGAGGCTGTCGCGGCGTTCCTGCGGGAGGAGATTCCCTTCGGCGGGATCTGCCGTACCGTACAGGAGACCCTGGACCGGCTGGGCAGTCTGCCGGCGGATAATCTGGAACAGATCTTTGGGGCGGACCGGGAGGCCCGGAGGGTGGCCCGGGAAGTACTGAAGGGAGTCTGAACACATGTATATACTCATTGCCCTGCTTCTTCTGGGCATCCTGATCACGGTGCATGAGGCGGGACATTTTTTCACCGCCCGGGCCTGCGGGATTGACGTGGAGGAGTTTGCCATCGGCATGGGACCGGCCATATTCACGCATCAGGGCCGGCATGCTAAGTTCTCGCTGCGCATTTTCCCGCTGGGCGGTTTCTGCGCCTTTTATGAGGAAGACGATCTGGAAGGCAAGGGAAGCAGCGATCCCCGGGCTTTCCGGAATCACAAGGTCTGGAAGCGGATGCTGACGGTGCTGATGGGCCCCGGCATGAACTTCCTTCTGGCGTTCCTGGTCCTGTTTGCCTATGTGGGCATCGGCGGGATCACGGCGGTGCAGCCCGTGATCGCGGAAGTGGAGCCGGGCGGACCCGCGGAACTGGCCGGCATGCGCGCCGGCGACCGCGTGATAATGGCCAACGGCCAGGATATGGTCGGGGCGGATATCCAGGCATTCCTGGACATAATCTCCGCCTATTCCGAAGGCGACGCGCCGATTCAGCTCACCGTGCTCCGGGAGGACGGACAGGCTGAGTGCAGCCTGGAGCCTTTCTGGGACGCGGAGCTGAACCGCTACCGCATCGGCATTGCGGTGTCCGCGGCGGCGGCCATCCGCGAAAACGCGGACGGCAGCTACAGCTATGTGACCACCAGGGCCACGCTGGGCCAGTGCCTGGACGTGACCTGGAGCTACTGCGTGCGCGCCGGCGGCGCCATTGTCACGGCGCTCAAGAACCTGGTGACCACCGGTGAGGGCCTGGAAGAGACCTCCGGTCCCGTGGGCATTGTCAGCATGGTGAGCCAGGAAGTGCGGGAGGGCGGTCTGGATGCGTTCATCAACCTGCTCGCCCTGATCTCCATTAACCTGGGCATCATGAACCTTCTGCCGATTCCCGGACTGGACGGTTCCCGGTTCCTGTTCCTTGTGCTGGAAGCCGTGCGCGGTAAGCCGGTGCCGGCGCAGAAGGAAGCGATTGTACACCTGTGCGGCATGGTGCTGCTGATCGCGGCCATGCTGTTCTTCACCTGGCGGGATATCATGAAACTCTTGCATTGAGGAGGCGGAAGCCATGCAGTCACGGACACTGATGATTTCCTCCCTGCCCCTGGGGGGCGGACATCCGGTGCTGGTTCAGTCCATGACCAATACGGACACAAGGGACGCGGAAGCCACCCTTGCGCAGATCCGGGCACTGGCTCAGGCCGGCGCGGACCTGGTGCGCGTTTCCGTGTACGATCAGGCCTGCGCGGACAATGTGCGCACACTGGTGGATGGGTCGCCGGTGCCGCTGGTGGCGGATATTCACTTTGACCACCGCCTGGCGATCAAAGCCATGGAGAACGGCATCAGCAAGCTGCGCATCAATCCGGGCAATATCGGCGGCGAAGCGCATGTGCGGGAAGTGGCGCAGTGCGCCAAAATGCACCATGTGCCCATCCGCATCGGCGTCAACAGCGGGTCTGTGGAGAAGGATATTCTTAACCGCGACGGCGGCGTCACGGCCCGCGGCATGCTGGACAGCGCGCTGAACCATGCGCGGCTCCTGGAAAAGGAAGGCTTTCATGATATCGTGCTGTCCATGAAGGCCAGTGACGTGAAAAAGACCATTGAGGTCTACCGTCTGGCCCACGAGGCCTGTGACTATCCCCTGCACCTTGGCGTGACCGAGGCCGGTCTGCCCGGACAGGGCACCATCAAGAGTGCCATCGGCATCGGCGCCCTTTTGGCCGACGGGATCGGGGACACGATCCGCGTGAGCCTGACCGGCGATCCGGTTCCGGAGGTGGAGGCGGCGCTGAATATCCTGCGGGCCCTGGACATGCGCCAGGACCGGGTGCAGCTGATTTCCTGCCCCACCTGCGGGCGTACCCGGATCAACCTGCCCGAGATCGCGCGGCGGGTGGAAGCGGGTCTTGCGGATATCCGTGTACCCATGAAGGTCGCCGTCATGGGCTGCGTGGTGAACGGTCCCGGGGAAGCCCGGGAGGCGGACATCGGAATCGCGGGCGGCGACGGCTGCGGCGCGCTGTTCATCCGGGGCGAGGAACCGCGCCGGATCGAGGGCGACCTGGCGGAGATCCTGATCCGTGAAGCGCATGCGCTGGCGGAGAAAATGACAAAGACAACCATGTAGGACAGGAGGTGCGGAGTGTGAGCTATGAGGAACTGATGGAGAAAATCTATGCAGCCCTGCCCATGCTCCGCGGCCAGCTGGACTGTCCCAGCGTGGTATACATGCGGCATCTGGACAAGGTCTACATGACCTTTACCAGCCGGAAACTGGTGGATGAGGCCGCGTTCCTGAAAATGGAAGCGATCCTGCGCCAGGTGTTTCCCCAGAAGCCCCTGGCCCTGCGCGTGGTGAGCCCCGGGCTGGCGGAGGATTTTCTGCGGGACATTTCCAGCTACAAGCAGGTGCTTGTGGACTTCCTCAAGCGCAATTATCCCGGCGCGGTGGCCTGGGCGGACCAGATCGACTGGCGCTGCCAGCAGAACAGGATCACGCTGACCTTCCCGGACGCTTTTTCTCTGGAATACATGTCCAAGGGCAATGTGGCGGGACGCCTGAGCCAGGCTGTGAAGGATATTTTTGGCATCCAGTGCCGGGTGGAGCTTGCCGTGGCGGGCGACCAGGAAAAACGCCTGGAGGAACTGCGCCAGGAGCGGGAAGAGCACCAGAAGAAGGCCTGGACCGAGCAGGAACTCCGGGAACGCTATGCCGCGGCTGTGGGGCAGGCGGCACCGGAAAGCGCGGCGCCCAAGAGCGCGCCGAAGGAAAAGGCGCCCAGGGAAAAGGCACCGGCCGTGCATACGGAAACGGTGCGCGCGCCGAAGCCGAAGACACCGCTGATTCCGGACATGCCGACCCAGACCCTGGGCCGGGCCATTGTGGGCCGCGGGATCGCGGACCGGCCCATGCCGATCCGGGAACTGACCGCGGACGCCGGGCTGGTGGTGGTGCAGGGCGATATTTTCCGCATGGAAACCAAGGAACTGAGGGGCGGGGAAATGCTGCTCCTGAGCTTGGCCATATCCGACTACACGTCTTCGGTGCTCTGCAAGATGTTCATGCGCTACCGCAGGGGCGGGTTCGCCCGCCGTGGTGAGGAGCCGGAGACGCCCATCACCGAGCAGGAGCGCAAGGCGGTATGGGACAAGGTGGAACAGATCAAGGAAGGCATGAACGTCAAGATCCGCGGCGAATGCATGTATGACACGTTCGCCCGGGAGCTGTCGATTACCATCCGTGATCTGGTGCCCATGGAAAAGATTGTGCGTACGGACGACGCGGAAGAAAAGCGCGTGGAACTGCACATGCACACCAATATGTCCACCATGGACGCCCTGGCCCCGGCGTCAGACCTGGTGAAGCGCGCCATTGACTGGGGACATCCGGCTGTGGCCATTACCGATCACGGCGTTCTGCAGTCCTTCCCCGCAGCGTTCAAGGCGGCCGGCAAGGCGATCAAGCTGATCCCCGGCTGCGAGGGCTACCTTATTGATGATCCCAGCGTGGTGCGCCGGCCGGACGACAGGTCGCATCAGGATTCGATTGTCGTGCTCGACTTTGAGTCCACCGGCCTGAACACGGCCACGTGCCGCGTGATTGAAATCGGAGCCGTAAGGCTGCGCGAGGGCCAGGTGGAAGACACGCTTTCGATCCTGGTGAACCCGCACACGGCGCTTTCCCCAAAAATCAGTGAGCTGACGGGGATCACGGACCTCATGCTGGCGGACAAGGAAGACGCGGAAACGGCGATCCCGAAGCTGATGGAGTTTATCGGGGACAGTGCCGTGGCCGCGCATAATGCCAGCTTTGACATCAGCCTGCTCAAGGCGGAGCTGAAGCGGCTGGGACGCGAGTGGAACGGCCCGGCCCTGGACACGCTGACCCTGGCGAGAAAACTGTATCCGGAGCTCAAGAGCCACAAGCTGGGCCAGGTGTGCAAGTTCCTGGGCGTCAGCCTGAAGAACGCGCACCGGGCCGTGCACGACGCCACGGCCACGGCCTACTGTCTGGCCAAGATGCTGGAGACATGCCAGAAGCAGGGCCTGAATACCCTAAGCGATCTGAATACGCTGCGCGGCGGGGCTATCGGGGAAAGCTACCATATCATCCTGCTCGCCAAGAGCCAGGAGGGCCTGGTGAACCTGAACCGGCTGGTCTCCATTTCCCACCTGGAGTATTTCCGGCGCCGGCCGCATATGCCCCGGGAGATGATCCAGAAGTACCGGGAAGGCCTGATCATCGGCTCGGCCTGCGAGGCCGGGGAGCTGTTCCAGGCGGTGCTGCACGGGGAGAGTCACGAACGTCTGCTGGAGATTGCCTCGTTCTATGATTACCTGGAGATCCAGCCCATCGGGAACAATGCGTTCCTTCTGCGCAACGGCATGGTGGCGGACGAGGAAGGCCTCCGGGAACTGAACCGGACCATCCTGCGCCTGGGCCAGGAACTGGGCAAGCCGGTGGTGGCCACCGGCGACGTGCATTTCCTGGACCCGCACAACGCCATCAACCGTTCCATTATCCAGGCGGGCATGGGCTATGAGGACTGCGATCTGCAGCCCCCGCTGTATTTCAAGACCACCCAGGAGATGCTGGACGACTTTGCGTATCTCGGGCCTGCCCTGTGCAGGGAGGTCGTCATTGACGCACCCAGGCGCATCGCGGACCAGGTGGCTACGCTGCACCTGTTCCCGACGCATCCCAAAGGCGAGGATACGTTCCAGCCGGTATGGGAGGACGCGGCGGACAACATTCAGAACATGACCTGGTCCATGGCCAAGCAGATGTACGGCGATCCGCTGCCGGAGATCGTGCTGGCGCGTCTGGAAAAGGAACTCAAGTCCATTGTGGGCTACGGCTACTGCACGCTGTACAATATTGCGGAAAAACTGGTGAGCAAGTCCCTGGAGGACGGATACCTGGTGGGCAGCCGCGGCAGCGTGGGCTCATCCCTGGTGGCCCGGATGTGCGGGATCACGGAGGTGAACGCGCTTCCGCCGCATTACCGGTGCAATACATGCCACAAGGGATTTTTCGATGTGGACCGTTCCAGGTACCACGTGGGCGTGGACCTGCCGGACAGGGACTGCCCGATCTGCGGGCAGAAGCTGATCAAGGACGGGTTTGACATTCCTTTTGAAGTCTTCCTCGGGTTTGAGGGTGACAAGGTTCCGGATATTGACCTGAACTTTTCCGGCGAGTACCAGAACAAGGCGCACCATTATGTGGAAGAGCTTTTCGGCCACGATCACGTGTTCCGCGCCGGCACCATTTCGGGTCTGGCGGAGAAGACGGCCTTCGGCTATGTGAGCCGGTATCTGGAGGAGCGGAAGATTACCTGCGGGAACACGGAAAAGGACCGGCTGGCGCAGGGCTGCGTGGGTGTCAAGCGCACCACCGGCCAGCACCCCGGCGGCATGGTGGTTGTGCCCAAGGAGTATGAGATCTACCAGTTCACGGCGGTGCAGCATCCGGCGGATGACCTGGAGTCCGACTTCACCACCACGCATTTCGACTTCAACTCCATGCATGACATTCTGGTGAAGCTGGACTGTCTCGGTCATGATGACCCCACCATGATGCATATGCTGGAGGAACTGACGGGCATCAATTTCAAGGATGTGCCGCTGGATGACTGGGGCGTGCGCTCGCTGTTCCAGTCCCCGGAGGCCCTGGGCGTGTCGGAGGACGACATTCTCTGCAATACGGGCACCTACGGCGTGCCCGAGTTCGGCACCGCGTTTGTCCGCGGCATGCTGGACGAAACACGGCCCAGCACCATGGAAGAGCTTCTGCGGATTTCCGGTCTGTCCCACGGTACGGACGTCTGGCTCGGCAATGCGCAGGAAATCATAGCCAGCGGCGTGGCCACGCTGTCGGAATGCGTGTGCTGCCGCGATGACATCATGAACTATCTGATCAATATGGGCGTGGATCCCAAGACGTCCTTTACCACCATGGAAAGTGTCCGAAAAGGCAAGGGACTGAAGGAGAACATGGAGCAGGCCATGATCGAGCATCATGTGCCGGAATGGTTCATGGATTCATGCCGGAAGATCAAGTACATGTTCCCCAAGGGCCATGCAGTGGCGTATGTCACCATGAGCCTGAGAGTGGCCTGGTACAAGCTGCACTATCCGCTGGCGTACTACTGTTCCTATTTCACCATTCGCGGCGACGGCTTTGATGCGGGCACCATGCTGCTGGATCCGGACGCGTGCCGTGAGCGCATCCGTGAACTGCGCGACATGGAAAAGCCCAGCGCCAAGGACAAGGAGACGCAGACAGCCCTGGAACTGGTTCTGGAAATGAACATGCGCGGGATCCGCTTCCTGCCGGTGGATCTGTACAGGAGCGAGGTCAGCCGGTTCGTCATTGAGGACGGCAATCTGCGGTGTCCCTTCACGTCCCTGGTGGGCCTGGGCGAAAGCGCGGCAGTGCCGATTGTCCAGGCGCGCAAAAACGGTCCCTTCCTGTCCGTACAGGATCTTCGGGAGCGTGCGCACGTGGGTCAGTCCGTGGTGGATCTGCTCCGCGGGCACGGATCCCTGGAAGGCATGAGCGAGACCAGTCAGCTGTCCATGTTTTAGCAACGGAGGAATTTATGTCCAATCTCTATCGAACAAGGGTATGCGCCATTGGCAGTGAAGAGGATATCCGCGTGCTGCTGATCCGCATGCTGGAGAATTTCGGCGTATATGAGGAACCGGAAGACCGGTCCCCGTATACCCGTGAGGAACTGGAAGCATGGGTCCGCCGGGAAGCGGGCGAGAACGGCGGCCCGGGCGACACGTTTCTGTATGAAATGATCGCGCCTCTGTGCTACGGCGATGCCGAGCCCGGAACCTGCCGTCTGACGGTGCAGGAGCACGCCAGCGGACGGTGGACGGCATGCTTTGCCTATGACAGTCAGCATTCCTTCCAGCCGCATGAGTGGCTGGACCTGCACAATCACGCGGGCCGCATGCTGATGACCGCGCTGCGGGCCAGCGATGATTTTCTGCTGGACAAGGGCGAGGTGATTTTCACCGGCGGCAGCGTGCTGGACAACTGGAATCAGATGACCGAATGCTGGCTGTTCCTGATTGAGCAGTACGAATGCGGCCTTCCGCCCCAGGACGCGGTCCGGCATCTGAAGCGTCTGGAAAGGATTCTGGAGGAAGAGGAGTATGACGCGGGAATCGAGGAAATCCTTCTTTCCTGCAAGCATCTGATCCAGAGCCTGATGATGACGGAAGAGGATGCGGCGGAACTGAAGACGGCCATGGCGGCATGCGTGGCCAGGGGCGACTTTGAACGGCTGTATGAATTTGAGTACGGCATCGTGGAATCGGTGCTCTGGGAGACGGAGCATCACAACAAGTATCTTGCCTGCCTGGATACCGTGCTTGACGCCTGGAAGCAGGAAAACTGACGCTTCCGAAAAATACGCCGTCTGAGGCAGGAATCGGAAGCAGGGCATGGAATTTACCAATGATACAGAGAAAGGAAGCGAGCTCATGCAGAGAATTCAGAAAATGCGTACCTATCAGTTCAGCTGGGTGATTCTTCTTGCTGTGCTTGCGGTGGTGTCGGTTCTTTTTGCCTTTGGCATGACGCGCAACGGCCAGGAGCTGCAGGAGAGAGTGGCCAAGGAAAACACGCTGCAGATCGTGCTGAGTGAGAAGGAACAGCAGAATTCTGAGCTTTCCAAGAAGATCGATGCTGTGGGAAGCATGGGTCAGATTGAGAGCGCCGCGCGTTCCGAGCTGATGTATCGCAAGCCGGAAGAGGTCAGCTTCGAAGTGGAAAACCCGGAACTGCTTGATTCGTATACGGAAGAGGAGTGGAAGCTCCTGATGGCCGAAATGGATAACCAATAAAACGCCTGAGCCCATGGGATTTCCATGGGCTTTTTTGGGCCATGAAAGCAGGGGGATGCATTTGAAAACTGCCGTTATCGGAATCGGATCCAACTCAGTACGCATGCTGGTGTCGGAAGTGGACGGCCAGACAGGAAAACGCATGTTCCGCGAGCGGGCAGGCACGCGCCTGTTCGCGGGCCTGGATGCGCAGCGATGCCTCCAGCCCTCAGCCATGGAGCATACGTCCGACGCCGTAAAGGCGATGGTGGAGTCTGCCAGGAATCATGGCGTGGAGGATATTCAGCTCTTTGCCACTTCCGCCACACGGGATGCGGTGAATAACGGCGTGTTTTCACAGATGCTTCTGGAAAAAACCGGGCTTGCGCTGCAGATCTGTTCCGGGAATGAGGAAGCGCTCCTGTCCTTCCTGGGCGCTGCCGGCGGCGGATACAGCGGCGTGATCGATATCGGCGGCGGATCCACCGAAATCGTGTGCGGGGACGGGAATGCGTTCAGCTGTTCCGTCTCCTGCCAGATGGGTGCCGTGCGTCTGTACAGGATGATGCCCATTGCAGACGAACAGGATATGTACAAGGTGACGGAACTGGCGCGCCAGATCCTGAAGCAGAATCTTGATTCCGCCCAATCCTTTGCGCTGCCTGACCGCTGGACCGGTACGGGCGGTACGTTCACGACGCTTGCGGCCATGGCACTGAATGTGCCGTGGACGGACCGCACAAAGGTGCACGGCACAAAGCTGGAGCGGTCCTGGGTGGAGTCGGAAGCAGCGATGCTGGCGCGGATGAGCATGGAACAGCGGCTTCAGCTGAAGGGGCTTCAGCCGAACCGTGCCGACATCATTGTGCACGGGATCTGCATTCTGATTGCCTGCATGCATTATTTTGGAATCGACGAAATCCGGGTCAGTGAATATGGAAATCTCGACGGTTTTACACAAAAGCATTACGGCCTTACGGAATTCCGGTAACAGAAAGCGGAAAATTCACAGACTGGACACAGTTTGAAAGTGCTGTGTCCTTTCATTTGCTTGCATGGCCCCGGGTCTTGCGATATAATGCACAGGTATCCAATAATGTGATGGGAGACGAACGACGATGCAAAAGAAAGCCTTGCTGGCATGTTTGCTGGCACTTGCAATGCTGCTTACCAGCTGTTCACTGATCAAAAAGGATGCAGCCGTGGACGCGGCAACGGAAATCGTGCGCGTAGGCGACACGGTGTTCACCAAGGGTGAAATTCAGCAGATGGTGACCAGCTATCTGAATGAACAGCAGTCCTACTATCATTCCTATTATGGTCAGAATATAGATATCACCAGTGAAGCCGTGATTGCCCAGGCACAGGATGATGTGATCAACAGCCTGGTTGAGTCCACGGTGGTCCGTGACAAGGCCAAGGAAATGGGCTTTGACACGCTGAATGAAGAAGAGCAGGCCGAAGTGGATGATCTCTGGAAGCAGTACTGTGACCTGATCCAGAGCATGATGTTCTCTGACACCGAGCTGACCGGCGACGAGCTGACCAGCGCGGTGGAGAATGCCGTGACCACGAACTTCGGTGTGACCAAGGAATCCCTTGTGCAGAGCAAGATCCAGGAAAAGCTCAAGGCGGAAGTGGTCAAGGATGTGACCGTGTCCGAAGAAGAAATTCAGACCGAATATGACAGCCGCGTGGAAAGCGCAAAGACTTCCTATGCGAGCAATCTGTCTGCCTTCGGTTCTGCGTATAACGCAGGCAACACCTATTACTATAAGCCCGCAGGCTATCGTCTCGTGAAGCAGATCCTGATCAAGTTCACGGATGATGACGATGCCCTGATGGAGAGCGTGTCCGCAAAGATTTCCAGCCTGAACAGCACCATTTCCTCTCTGCAGAAAGATCTGACCGCTGCGGAAGTTACGGATACGGAAGCTCTGCTGAACAGCGTAACTGTGACGCTGAGCGAAGTTCCCACCGATGAAGCCAACACGGTTCCTGAACTGGAAGCCGTTACGGAAGCGGCTTTTGCCGAGGACGTAATCGAGGAAGTTCAGAACGTGGCCAAGATGCTCAAGGAAAACCAGGAGAAGCTGGCATACTATCAGAATCTCCAGACGGAAATCACCAAGGCTGCCTATGAGCATATTGACGAGCGTGCCGACGAGGTTGTGAAGCAGCTTGCAGAAGGCGCTGACTGGGATACGCTCATGGCTGAGAAGACCGAGGATCCCGGCATGCAGGGCGACCGCGAAACTGCCAAGACGGGTTATGCCATCTGCGAGAACATGAGCACGTTTGATACGGCTTTTGTTGAAGCCGGCATGGCACTGGAAAATGTCGGGGATGTCAGCGGCAAGGTGGCCAGCGACATGTATGGCTATTATATCGTCAAGTATGTGGGCGATATTGAAGAAGGCCCTGTCGCACTGGATACCGTCCGTGAGACGATTGCTTCTGATCTGCTGACCACCAAGCAGGATGCTGCTTATTCCGAAGCCGTATCGGGCTGGGTAAGCGCAGCCAATGCCAAAATCGACAAGAAGGCACTGAAAAATTAAGGACAAATGGTATACAGAAGCGGCACTCCATGCAGGTATGCGGGGTGCCGCTTTTGCATGCCATGGAAGACCTTTCGGATGAGCCCAGGGAGAAGACTGGAAGCATATCGCATGACCGGCGGCTGACAGGCAATGGACAGGCGACAGTTGAGAACTTGCAGTGATACAGCAAATTACTTGTCAATTCCCAAACGAATACTGACCGAATAATGCAAAAAAATCCCTATTGACGCAGGGGCATTCCTTTGATATAATTTCGTCTGCAGTCAAATGCAAACCATTGGGGAATGGTGTAATGGCAGCACATGCGACTCTGACTCGTACAGTCTAGGTTCAAATCCTAGTTCCCCAGCTTTTGGCTCCGTTGTCTAGAGGCCTAGGACGTCGCCCTCTCAAGGCGAAAACACGAGTTCGAATCTCGTCGGAGCTGTCAGGTGACCGGGTTGGTCACTTTTTTTTATTCCATGAAAATCGGGGGAATGAACATGACGAATACAACCAGAGCTCAGGATCCGGAACACAAGAACAAGACGTCTGGCTGGTTCAAATGCCCGATTTCCTCGAAATGCGGCGGATGCCAGATGGAAAAACTGCCCTATAAGGCTCAGCTTCGTGAAAAGCAGAAGAGAGTTGAGGAGCTGCTGGGTGGTTTTGGCCCGGTTCTGCCGATCCTTGGGATGGAGAATCCTTTTCATTACAGAAACAAGGTGCATGCGGTTCTGGCAACAGACAAACGGGGAGATCCTGTTTCCGGCATTTATGCTCAGGGCAGCCATCATGTGATTCCTGTTTCCCATTGCCTTCTGGAGAACGAGCATGCCACAGAAATCATACATACGACAGTACAGCTGATTAAAAAGTATCAGCTGCGTATCTATAATGAGTATACACATCGCGGGCTTCTGCGGCATCTACTTGTCCGTATATCCGAAAGAACGGGCGAGGTCATGCTGACACTTGTGGCAACCGATGTGAATATTCCGCGGATCGAAGATTTGTCCAGGGAACTGGTCTCTATCTATCCGGATATCAAGACTGTGGTGGTAAACCAGAACAGCAGGCAGACAAGCGCTGTGCTGGGCACCAGGGAGAAAGTGATTATCGGTGATGGATATATTGAGGATATTCTGTGCGGGATGCGTTTCAGAATTTCGTCTCAGTCTTTCTATCAGGTGAACAGCAGACAGACGGAGATCCTCTATCAAACGGCAATCCAGCAGGCAGGGCTGACGGACAAAGATGTGTTGATGGATGCATACTGCGGGACCGGGACAATTGGTATCTGCGCTGCGAGGCAGGTCAAGAAGCTTATTGGAATTGAGATTAATCGGCGTGCGGTGGACGATGCGAAAAACAATGCGGAACGTAACGAGATAACGAATGCTGTCTTTATTTGCGGTGATGCAGGAAATGCGCTTTCGAATAATCGCGGGAAAATGGTTCGGCCGGATGTCGTCATCATGGATCCGCCGCGGGCTGGTAGTTCAAAACAGTTTTTGGATAGTTTGAAATACAATGCGCCAGAACGAATTGTTTATGTCTCTTGCAATCCTGAGACGTTGGCCAGGGATTTGGACTACTTTCTTGCTGATACATCGTACCATATGGAATCTGCTACTCCTGTGGATATGTTCCCTGGTACATCTCATGTCGAGACCGTCTGTCTACTAACACATTCTTGAAGAAAGAGGGCTGGAAAAGCCTGAAATATTGGGGTTTCCGTTACCGGGAGCAGATCGTCAATAAGACCTTTGTAAAGATGATGGACGAGCTCGGCTATGATTTGGAGCTGACATATAAGAAAAAACAGCCGACTAAGGCTGCGGAAAATCGGGATTTAACTATGTATGAAGCAATGAGAGAGAATGTCCTTCCAGTAAAAAACCGAATAGAGTTCAGACAATGGCTCACCCTTCATGCATCGAAAGAAACGGAATGCTGGATCACGGTGAAGCGGGGAAAACCGATCGACCCGGATGTGTTTTACTATCTGGATGCCGTTGAGGAGGCGCTGTGCTTTGGCTGGATCGACAGCACCCATGCGGTCATTGACGGCGTGAGGATGCAAAGATTTTCGCCAAGGAAAAAGAACAGTCCGTGGACGGAGCTGAACAAAGAGCGCGTCCGCCGTCTGGAAAAGTTGGGATTGATGACCGACGCGGGCAGAGCGGTTCTTCCTGCGATGGGCGCACGGAGTTTTAAAGTCGATCCGGATATTGAGACCGCCCTGAAGCAGGCGCGGGTATGGTCAAAATTCAAATCATTTCCACCGCTTTACAGACGGGTGCGGGCTGGGAACACTGCCTTTTACAAAAAGCGTAATCCGGCCATGTATGAGCAAATGCTTTCACGATTGATCGCGGAAACCAAAAAGGGGCAGATGTTTGGGGAGTGGAATGACTACGGCAGACTGGCAGATTATTAAATTCCAGCTTGGCGAGATCTCGACAACTCGGGATTTATAAGGAGGCGATAAGATGGATGGCTATAATGAGGATTTTTGGAAAGCGTTAGATGAATTGGTAAGCAATTCAGAAATCGTGATCG
>CAMNDE010000038.1:0-32229 GCA_946534895.1 uncultured Clostridia bacterium
GCTCTCGCGACAGCTTGACCATTTTACCACCGTAGATTTTTTTGTCAACACCTTTTTTCAGAAAATTTCAAACTTTTTTCTCGGATCGACTACGCAATGCTGGTGAAAGCCTTATCCTGTAAGCGTTTGAGCCGTTTTTCCATTCGCAAAAAAAGTTCCATTTCATCTGAAAAAACGTCCTTCCCGACGGAATCCATTTGAACGGATCATATGGCTGACCCTCTGATGTCCCCGAAGACGAAGTCTTCCATGAGCCAGATATAATCCAGCGACTCCCTGGAAAGGAATCACAAAAATCCGGAACAGCAGCAGCCTCCCGGGCAATGTATCATAGTTATCTTCCTGTATGTATCCTCTGCCGGATCGTTTTCTGCCCTGCCGGGGCCGGCCTGTCATTTCTCTGCCGCAGGACAGATTACATGTCTTATGAAAATGGTTCTTTTGGCAGCTTCCTGTATAAATCAAACTGAACCCGGCAGGAGGCAGGTGAAAAATGGAAGTACCCCACCAGTAAAATGAACATCGCTGACCGGACAAGTTGTCGACATCAAAAAACAGGAGAGGTACCGAGATGAATAACATACAGAACAAGAAGATTGCGCAAGTAACGGATGAAACAGAAATTGTTGGAGTGGACGTTGGAAGTGATAGCTATTTGGCGCGGGCGCTCTCCTGAACAGAGGGTATGAAATCAGCAGGATATCAGTATCTCATGCGAATACTTCATAAGTGTACGCGTCTCCTGGGTCCGGAGTTTTCCTGTCCGATACCGGGGAATCCCAGAATTATTATATGTAGAGATTCATTTCCGTTGCCATATTATGATGGATACACCATGGCAGCATGCAAAGCTTCCGAACAGCTGATGCAGTCCAGTTGACTTATGGGCAGTAAACCTGCCAGGCAGCCTGCCGCGTGAGATCTCCACACCTCCGGTCTTCCCGGAAAAACACGAACATCCCTGGTGATCGCATTCAGATCATTCTTCTTTTACACCTGTTTCTTCTATATATATAGAAGCTTCATCCGGAAATCCGCCCGTTGAATCTGAAACAAAATCCCTGCCAGTGAAGATGCCGGTGCTCTCATTCTTTTCCGGAATCCGATTTTTCCCTTCCTTCCCGAGAAATTTATGAATTCTTTCCAGAAAAGTTGTTGCATTTCTTTGAATTTACGATATAATCTGCAATCGGCACATCCTTGCGCTGAAAAGCGCCATAAGTCCGTGAGGAGGTGAAAGGTATGAATAGGTATGAACTCACCTATATCATTGACCCCGCAATCGAGGATACTGCTCGGAAAGATATTATCGATCGAATCAGCAATCTGATTGTGGCCAATGGTGGTGAAATCGAAAAGGTTGACGAGACATGGGGAAAACGGCGTCTCGCTTATCCGATCGACTACAAGACTGAGGGCTGGTATGTTCTTGTTACCCTGAAGGCTCCCGCTGAGCTTCCCCGTGAAGTGCAGCGTAACCTGCGTAACATGGATTCCATCATCCGTTATCTTGTGGTGAAACTGGAAGAAAAGCGCAGCAATGTGAAACCCAAGGCCGCACGTCCTGTGGTCGTGGAAGAAACCGAAGCCAAGGCAGAAGAAGTTGCTGCCGAAGCTGTGGACACTGACGCCGAATAATTTCCGAATCAAGCAGCATATCCTGTTTCAGAATTTCTTCTGAAATGCGAATTATGCAGAAGGAGGTAACTCATGTCTGAAGAACGCAGCGAAAAGAGACCGCGTCCTCGTGGAGGCCGCAGACCTCATCGTAAAGTTTGCAGTTTCTGTGTTGAGAAGATCGAATACATCGATTATAAGGATGTAAACCATCTGCGCAGATATACGAATGAAAGAGGCAAGATCCTTCCTCGTCGTATGACTGGAAACTGTGCAAAGCATCAGAGACAGCTGAGTGAGGCTATCAAGCGTGCCCGTGCCATCGCGCTGATGCCCTATACTGTCGAATAAGATGATTGAAACTGTCTTATCGGATTGATAAGGCAGTTTTTTGTTGCATTCATACGTTTGTACCCTTGCCGGTACTATAAACAGCATATGCAGAAACCCCAGGAAGTACTGCACTTCCTGGGGTTTCGTGATTCAACCCATATTCAATTTACTTCAGCATGGACTCTTCCCAGGAGTCAAAGGGCTTCAGGCCGAGCAGCTGAGCGACTGTCGGAGCGACATTGGCCAGTCCGAAGCAGCCTTCCTTCAGCTCATGCTTTTCATCCTTGTCATAGATGATGAACGGGACGGGATTCAGGCTGTGAGCAGTACGGACCTGGATGCCGCCCTTCTTGTTTTTCTCGAGCATCTGATCCGAATTGCCGTGATCGGCGGTAACCAGCATGACATAATTGTATTCGTCACATACCTTCTTGATTCTGGCCAGCTGCAGATCAACACTCTCCACAGCGATTTCCGTGGCAAGCAGATTGCCGGTATGTCCAACCATGTCGCCGTTGGGGAAGTTGCAGCGGATGAAGCCGTACTTTCCGGATTCGATGGCTGCAATCACCAGATCGCTGATCTCGGTTGCCTTCATCCAGGGACATTCATCGAAAGATCTCACATCAGAGGGAACTTCGGCATAATCTTCCATTTCCTCGGAGAACTTCTCAGAACGGTTGCCGTTCCAGAAATAGGTCACATGACCATACTTCTGGGTTTCAGAGCATGCATATTCCTTGATGCCGCCCGCGATCAGGAGCTCCGTGAGCGTATCCTTGATCTGCGGAGGATTCACCAGATAGTTATGCGGGATCTTCAGGTCTCCGTCATATTCCAGCATGCCGGCATACAGCACGTCCGGTACTTCGCCGCGGTCAAAGTGGCTGAAGGAAGCGTCTCCGTCAAACGCCATGGAAATTTCCTGGGCACGGTCGCCGCGGAAATTATACAGAATGACACTGTCGCCATCCTTGATCTTTCCGACAGGCTCACCGTTTTCAGCGATGACAAACGCATCCAGATCCTGGTCAACCGCACCGGTCTCCTGGCGATAGGTTTCAATGGCTTCCTTGGCGCTGGCGAACTGGCGTCCCTCACCATGGACATGCACGTCCCAGCCGGCCTTCACCATGGCCCAGTTGGCCTGATAGCGGTCCATGGTGATCTTCATGCGTCCGCCGCCGGAAGCAATCTTTCCATCAAAGGAACCGTCATTGAGCTCGGCAAGAACATTCTCCAGCTGATCCACATACTCCAGCGCGGAGGTGGCGGGAACGTCACGGCCGTCCAGAAGGATATGGCATCTTACCGTATGCACGCCTTCCTTTTTCGCTTCGTTGAGCATGGCAATCAGATGACGGATGTTGGAATGCACATTGCCGTCCGAGAGCAGGCCGAGGAAATGCAGCGTGCTGTTATTCTTCTTCACCCGGTCGACAATATTCTTCCAGGTCTGGGACTCATAGATCTTTCCGCTGTCAATGGATTCATTGACCAGTTTTGCACCCTGGGAATAGATCTGACCGCAGCCAAGCGCGTTATGACCGACTTCGCTGTTGCCCATATCATCATCGGAAGGCAGGCCTACAGCCGTTCCATGAGCCTTGATCTTGATCCACGGATGATTTGCCTTGAGATCATCCAGGGTAGGTGTGGTAGCCTTTCGAACCATGTTGCCGAGTTCTTCGTCGGTTTCACCAACGCCGTCCATTACGATCAGTACAACAGGTTTTACCATATAACTCCAACTCCTTTCCAGTTTCCGGGGAAATGATACCGCGATCTTGTTTTCCTGTAAAGAATGCGGGACTTTCTCATTCCTGATAATCCTGAAGGCTTACGGACACCATCTTGGAAACGCCCTGTTCCTCCATGGCCACGCCGTACAGGACCTTGCACCGCTCCATGGTTCCCTTTCTGTGGGTGATGACGATGAACTGCGTGTTCTCGCTGTATTCCTTCAGATAGTCTGCGTAATACCCGATATTTGCGTCATCCAGAGCGGCCTCTATCTCGTCCAGGATACAGAAGGGCGTGGGCTTCAGCTTCAGCATGGCAAACAGGATGGCAATGGCTGTCAGCGCGCGTTCGCCGCCGGAAAGCAGTGAGAGAAGCTGAAGCTTCTTTCCCGGAGGCTGCGCATTGATTTCGATACCGCAGTTCAGAGGATCCGACGGATCCGTCAGGAGAAGTTCCGCCTTGCCGCCGCCGAACAGTCTGACAAAGGTTTCGCTGAAATACTTCTGGATCAGGACAAAGTTGACTTCAAAGGTCTTTTTCATCTGTTCCATCAGCTGGACGATGAGTTCCTTCAGATCGGTTTCCGCTTTTTTCAGGTCCTCCTGCTGGGCGGAAAGATCATCAAAGCGCGCCTTTGTCAGGGCATACTCTTCCACGGCACCGACATTGACCTGACCCAGCTGCTTGATGCTGGAAGACAGTTCCTTCGCCCGGCTGTCCGCCTTGCTTTCCTTGAAGTCCTCCACACGGAATTCCTTGGCTCCCCCGTAGGTGAGCTCATAGGTATTCCATATGCGGTCCTGCATGTTCTTCAGCTCATTTTCATACCGGGTATGCTGAAGCTCAAACTTGTGCTTTTTCTCCTGGTCTTCATTCTGGAAGCGGTGAAGCTTTTCGATGTCCTGGATCAGTTCCTTCATTTCAGACTGCTTGCCGCTGCGGACGGATTCCTGGTCCTGGATCTCCTTTTCCTGCTTCTGCCGTTTTTCCTCGATCTCGAGGCTCTGCTTCTTCATGGTTTCCAGCTGTCCGGACTCCGATGCATTGGTTGCTTCCAGTTCGCTGAGCGTCTGATCCCTGCGGGCATTCTCCGAAAGAATCTCTTCCTTTTCCTTCTCAAACCTCTGGATATCCCGCACCAGAATGTCAATCTGGTGCTCCATGTCATTGATGGACAGCTTTTCCCGGGAAACCGTTTCCTGCCAGGACGCCAGTTTCTCGCGGATTTCCACCAGACGGCGCTGGATATCCGCCGTCTCCTCTTCCATGGATTCCTGATCAAAGTCGCCGCCGGAATTCTTCGTATTGACTTCTTCCAGCTGTTCCCGGATGTCACTGATCGCCTCGTTCAGCTGCTCAATGGCGCTTTCCGTTTCCTGACGTCTGGATTCATTGCTGTCCATATCAGACTGGCAGGCAGCCACTTTTTCCTTTTCCCTGGCCACCTTGATTTCCTGCTGATGCACAGAATCGGAAATCTCTGTCAGACTGTTTTTGAACGTGTTCTTTTCCTGCTGTCTTGTTTCCAGCTGTTCCCGAACTCTGTCATAGTCCGCCTGAAGGGTTTTCATGTCCGCGGCCAGCTTGTTGATTTCACGCTCTCTTCCCAGCAGGCTGGTCGCCTTGGACTGAACGGAACCGCCCGTCATGGAACCGCCGGAATGCATGACGTCTCCGTGCAGCGTCACCAGGCGGAACGAATGTCTGCCCTCGCGCATGATGGCAATGCCGTGATCCAGATTGTCCGCGATCACGGTTCTGCCCAGAAGGTTTTCCACAATGGCCTTGTAATCGCCGTCGCAGGTGATCAGATCGGAGGCCACGCCGAGACATCCCGGCATGGAGAGCACCCGCTGTTCATCCCGGTTCAGGTACTTTCCCCTGACAGCGCTTCTGGGCAGGAATGTAGCGCGTCCGAGCTTGTTGTTTCTCAGATAATCGATCAGCTCTTTCGCTGTCTCTTCATTATCCGTCACAATGTTCTGGACCGCTCCGCCCAGCGCCATGTCAATGGCCGTCTCATACTTTTCCGGAACGCTGATCAGCTGTCCGAGAACGCCCCTGACACCCGGGACCGACATTTCCCGGGCATACTTCATGGCCCGCTTGACCGACTGCTGATACCCGTCCATTTCCTGCTTCATTTCAGAGAGCAGATGATAGCGGGTTTTCGCCGCCTGAAGCTTTCCGGAAATCTCATCCACCTGGCGGTAGCAGGCTGACAGGTCCTCATTGCAGGATGCCAGCTGACGCTGCATGTCCTGCTGCTCTTTCTGGATCCGCTCCAGCTGTTCCTGTTCCTCATTGCGGCGTTCCACCGTCTCAGAGAAAATGCTGCTTAGGATTTCCTTTTCCTGGTTCTGCTGCTGGAGCTGCTCCTGCATGGAAACCAGACGCTCCGACATCTGGGAGATCATGGTATCAAGACGCGTCTGATCATTCTGAACAAGAGATTTCCTGTTCATGGCGTCCAGCATTTCTTCCTTTTTGGCATCGAGCAGCTCAGAGGTCCTGGCTTCATCGGCGGAATACGCTTCTACCTTTTCCTGCGCTTCATTCAGCTTTTTCTGCTCTTCCTGCATCTCCTGCTCGCACCGGGCCTGCTTTTCCCGGCTGGCAGCGATCTGCTTTTCCGCTTCCTGAAAGCGTGCTCCGGCTTCTTCCTTTTCCCGCCGGATACGCTGAATGTTTTCGTCCCTGGACGACTTCCTCAGCGTAATGCTTTCCATGCCCTGGCTTACCTCATGAACATGATCAACCGTTTCGCTGAGTTCTTTTCTCCGGATGTCGATCTCCTGATCCATTTTCTCAATGTCTGCCTGGATCTGGTTCAGCTGATCATTTTTCTGTTCAATGGCGAGGTCGTTCTGCTCAATGGCAAGGCTGACATTCTCAATCTCCGTGTTCGTGCTGTCAATGCGCTCCTGCAGCCTGTCGGACCGGATGATAAAAAGATTCAGATCAAGAACCTTCAGCTCTTCTGACCATTCAAGGTATTTTCTGGCGGACTTGGACTGTTCTTCCAGGGGCCCGAGCTGGCGTTCGAGTTCCTTGATGATGTCCTCGATCCTTTCCTCGTTGGCCAGGGTCTTTTCCAGTTTTCTGTCCGCTTCTTCTTTTCTCGCCTTATACTTTACGATGCCGGCCGCTTCTTCAAAGATCAGGCGGCGGTCCTCGCTTTTTCTGGAAAGAATCTCATCGATTCTTCCCTGACCGATGATGGAATATCCTTCCTTGCCGATACCGGTATCCCGGAACAGATCAATGACATCCTTCAGTCTGCAGGATGACTGATTCAGAAAGTATTCACTCTCACCATTGCGGTAGACCCTGCGCGTCACCATGATTTCCGAGTATTCCAGATTCATGGAATGGTCTGAATTGTCGAACACCAGGGATACTTCGCAGTAATTGAGCGGCTTGCGCTTCTGTGTTCCGTTGAAAATCACGTCCGCCATGTTGGTTCCGCGCAGGGTCTTTGCGCTCTGCTCGCCCAGAACCCAGCGGATGGCGTCGCCGATATTGCTTTTCCCGGAACCGTTTGGCCCCACAATGCCTGTAATTCCTTCCTCAAACACAATCTCTGTTCTTGAGGCAAAGGATTTGAACCCGTAAAGTTCCAGTTTCTTCAGTCTCATACAATCCCCCGGAGCAGTAACTTCATTCCCGAAGGAAGAAGCCTTCTCTTCAGTGCTGTCCTCCTGATCCATGCGGATCAGGAAGACATAACAGGTGCTAGGATATCATGTTTCCCTGGATTTGTCTTGCTCCCGGGCCGAATCTGTTCTTTCTTTTCCGGTTCTTCCCATCATGATCAGGCTGATCACCAGAATCCCGGCGCAGGGCACCAGATTGCAGAACATGCCCGCCGGAAGCCCGAACCGGTCCGCCACCGCCCCGATGACCATGGGCATGACAATCCCGCCGATCCCGCCAACAGGCAGCATGACCGCCATGCTCTCACTGGTAAGCGATGAGCCCACCGTGGCCACCGTCAGCGGATTCACGCCGGCCATGGCCATGGAGAAGAGAAACAGCATCACGGTCACAGGCACCGGCGCGCGCAGACAGATGAGCAGCGTATACAGCGCCGTGCAGCCCAGGCCCATGCAGGCCAGCGCCCTGAACGGACGGCGGATGGGGATCACAAAGGCGATCAGCAGCCGGGCCAGAAGCGTGGCGCCCCACATGACGGTCATGGTATACGCGGACAGTGTGCCCGTAAGAATACCCAGATTCTTGTAATACGTCACCAGCCATCCCGTGACGCCGTATTCCGCTCCGTTCTGGCAGAACATGAGCAGGGTCAGAAGCCAGAACACGGGATCCCTGAGAAAGGCCCGGCTTCCATTCCCGGCCTGCTTTTTCGTATCATCCGGCAGCGGCGCAAGCGCATAGACCATCCACAGCGCGATGCCGCATGCGCTTATGCCGAGCATGGGCATGACATGGTGCACGCTGGTGAGCGCGGACACGAGGAACGGGCACAGAAGCGCACCCATGGCATAGCAGGCATGCATGAGCTGCATGGAAATCTTCCTGTCCCGGGTATGCGTGCCCACCAGCACGGAGTCCACGTTCAGCACGCCGCCCTTGGCAAGACCCATCAGGAGAAACGCCAGAAACAGAAGCGGCACAAACCCGGAAAACGCATTCAGTGCATACCCCAGCGCATAGCCTGCCGACAGGATCAGTGCTGTCCGTTTCAGACCGATTTTTCCCGGCAGTATGCCCGCCAGAAAGGCCGCGGCCATGTTTCCGATATTCATGCAGGACAGAAGCATGCCGGTGACGCCGAAGGAAAACCCGTGCCAGTCCTGCAGCAGGCTGACAATAATGCCGCTGGATATGGAGCAGATGCCGCTGAGGAAAAAGGTGGCGTAGCCCGTATGGCGCAGTCTGTTATCCCTTTCCATGCCCGTCCGCCTCCTCAGCCCCTGCCGCTGGTACGGAAGCACTCCACCAGCAGAAATCCCGCAAACGCGCTTTCCATCCACACCACCTGTCCGTCACCGGTCTCCAGCAATTGCAGGACCGGCATATGCGTCCCGCCCACAGACAGGTACTGATACACAATGACCAGCACCGCGGCCAGTGCCGGAAGCCACAGAAGCCCGGCAAAGGGCTCCCGCCGTCTTGATGCCCCGGACAGGGGGAGCACCAGACCCAGCACCACGCCGAACAGCGTGCCCTTGAGCACGTTCCCCAGAAACCCGATGCCCCCGATCATGGGCAGAAAGATGCACAGGAGCGTCAGCAGCAGAAGCGGAACGAAGATCACACAGAGCTTTCTGAAGAACATGCTTCCCACTCCTCCAACATGCGTTTTTCCTTTGCGCTGAGCTCCGCCTTCTCCAGCAGGTCCGGCCGCCTCAGCCGCGTGCGCTTCAGGGACATTTCCCGGCGCCATGCGGCGATATTCAGATGATGCCCGGACAGAAGCACCTCGGGCACCTCCATGCCCTCAAACACCCGGGGCCGGGTGTACTGGGGATACTCCAGCAGGCCGTCGGAGAAGGATTCCTCCTCCGGGCTCTCCTCGGAACCCAGCACGCCGGGAATGAACCGGGACACGCAGTCCACCAGGACCATGGCCGCCAGTTCCCCGCCGGTGAGCACATAATCCCCGATGCTGATCTCCTCGTCCACGCACAGATCCAGGGCCCGCTGATCCACGCCCTCGTAATGCCCGCACAGAAGCACCAGATGCTCCTCCGCGGAAAGCTCCCGGGCCAGGTCCGCCGACAGCGTGCGGCCGCCGGGACCCATATAGATCCTGCGCCCGTGGAAATCCTCGCCGGTGACACTGCGCATGGCGTCCACAATGGGCTGGGCCATCATGACCATGCCCGCCCCGCCGCCGAAGGGATAATCATCCGTGTTCTTGTGCTTGCTCTGGGAAAACGGCCGGATATCCACGCAGCGGATGTCCAGAATTCCCTTTTCCCTCGCCCTGCCCAGAATGCTGGAGGAAAATACGGACTCAAACATTTCCGGAAAGATCGTCAGAATATCAATCTTCATACACCGCAACCTCAGCAAGTCTTTCCGCGCAGACATGCAGCACGCGCTGCTCCACGTCCGTCACCGGGAACACGGCCAGAAGCGCCGGCGCCATCATGGTGCCCCGGGGTGTTTTGAACACATAGGTGTCCACGCTCCCGTACTGCAGCACATCCGTCACCACGCCGATCTCCCGGCCTTCCTCGTCCACGGCCCGGCATCCGATCAGATCCCGGATATAGACTTCGCCTTCCTCCAGCGGCGCGGCGTCTTCCCGTGCCACATACAGCTGTGCGCCGCGGTACTTCTCCACGTCCTCCGGTCCGGTGCAGCCTTCCAGGGTCATATACGCAAACCCGTCATGCACCCGGGAGCATTTCACGCCGATGGGCCGGTACTGCCCGTCTTTCTCCAGATACATGGTGGACCAGCGGAAATAGTCATCCGGATTGGACGCATACGGCCGCACCTTGGCCTCCCCCCGGATCCCCTGGGGCTTCAGGACTTCACCCACCAGAAAATACGATTCCATGCAAAACCTCCGTCCAAAAAAATGCTCCGCCTTCCCGGAGGAAGCGGAGCTGCATGCCTACAGAGTGTTCGCCGGCGTATGGATTTTCCGGCTGAACGTCTTTATTTCCCTGAGCGCAGCCCTCATGGCTGCGCAGCCTGCCCGGTCCTTCCGCCCGCCGGTCACCTGACTGCAGATGCCGCCGCGGAGCAGAAGCACCGCAGGATTGCCGGCTTCAATTGCTGCGCACATCCTTTTTCCAGGGCCTGTCCGTCAGCGCCGCAAGTCTGCACCGGCAAGTATATCACCGGAATATGGGAAAGGAAAGAGACCCTTTATTCAGTCTGCCGGGTTTCCCCGCAGATCTCCAGATCCCATTCACACCGGTTTTCCACATCAAATGCCTGAATATAGGTTTCCTCAAGCGGAATCCAGGTATTCCGGAACTTCCGTGCCGCATCCGGCCCGTTGCGCTGCATGATGCGCTCCATCTGCGTATCCGGCCGCACGTTCAGAAACGCCTTCACATCCATGAAATCCCGCAGCGCGGGATGGCAGCTGTAGGCCCCCTCCACAATGATCACCGGGGAAGGCACAAACCGCACCGGTTCTCCCAGCCGCATCTCACGGCAGTCAAAAGGCCGGTACTCTCTCAGCTCACCGCGGCGCAGGGGCAGCATGACTTCCTCCGCAAACCGTTCGTAGTCAATGTTTCCGCCGGGCTCCTGATACCGCTCCGGCGTGCGCTGTGCGCTTCGCAGGAAAAAGTCATCCATGTGGATCACGCTCCAGCCGTATGCCTGGCTCAGCTTCGCGGCAAGCATGCTCTTGCCGGAGGCACACCGGCCTTCCAATGCCACGATCACCTGTTCCTGGTGTCTGGCGAGATGCTGGATTTCCTCCACAAACGCCGCATAGCACCGGCGCTTTTCCATGACCCGGTATGCAGGCCTGTAGCGGGTGCGGTAGGATTCGCTGTGGCTGACCACCGGGTAGCCCCGGGCGCGGTAGTCCCGGAGCGCTTCCTCCAGCGCCGGGGCGTCAAAGGAAAACAGGCCGGAGCGCGCAGCCTCCTCCAGCATGGAGAATTTTTCCTCCAGACGATCCAGCGTTCCTGTGTGCGCCTCGGCCGAGCGCACAAAATCCAGGAAAAGCTGGTCCAGCGCATACCGGTCCGGGTTCACGCCGCGCAGATGCACGCGGATGATTCCGCTTCCGACATTTTCCTTCCACGGTTCATCCCGGAAAGGATTTTCCCGGGCCTCCGTCTCCAGATAGGCACGGGCTTCCTCCACGTTCCGGATCAGGTGTCCGCCGCCGAACTCGCTCTGGTATACAAGCTTGATGGCGTCAACAGGCTCCATCACATAACGACGGGCCTGGGTACTGAGCATCTTTCCGAAGTCTTCTCTCTCTGTCCTGTGCATTCCGCCACCCCCCTGAAAATGCAAAAGCAAGCAAGCCCGAAATGGGCTTGCTTGCTGAACTGTTCACAGAGTGCCCGGCCGTATCTTACACCACGCCCTGGGCCATCATGGCTTCGGCAACCTTCAGGAATCCGGCAATATTGGCGCCTGCCACATAGTTTCCCGCCTCGGCATACTCACTGGCTGCTTCACTTACCTTGGCAAAGATATTCTCCATGATCCCCTTCAGCCGCTGGTCCACTTCTTCAAACGTCCAGGAAAGTCTCAGGCTGTTCTGGCTCATTTCCAGAGCCGATACGGCAACGCCGCCCGCATTGGCCGCCTTGGCCGGTCCGAAGAGCACGCCGGCTGCCTGGAAGGCTGCCGTGGCTTCCAGAGTGCTGGGCATGTTCGCGCCCTCCGCCACAACCTTGACGCCGTTGGCAATCAGGGCCTTGGCGCTTTCCTCATTGATCTCATTCTGGGTCGCGCAGGGCAGTGCGATGTCGCAGGGGATGGTCCAGATGCCGCTGCAGCCCACGGTATAGGTGCTGCCGGGAACCTTGTCCGCATACTCGGAGATGCGGCCTCTGCGCACTTCCTTGATCTCCTTGACCACATCGAGCTTGATGCCGTCGGGATCATACACATAGCCGTTGGAGTCGCTCATGGCCACCACCTTGCCGCCCATGGAGGTGATCTTCTGAGCCGCGTAGATGGCCACATTGCCGCTGCCGGAAATCAGAACCACCTTGTCCTTGGGATCCATGCCGTTGGCAGCCATCATGGCCTTGGTGAAATAGCACAGACCGAAACCGGTGGCTTCCTTGCGGGCAAGGCTTCCGCCATAGGTCAGGCCCTTGCCGGTCAGGACGCCTTCATACAGTCCGGTGAGACGCTTGTACTGACCATAGAGATAGCCGATTTCGCGGGCACCCACGCCGATGTCACCGGCGGGCACGTCCACATCCTTGCCGATATAACGGTAGAGCTCGGTCATGAAGCTCTGGCAGAAACGCATGACTTCTGCATCGCTCTTGCCCTTGGGATCGAAATCGGAACCGCCCTTGCCGCCGCCGATGGGCAGGCCGGTGAGGGAATTCTTGAGAATCTGCTCCAGGCCCAGGAACTTGATGATGGACAGGTTCACGGACGGATGCAGACGGAGGCCGCCCTTGTACGGTCCGATGGCGCTGTTGAACTGAACGCGGTAGCCGCGGTTCACCTGCACGTGATTCTGGTCGTCCAGCCACGGCACCCGGAAGATGATTACGCGCTCCGGTTCCACATACCGCTCCAGAAGACCGGCTTTTTCATACTCGGGATGCTTGTCCATCACGGGGGCAAGCGTGGTCAGGATTTCCGTGGCCGCCTGGACAAACTCCGGCTGGTCCGCATATCTGTTTTTCAGCTCATCGAGCACTTTCTGCACATACTGATTCATGCTAGGTCCTCCTCATTCCGCCTTCGGCGAAGCATTACAGGAAGCATTGTAAGAGCGAAACTGCAGTTTCACAACCTGTATCCTGCATTTTTCGTGTTTTTCCGGGGAGTTTATGGAACATTACGGTTATTTTCAAACCCATTCTTTCATATATCCCGGATATCAGACCCCGGTGGACCCGTATCCGCCCTGGCGTATGCTGCTTGCGTGATCATCCTCGGCAAGGCCGAAGGGCACAAAGATGGCCTGGCAGATCCGTTCCCCGGCCCGGATCTGTACCGGCCCGGGCTGCGTGTGCTCCAGCGTCAGAAGGATGTGGCCCTCATTCTCGGCGCCGTAGTAATCCGAGTCCACAATGCCCAGGGTATTGGACAGCCTCAGTCCGTACTTCCTGCCCATGGAGGAGCGGGGACAGAGCATCAGAAAATACCCTTCCCGGACCTGTACGCGTATGCCCGTGGGCACCACCACCCGCTGTCCGGGACCGATCTCCACGTCCACCGGGCATACCATGTCATACCCGGCGCTTCCGGCCGTGGCACGGACCGGGAGCGGGATCTGCTCCAGCGGCATCCCCGTCTCAAAGTTTTTCCTGTCCAGATCATACTGCTTCCGGGACACGCGCTCAAATCTGCCTGCTGTCATGGTCTGCCTCCTGTGTGTATATGTCTGACAGCCGGCACAGTTCCTCCAGCGTCAGCTTCTCGCCCCGGACCTTTTCATCCAGTCCTGCCTTCTCCAGCCATTCCACAGCCCGGGCCTTCTCAATGCGGAAGGTGGCCATTATGGCATTGGCCATGGTCTTGCGCCGCTGGGCAAACCCGGCCGCCGCAACCCGGTAGAAATCCTCCTCACTCCGCGGCTGCACCCTGGGCACCTCCCGCATCTCAAGCACCACAAAGGCGGAGTCCACCTTCGGCACCGGCGTGAACCATGTCCTGGGCACATCCACCACCCTGAGCACATCGCAGGACTGGCGGATGCGCAGCGCAAGCATGCCCCAGCCCTCTTCGCCCGGGCCTGCGCACATCTTGTCCGCCACTTCCTTCTGCACCATGACCGCCATATGCCGGATCCTGAGACCCGAGGTCAGCAGGCGGGTGAGCAGCGGCGTAGTGATATAGTAGGGAATATTGGCCACCACCGAGATTTCCCGGTCCCGTCCCATCATTTCCTCAAGGTTCAGCTCCATGGCATCCCCCTGCACCAGCTCCAGGTTCCCGTAGGGCTCACAGCTCACCCGGATCAGGGGAAGCAGACGCTCGTCCAGTTCAATGCTGGTCACCTTCCGCACGCGCCGGCACAGCTCCCGGGTCAGGTTTCCGCTGCCGGCCCCGATTTCCAGCACCTCATCCTCGCTGCCCACGCCCGCGGCCTCCACCAGGGACGCGAGCAGGTCCTCATCATAGATGAAGTTCTGCCCCAGTCCTTTCTTGTACTGCATCTGGCTGTCACGGATCCGCTCCCTGCTCTTGCTCATGCCGCCTCTCCTTTCAAAAAAATCGGGAGGATGCATCCTCCCGATGGTTCCGCTTACTCCGCCAGGGTTCCCATGGGATCCCAGGGTTCCAGTTCCACAGGCGTGCGGGTGAGATACTGTGCATTGTCCAGGAGATACTTCTTTTCCACTGCCGCCTGGAACACGTACTGGTCAAACCAGGTATCGGAGCAGATATAGTAGCCCTTCTTGCCCTTTTCATCACCCCAGGAGTTCTCGATGCGCCAGCGCACAGGCCTGCCGTCCTCGAGATGCACGCCGGTGAGCACCATGGCGTGGTTCATAGCCGCGAACCCGAGATCCAGAGAATCTTCCTTGGAGATGGCCAGGTCCAGACCGGTAAGCAGCTCCGCCTGGAAGCTGGTGTCGTCCCAGTATCCGTTGTCGCGGTCACCGAACTTGCCCACGTCCGAGCCGAACCAGACCACCTTGCCGTCCTGCATCTGACGGATAATGGCGGCCTTCATTTCGTCCAGGGGCAGATTCAGGTGCTTCACCTGATCCATGCCCACCACATTGCCCAGATACTTGACCGTGAACATTTCATGCCAGGGCTTGTCCGCCGTGGGCGCGTGGATGATGCTGACGCTTTCGTTCAGGGTCTCGGAAGCATACTTGTCCGCAAACGTCCTGGGCGTCATGCCCTTTTCCTCGTGATAGGCGCCGTCCTTGTCCACATATTCAAAATCGAAGCAGCACGGCGGCTCTCCGCCATAGCAGCTGCACAGGAAGCCATAGACCTTGCCCATGATTTCCTTCTGCACGCTCTCCAGTTCATCCTGGCTGGCACCGGCCTTTTTCATGGCGCGCAGTCTGGCCGTTCCGGCCTTGAGGCTGCGGTTGAGCACATGGTTCATGGCCCGGGTGCTGCTGCTCTGATAGGTCTCATCATACACGTCCTTGGGCACGACGCCGTACTTGCGGACGATATTGGCGAACATGTCCCACTGGCCGCCGTCGTGCACGCCGGTGGCGAGAATGAAGGACACGGTGCGGTCATTGGCGGGGACATCCGCGTGCCGGATCATGAGATCCAGGAAATAGTTCGCACGCTCGAACTTGTCCCAGAAGGCCAGATAGCTCTGTGAAAGCTCAAATTCCTTCAGGTTCAGCTTCTGGGCAATGCTTTCGCGCAGCACATTGGTTGCGGCAAACAGCCAGCAGCGTCCGCTCTGCTTCTGGTTGGTCACGGGAAGGGTCTCCAGATTCAGGGAGAACTTATGGCGCATTTTCGCCGCCTGATTCGGCACTACATCCACACTGTTGAGATCACTGCGGGACAGGGCCATGGTCGCCATCTGACGCTCCGGGCTGTTCCGGTACGCCTCTGACCACTGGCTGAGAAGCTGTTCACTGACACATACAGACATACATTTGGCCTCCTTTTCGCTCATGTAGGCAAATATTACTGCAAGCCCGGAGCATTTGCAAGGCATAGGGCCCGGTTCCGCGTCCGCCGCAGAACACGCAGAACCTGCGCGGTTTTTTTGTTTTTCCTTTTCCTTCCAATGATGACTTTCCACCTGCAATCATGTATAATCTGAACAATCTCGAGTGAAGTTTTAGGAGGTACCAGTCATGGAATTCAACAAAGCGTGGCTGCAGGATCCCACGGTCTTTTCTGTCGGACAGCTTCCCCCTGTTTCCGATCATCTCTTTTACCGCAATCCCGATGAAATGATCGAGGGCGTCTCCTCCCTGGTCCGTTCCCTGGACGGCATCTGGAAGGCGGAACTCGTGTCCCGTCCTGATCAGGCCCTGGACAGCATTCTCAGCGATGACAGCCGGGATGATCTGCTCAGCGACGTGGTCATTCCCGGAGAATTCCAGCTGCAGTTCCCCGACTGGGACGGACCGCAGTATGTCAATGTTCAGTATCCTTGGGACGGATGGGAAAACCTGGATCCGCCCTGCATTCCCGAGCATAACCCCACCGTCACCTGCGTGCGGACCATCGACCTTTCCGAGGAGGACCTGCAGTGTGCGCGCCTCACGCTCACCGTGGGCGCCGCCGAATCCGCCATGGCCCTGTATGTGAACGGTGCCTTCATCGGCTATGCCGAGGACAGCTTTACTCCGCACCGTTTTGATATCACCGGCGCCGTGCACGCGGGCAGCAACCGCGTGGCCATCCGTGTGTTCAAGCGCTGCAGCGGCACCTGGCTGGAAGACCAGGATATGTGGCGCTACAGCGGCATTCACCGTTCCGTGACGCTGACCCTGGAGCCAGATGCGCACCTGGAGGATCTCTTTGTGCGCACGCCTCTGAGCGCCGACTATACCCAGGCCGCCCTGGAGGCGGACCTGAAGCTCCGCGGCTGTGCCGGAACTGTGCAGCTGATCCTGCGCGATCCCGACGGCTCCGTGCTCTTCCGTGAAAGTCTGCCGGCATCCGAAGAAGTGCACTTTACCAGGGATGTGGGCGCTGTGCGCCTCTGGTCCGCGGAGGATCCGGTGCTCTATACCCTGGAGTATGCCCTTTTCCAGGGCGATGCGTGCCTGGAATGCGGCGAGACCCGGGTGGGCTTCCGCCAGTTTGAGATGATCGACCGCGTCATGTGCCTCAACGGCCGGCGCATTGTCTTCCACGGCGTGAACCGCCATGAGTTCAGCGCCACCTCCGGCCGCGTCATGACCGAGGATATCCTGCGCACGGACCTGACCAACATGAAGAAGCTGAACATCAACGCCGTGCGCACCAGCCACTATCCGAACCACTCCATGTTCTACCGGCTCTGCGATGAACTGGGCCTGTACGTCATTGATGAAACCAATATCGAGACCCACGGCACCTGGGCCCGGATGGAGCGCGACCGCGTGCTCCCCGGCGACCGCGAGGAGTGGCAGGGCCTCGTGCTCTACCGCGGACAGAACATGCTGGAGCGGGACAAGAACCACCCCTGCGTGCTCCTGTGGAGCTGCGGCAATGAGTCCTTCGGCGGCAAGGTGCTCTATGAGCTCTCCCGCCTCTTCCACCGCCTGGACAATACCCGTCTTGTGCACTATGAAGGCGTGACCCAGGACATGCGCTATCCGGACACCACCGATGTGTTCAGCCGCATGTATGCCAGGGTCAAGGATATCCGCGCCTATCTGGACAGCAATCCCCAGAAGCCGTTCATCAACTGCGAGTTCACCCATGCCATGGGCAATTCCTGCGGCGGCATCGGGCTGTACACGGACCTGGAAGACATCTACCCCATGTATCAGGGCGGATTCATCTGGGACTTCATCGACCAGGGCCTTGCCGTGCAGACGGATGACGAACGGCTGCGCTTTGCCTACGGCGGCGATTTCATGGACCGTCCCTGCGACTGGAACTTCATCGCCAACGGCATCATGTTCTCCGACCGCACGCCCAGCCCCAAGGCACAGGAAGTGCGGCAGGTGTACCGGGATATCGATCTGAAGGTGTTCCCGGACGCGGTGGAGATCACCAACCGGAAGGTCTTTGCGCCCGTCCGCGCCATGAACCTGGAATTCGACGTGTATGAGGACCTGGACATCGTGTTCGCTTCCAGCCTCCCGATTCCGGAGATTCCCTGCGGCCAATCTGTGCGCCTGACGCTCCCGATCCCGGCCCTTGCCGGCGGCCATGAGTTCACTATCTCCGCCCGCGCTGTCACATCCGCGGAGCATCCCCTGGGCGAGGACGTCACGCTTTCCTGCGCTTCCGCCACCTTCGGCACGCCTGTGGAGGAACCCCTTTCCCCCGCCGCCGAACTGATCCCCGGGGACGTCAATGTGGGCGTACGCGAGTCCATTCAGGCGCTGTTCGAGCGCGCCAAGGGACTGATCTCCCTGAAGGACGGCGCCGGCCAGGAAATGATGCTGGCCCAGCCCGTGCTCTCCCTGTTCCGCGCGCCCACCGACAACGACGTGGGCAACCGCGACAATCTGCGCCAGGGCGTGTATCAGCTCATCAGCCGCTGCAGCCTCATGGAGCCCGCCGAGGTCAGCGGAAACACCCTGACCTGGCGCTTCCACAATGAGATGGTGCCCGGCATGAACCTGACCCTTTCCTGCGAGGCACACCAGGAAGAACTGGTCTTCTCCCTCGACTGGAACGGCGTGGACCATCTGCCCGACATGCCGGCCTTCGGCCTGTCCTTCCTGCTGGATTCCCGCCTCAGCCATGTGACCTATTACGGCCTTGGCCCGGAGGAGAACTATGTGGACCGCTGCCGCGGCGCCATGCCCGGCGTGTATGAGTATGAAGCCGAGGACAATCTGACGCCCTATATCCGGCCGCAGGAAAGCGGAAACCGAATGGGCGTGCGCTGGCTGCAGCTCACCGATGACGACGGCAACGGCCTGGAAATCCGTGGTGACGGCCTGGAAGTCAACGTGCTGCATTACCTGCCCGAGCATCTCATGGCCGCCCGTCATCCTGACGAGCTCCCGCCTATTTCCCAGACCGTTCTGGACGTTGCCCTGTTCCGCAAGGGCGTGGGCGGCGACGACAGCTGGGGTGCCCCGGTGCTGCCCATGTACACCTATGACGCCAGCCGGAACTATCATCTGGAATTTGTCATGAAAATTCTGTAATGTGCGGCAAAAACACTGCACTTTGGAGCATTCGCTCACTTGAAAACCCGAAGGTGAAATGTTACCATTTCTCTGCAAAGAGAAAGAAAGGATGTATGCAATATGGCATCGAAAAAGCCCGAAAAGGCTGAAAAACCCGTCGTCTCCCAGGAATCTGCCAAGGAAGAAAAGCTCAAGGCCCTGGAACGCGCCATGGCGGAACTGGATAAGCAGTTCGGTGCCGGGACCGTCATGAAGCTGGGAGATTCCAAGCTTCACCAGAACATCGCCTCCATCCCCACCGGCATTCTGACCCTGGATGCCGCCCTGGGCATCGGCGGTGTCCCCCGCGGAAGAATCGTGGAAATCTTCGGACCGGAATCTTCCGGTAAAACCACCGTTGCCCTTCACATCGTGGCCCAGGCCCAGAAAGCCGGCGGCTTCTGTGCTTTCGTGGATGCGGAGCACGCCCTGGATCCCACCTATGCCGCGCTTCTTGGAGTCAATATTCAGGACCTGTATATTTCCCAGCCGGATACCGGCGAGCAGGCTCTGGAAGTGACGGAAGCCCTGGTCCGCTCCGGCGCCATTGACGTGGTGGTCATCGACTCTGTGGCCGCCCTGGTTCCGCGGCAGGAGATTGAAGGCGTCATGGGCGACAGCTTTGTGGGTCTTCAGGCCCGCATGATGTCCCAGGCCATGCGCAAGCTCACCGGCATTATCAACAAAACCGGATGCGTTGCCATCTTTATCAACCAGCTGCGTGAAAAAGTGGGCGTCATGTACGGCAATCCCGAAACCACACCCGGCGGCCGCGCCCTGAAATTCTATTCCTCCGTACGTCTTGACGTGCGCAAGGGCGAGCAGCTGAAGAACGGCAGCGAGATCATCGGTGCCCACACCAAGGTCAAGGTTGTGAAGAACAAGGTGGCACCGCCGTTCCGCACTGCAGAATTCGACATCATCTACGGTGAAGGCATCAGCCGCGAAGGCACGCTTCTCGACCTTGCCGTGGAAATGGACATCATTCACAAGAGCGGTGCCTGGTTCTCCTATGAAGGGGAGCGTATCGGCCAGGGCCGTGACAATACCAGGATTTATCTCAAGGATCATCCCGAAGTCTACGACGAAGTGGAAGCCCAGGTCCGGGAGCGTATGTTTGCCGGCTCCGGCGCTGCTGCCTCCGCCGCACCTTCCGGTGATCTTCCGGAAGAAAACGTGGATCAGGATCAGGAAGACGATCTGCTGGATGTCATGGACACCGGAGATGAGACCTGATGCGTAAGGGGCAGTATCATACTGTCCCTTTTTCTGCATTTACAAACAGACAGGAAGTGATGCCCGTGAAGCATTTCGCGCTTCTGGGAGAAAAGCTGGGGCACAGTCTGTCCGTCCCCATTCATCAGGCCATCTTCCGGCATCTCGGGCTTCAGGATACCTATGAGCTCCTCGAGATCAGCCGTGAACGTTTCCCCGAGGAAGCAGCCCGTGCCATGAAAGAGTATGACGGACTCAATGTCACCATCCCCTATAAAAAGGATATTCTCCCGCTCCTGTCCTCCATGGACCCGCTGGCGGAGAAAGTCGGTGCGGTGAACACGGTGCTCTGTTCCCAGGCCCGGGGATACAATACGGATGTTCAGGGCTTTGCCTACATGCTGCGCTCCGCAGCCATTGATCCCGCCGGCGAGGACTGCTATGTCCTGGGAACCGGCGGCGCCTCCAGAGCCGTGGTCACCGCCCTTGACACCATGGGCGCCCAATCCGTCACCCTGGTTTCCCGCACGCCGGGACCCGGTGCCATTTCCTATCAGGAACTTGTTCAGTGCTTCCACGGCATTCTGGTCAATACCACACCCTGCGGCATGTATCCCAGGCCCGAGGGCTGTCCCCTGGACCCGGAGCTTCTGCCCCGGCTTTTCCGCTCCTGCCGCGGCGTGGCCGATCTCATCTATAATCCCCGGGAAACCGTGCTGACCGCCGCCGCGCACGCCTGCGGCATACCCCGGGTCACCGGGCTTTCCATGCTGGTGCACCAGGCTGTGGCCGCGGAATCCGTCTGGCAGGGCCGTGCCCTGGATGATGATCTCACCCGGGCAATTCTTGAGGAGGGAATCTCATGAAGCATTTTCTTGTGCTCAACGGTCCGAATATCAACATGACCGGGCTGAGGGAAAAGAATGTATACGGCACGAATACCTATGAGGACCTGGTCAGCATGATCCAGGCCCATGCCCAGGCCCTGGGCTGCGAGGTAACCTGCCGGCAGAGCAATTCCGAAGGCCAGCTCATTGATTTCATCCAGCAGGCCTATTTTGACCATCTCGACGGCATCGTGTTCAATCCCGGCGGATACACCCACACTTCCGTGGCGCTGCATGATGCCGTGGCCTCCGTGCCCATTCCCACCATCGAAGTGCACATGAGCAATATTCACAGGCGTGAATCCTTCCGGCATGTATCCATGACGGCCAGCGCCTGCGAAGGCCAGATTGTCGGCCTCGGATTCCAGGGATATCTCCTGGCCCTGACCGCCCTTATGTCCATCACGCAAAGCACAAAGGAGGAAGGGCATTCTGTCCCGCACGCATGAATCCATATCTCCAGCTTCTCAGCGATAAGAAACTCACGCTCATCATGAGCCTGCCCAAAAACGATCCGGATCTTGCCAGGACCGCCTTTGACGCCGGCGCTGACGTGGTCAAGGTGCATATCAATGTGCAGCACCGGGCCAGCGGCACAGGCTTCGGGCGTCTCGCCCAGGAAAAAAGCGCCATCCAGGAAATGCTGGACTACGCCTCCGGCCGGCCCATGGGCCTCGTACCCGGCGGCAGCCTGGAAGCCTGCGGCCTGGATTTGGACGAGGTCTGTTCCATGCCCTTTTCCTTCCTGTCCCTTTACGGCCACCATGTGCCGGCCCGGCTGATACCCTCGCCCATTCCGCTCATGGCGGCCTGTGATTCCACCTATTCCCTGGACGAAGTGGATGTCATGGAACAGTGCGGCGCCTCCATTCTGGAAGCTTCCATTATTCCCGGCCAGGAATACGGGCAGCCCCTGTCCTACCGGGATCTTCTCCACTACCGCATGCTCGTGCGCCGCACCGCCCTTCCGGTGGTGGTGCCCACCCAGCGCCATATTCTCCCCGAGGATGTACCCGCTCTGATACAGACCGGCATCCGCGGCCTGATGATCGGAGCCATTGTCACAGGAAACGAAAAAGACACCATCCGGCAGGCGGTTGAAGCCTTCCGCAACGCGATTGAGAGGAACAGCTGATGCGCATTCTTTTTCTTCCCTTGGATTCCAGGCCGGTCAACTATCGCCTTCCGTGCCAGATGCTGGAAAGCACGGGCCACACCTGTATCATGCCGCCCCCGGAATGCATGGATTTCTTTGATCAGCCTGCGGACTTTGACAGGACCATGGATTTCCTGCGGGAGCATTACGCCTCCTGTGACGCCCTGGTTCTGTCCGTGGATCATCTCTGCTATGGCTCCCTGATGGAATCCCGCACCGCGCATACAGACACGGAGACCGTCCTGCACCGGCTTTCCCTTCTTGAGGCCATGGTCCGGGAAAACCCGAAACCGGTCCATGCCTGGAATGTGATCCTGCGCAATACCATCTCCGTGCTGTCCTCGGATGATCTGACCGCCTATCATGCCCTTTCCGCCTATTCCACGCTTCAGTCCATCTATGAGGAGACGCACTCCCTTATGGACCGGGCCAAGGCGGAGAGCGCGCGCCAGCAGATTCCCCCGGGCGTTCTGGAAAAGTATCTGGCCACCCGGGCCCGCAATCACGCTGTGAACCAGGCCTGCATTGAGCTTGCGCGCAAAGGCGTTTTCTCCTCGCTTCTGCTCCTGGTGGAAGATTCGAACACCTATGGGTTCCAGGTCCGTGAATCCCGGAAGCTCCTCGACGCAGGCAAGGGTCTTTCCCATGTCTTCCTGCACAACGGTACGGATGAAGGCGGTTTTCTTTCCATCATGCGCGCCCTTGAGCTTCCCGTTCAGGACGTTTCCCTGGTCTTCTTCCCGGAAGAGAGCACTTCCTTCACCGCCCTGTATGAAGACCGGCCCTTTGTGCAGAACCTGGATTCCGTTCTGCGCTATTCCGGCATCCGCCGCGGAAAGTCCGAGAACGTGCTCGCCATTCTGCTTCCGCCCGGCGGCGTTCAGCGCGACAGCACCGAGACCGCGCTTCAGTCCTGGGATATCGCCGGCATTTCCGGCCCGCTGAACGAACTGATCAACGATCCGCACAGACATGTATATCTTCTTGATCTGCTCAGCGCCAACGGCGGGTGTGTGGCGCTGATGAACCGACTGGAGCATCCGGAACGCCTGTACGGCTACAGCGCATGGAACACCGCCAGCAATTCCATGGGCAGTCTTGTGGCCCAGATCCGCGCGGACATGATCACTGCCCGGCAGGATCTGTGCGCGCTGCGGGAACGTCTGCTGGATGACCTGTTCTATCAGGGGCTCGTGCGCCAGCGCTTCAATGACATGCTGACCGGGGCAGGGGAGGATCCCATGCATCTGCATCACCCCGAGGAAGCGCTCCTCAAACTGCGCGCCCTTGCTGATGCCTGCCTTGACGAACTGAGCCCCGCGCTTCGGAATCTGCTGGGCACGTTTGATATTTCCCTGCCCTGGAACCGCGTTTTCGAAGCCGATCTCTCCGTTTCAGGAGGCTGCCATGTTTGATATCGCCGTATTCGGTGCCGGTGCCAGCGGCCTGTGCGCCGCGCTTGCCGCCGCGCGCCTGGGCCGGCACGTGCTTCTGGTGGAAAGGACCAGTCTGCTGGGCGGCAGCAATACCCTTTCCCTGGTCGGCCCCCTGATGGGCTTTACCTTCCGCGGACAGCCCATTGTCCGGGGCATTGCCCAGGAAATCGTGGACCGTCTCATGCAGCGCGGCGGATCCCCGGGACATATTCCGGACCCGCTGGGCGTTACGGACACCATCACGCCCGTGGACGCGCAGCTCCTGCGTCAGGTACTGTTTGACCTTGTGCGCGCCGAGCCGAACCTGACACTCCTGCTCAACACCTGGACAGCACACTGCCGCATGGAGCAGGGCCAAATCCGCTCTGTCCATGTACTGGGCAGGGGCGGGGAATTGGACGTGGAGGCCGGCATATACATTGATGCCACCGGAGACGGGGATCTCGCCCTGTCTGCCGGCGTACCCTTCACCTTTGGACGCGAAGCGGACCATCTCGCCCAGCCCATGACCATGATCTTCCGGATCCGGAACGTGGATTTTTCCGCTGTACGCCGGTATATGCAGGCGCATCCGGATCAGTTTGTGCTCTCGCCCAACGCCCTGAGTCAGCCCTACACCGCCATCTCCGGGTACTTCGACCTGGTAAGACAGGCACGCGAAGACGGCACGCTGCATGTGGACCGGGACCGGATTCTGCTGTTCGAGGGTGTCCATCCCGGCGAAGCCCTGGTCAACACATCCCGGGTGCTGCGCCTGAACGGAACGTCCTCCAGAGATCTGACCCTGGCGGAAATGGAAGGCCGCAGCCAGGTGGATGATCTCCTTCATTTCCTGAAAACCCGGGTGGACGGCTTTGCCGGTGCCGAGCTGGTGGAGACCGGCTGCGCCATCGGTGTCCGGGAAACCCGGCATTTCCACTGCATGAAGACCATGACGGCAGAGGATATTATCCAAAACAGCGTGTTTCCCGACAGCGTCGCCGTCTGCGCCTTCCCCGTGGATATTCATGACCCCAACGGCGCCGCGCTTACCTGGGACCATTCACTGCCCTGCTATGACATTCCCTTCGGCGTCATGGTGCCAGAGCATGTGCAGAACCTGCTCATCACGGGCCGCTGCGTCTCCGCCACCCATGAGGCTTCCGCCTCTCTGCGCATCACGCCCACGGCCATGGCCCTGGGCCAGGCGGCCGGCACCGCCGCACACCTGGCGCTGGATACACAGACAATCCCCGCGCTTCTTGACCCGGCCGGACTCCAGCGCCTGCTGCTTGATACCGGAGCCATTCCGTCCAGGAAATATGTGACAGACTGACCGATGCTGGCATACAAAAAGAGACAGTCCTCTTTCCCCGGTTTCCCGGGAAAATGATCAGGACTGTCTCTCTTTCTTTGCCCTGAAAAGTTTCGCCAGCAGTCTGGAACAGGGCTTTTCCACCAGATAGGTCACAAGCACCGCCAGCACCAGCGAAATGCCCACGCACAGCAGGCTGTAGCGCATCTGCCAGACGCGGTCACCGGCCTGGTTGGGAAGCTCGAACTCGGAAAACGGGATGCCCAGCCGCTTCAGGTGCACGGCCACACTCTGATGCAGAAGGTAGAAGTTCATGGAAATCCCTGACAGAAAGCGGGTCACCGGGTTTCCGAACAGAAGCCTCAGCGGACGGATGCTGAAGGGCAGGGAGATCAGCACGGCCCCGAGCGACAGGGCGAGAATCGGGCGCCGGATCATCTGCCCCGCCTGGATCTCGGTATAGGAAGGCGAGGAGGCCTGGGCCCGCAGAATCTTCAGGGTGCAGAATATGCCGAGCACAAACAGCAATGTGGCGCCTGTCTGCATCAGGATCTTCCGCTTTCCGGCAAACGTGCATTTCTCCAGATGCGCATAGGCGATGGCCAGCGCCATGCCCAGTGCATACACATCCAGGAAGCTGACCATCTGATTGACCACCATGCCGTACTCCGACATGACATGCACCATGGTGCCCCGGAAATAGGCTGCCGCAGCCGTCATGCCCAGCAGCACCGCGCCGGGATGTTTCCGGCACAGCCCGGCCAGCAGGGGAAAGATCACATAGAACTGCATTTCCACGGCGATCGTCCAGCTCCCGCCGCCCAGCTGCGTGCCCAGATAGGTGGGCCGCGTCCAGTTGAAGATGAATCCGAAATGCATCAGAAGGTCCTTGATCAAGTCCCCGGTCCGGGTATAAAGATGATAGGGGAGCACCACCACAAAGAGCATGAGCAGTGTATACAGCCAGTAGCTCGGCGCAATCCGCCGGAACCTGCGCTCATAGAAATCCCGGGTATCCGGGCTCGGCCCGCCGTCGCGCTGCTGTCTTGCCCAGGGCAGGTAGAGAAGGAAGCCGCTGAGCAGAATGGTGCCGTCCACCATCATATAGCCGGCCCGCACCAGAAAGTCCAGGGAGTACCTGCCGATATACGGTGTCAGCCAGCTCTGCTGCCAGAAATGGAACCAGGCCACCACCAGAATCATGAGCACCCGGAAGCCGTCCAGCTCCGGGATACGCGCTTTGTCCGGTCTCATGACAGCGCTTCCCGCAGCCGCTCCAGGGTCATGACCACATGCGCGCGGCGCGTGCCGTAGTTTACGCGCACGAACCCGTTACCGGCTTCCCTGCCGAAGAACGTGCCCCCGGTAAACACCACGCCGGCCTTTTCGCACTTCTTCATGATGGTGTCCGTATCCCCATAGGCCCTGAGGTCCAGCCAGCCGAGATAGGTGGCTTCCATGGGACTGATCGCCGCGCCGGGGATCTCGCGGACACCCTTTTCCAGCACGTCCCGGTTGCCCATCAGATACTCTTTCAGTCCCTTCAGCCACGCATCGCCACCGTCATAGGCGGCCTGCGTCGCCAGCATGCCGAAAATATTCCCGGCTACCACGCCGTTTTCATTGATGCGCTGTTTCAGCATACTGCGGATTTCCGGATCCGGACACACCGCATTGGCCATCTGCAGACCCGCCAGATTGAAGGTCTTGCTGGCCGCACACAGAACCATCAGCCGCTCCACGGGCAGGTTCAGGGCGGTGATCATCTCCATGGGTTCATACACGAAGTCCGCATGGATTTCATCCGAGACCAGCGGCACGTGATACCGGTTCAGGATCTCCACCAGATCCATCAGCTCCTGACGGGTCCAGGCCCTGGAAACCGGGTTGTGCGGGTTGCACAGCATCATCAGCTTTGCGCCTTCCCGGCAGAACGTTTCCACTTTTTCCAGGTCCATATGATACCGGCCCTCGGCGTCCGGAATCAATGTCGCGTCCATTTCCCTGCGTCCCGTCACCGCCACGGACTCCAGGAACGGTCCGTACACCGGCTTCTGCACAATCACGCCGTCTCCGGGCTGCGTGAATGTCTGAATGGCCAGCTTCAGGCCGGTCACCACGCAGGGCAGATCCACCACGCTTTCCGGATCAATCTCCGCCCCGTGCTGCCGCTTCCAGAACCCGCACAGCGCCCGGGTATAGCCTTCCCCGGCTTCCGTGTATCCATACGTGGGATGCGCGGCACGCTCAAGCAGTGCGGCCTGTACCGCCGGCGGAGACGGAAAATCCATGTCCGCCACCCACATGGGCAGGACCGGTCCGTGCTCGCGCTGGCACATGTCCCACTTGATGCTGTTCGTTCCCTTGCGGTACAGTCCCGCGTCAAAGAATTCCTGATCAAACACCGCTTATCCCTCCTGTTTTCTTTCCCGGGCCTGCAGGACCCAGTATCCGGCTGAACGGTCAATCTTTTCCACTTCGTCAAACAATGTCTTCAGATACCGCATACAGCTCTCCGCGCCCTGCTGCTTGCGGATCACCACAAACAGCTGGCCTCCGCTCTTCAGCGAGCGCGCCGCATCCCCGAGCATTTCATAGACCTTCTCCTTGCCGGCACGGATGGGCGGATTGGTCACCACCGCATCAAACGTCCGGTCCCGGATGCCTTCAAACCCGTCGCTCTCCAGCACCTCGGCGCTGGCACCGTTGCGGCTCAGGTTCTTCCGGCTCAGCTCCAGCGCGCGCAGGTTCACATCCACCATCACAATGCGCGCATCCGGATTCCGGCCTTTCAGGCAGGTGCCCACAACGCCCCAGCCGCAGCCCAGGTCGAGAATGTCTCCCTCAAGGTCGGGCAGCGCCTTTAAAAGAATCTCCGTGCCCTGGTCCACCTCGCCCCTGGAAAACACGCCGGCATCGGTTTCAAACACATACTTCCTGCCCCGGTCCTCAAACTCGCAGATCACGGGACGGCTCTCGCTGGAGGGCTCCCGGGTAAAATACTGATCCATACTCTGTCCTCTCAATCCAGCCCGCAGCATGCCCTGAGCGCCCTGATTTCCCCGTCGCTCAGTTCCCGCCACGCGCCTTCCTCCAGGTCCTCCGCCCTCAGCGGGCCGAAGGCTTCCCGGTGCAGCCTGAGCACAGTGTGCCCCACGCTTTCAAACATGCGCTTCACCTGGTGAAACTTGCCCTCGGATATGGTCAGGCGCACCAGGTCGTTTTCCCCGTGCTCGAGCACTTCCACCCGGGCAGGGGCTGTGACAAAGTCGCCCAGGTCCACGCCAAGGCGCAGCCGGTCCGCTTCCGCCTCCGTCAATTGTCCATATATCCTGGCCGCATACACTTTCTCCACATGATGCCTGGGCGAGAGCAGGCGGTGCGCCATCTCCCCGTCACAGGTGAACAGCAGAACGCCCGTGGTATCCCGGTCCAGCCTGCCCACCGGCATGCATTCCAGGCTCGTATATTCCGGCGGCAGCAGGTCCATGACCGTCTTCTGCTTCCGGTCCCGGGCTGCCGTGAGCACATCCCCGGGCTTGTTCATGACCACGTGCCGCATCAGGCGCGTATCCAGCCTTCTGCCGTCCAGTTCCACCTCCGGCTGGTCCGCGCAGTCGCTCTCCGGCCGGGTATTGACTCGGCCGTTCAGGGTCACGCGGCCTTTCCGGATCATGGCCTGGACCTCTTTCCGGCTGCCCACGCCCAGGGTCACCAGAAGACGGTCAAGCCGCATCCTGATCCTCCTTCAGTCCGCGCACGCAGGCCGCCGTGAGCATGGAGCGCAGCGGGATCACCGGCAGCACAAACACCACAAAGGCGCCCAGCACATAATAGATCCGGCGGCCCAGGGACGGAAGATGCAGTCCGGAAGCTGCCATGTTGTTCACGGCATCCACCAGTTTCCCGGCATAATCGATCCCGAAATACCCGCAGACCAGCAGGAAAGGCAGCAGCAGGGCAATGCCGGACCACCAGGTCCGGATGACCAGTCCCCGGTGCCCGCGGATCCGCCCGGCATCATTCAGAGCCCGGGCATGGCGATTGCCGGAATGGAAGGAGAGCCCGAACACAAAGGGCAGGAGCGTGGCCAGATACATGCACATGGCATAGATGGTTCCGCGCACAATGTCCCCTCCGCCAAGATCGCTGAGCGTCATGAGCACGGAGAACACGTCCGTCTGGCCCACCACCGTATTTCCATACATGACACGGTAGATAAACAGGGTGGCGGCAATGAAGGGGAGTGCCCAGAGCAGCAGACACAGTCCGGTCCTGAGCCCCTGGCCCAGCTTCTGCCCGTATGCGCTGCGGTCCACCAGGGAAGTGGAAAACAGCTCACCGCCTCCAAGGCACCGCTGCTGGGCAGCTGCACTGTTGCGCCGTATGACGGGGATCACCAGAATCCAGAGCACAGGTGAGAGAACGGCCAGGATCTTCAGCCGGCCGGTCATCAGGAACATGCAGGGCGTCAGAACCAGAAGCCGCAGTAGCACCTGCACCAGTACAAAATCCAGCTGTTCCCCGGCTTTCCCTTTCAGAGCCGAGCGCGCATCTTTCCATGCCTGTTTCACTGTCATGATGATTTCTCTCCCTTCAGAATGCCCAGGCGCTTCTTGCGCACCAGGAGATAGCAGATCATATGAATGCTGAACGTCAGCACCCAGGACGCCGGGTAGGACAGGTACAGCACTTCCAGCGTATGATACTGCGGAACCGCAAAGATCGTAAGAATCCACACAATCCTGAACAGGCACGCGCCGGTCAGGCTCACGATCATGGGCATGATGGAATACCCGATGCCCCGGATCTGTCCCACCATCACGTCCATCATGCCGCAGGTGAAGTAGGTGGGCAGGATAATGCGCATCCGCTTCAGACCAAAGGCGATCACTTCCGGGTCCTGGTTATAGATGGACAGAAGCGGTGTGCCCAGTGCCAGCACGCCGAAGCCCAGCGCAAGCCCGATCACGCTGACCGTGGCCAGGCATGCCCACATGACCTGGTTCACGCGCCTGGCCTTGCCGGCACCATAGTTCTGGCTGGCAAAGGTGATGTCCGCCTGATGAATGGCGTTCATGGCCGTATACACAAACCCTTCCAGATTGGAGGAAGCCGCATTGCCTGCCATGGCCACGGACTGGAAGGAATTGATGGAGGACTGGATCAGCACATTGGAGATGGAGAACAGGCTGCCCTGGAATCCGGCCGGCAGACCCACCCTGAGGATCTCCTTCATCGCGCGCTTTTCAATGCGCAGTGCCCGAAGGTTCAGATGCACCAGACCGTCGGAATGGATCAGGCACAGGATGACCAGCACAGCGCTGATGATCTGCGAGATAATGGTGGCCAGCGCCACGCCCGCCACATCCATGTGGAAGACGATGACAAAAAACAGGTTCAGGAACACGTTCACCAGTCCGGAAATGGAGAGGAAGTACAGCGGCCTCCGGGTGTCGCCCACGGCCCTGAGTATGGCAGCGCCGAAGTTATAGAGCATATTGGCCGGCATGCCCAGGAAGAAGATCCGCATGTACAGGCTTGCCAGGTCCAGCACGTCCGGGGGACTGTCCATGAGCCGGAGCAGCGGCCGGGCCATGACAAACCCGAACACCCCTACCAGAATGCCGGCCAGTATGGCCACTGTGATGGCCGTATGCACGCCGTTTTCCACCGCCTGCCTGTCGCCGGCGCCGAAATGCTTTGCCACCATGACGCTGGCACCCACGCTCAGCCCCATGAACACATTGATGATCAGATTGATCAGTGACCCGGTGCTGCCCACCGCGGCCAGGGACGCGGCACCCGCAAAGCGCCCCACCACCACGATATCCGCGGCGTTATAGAGCAGCTGCAGAATGCCCGTGAGCACCAGCGGTCCCGAGAACTTCAGGATTTCCGGGATCAGCGGCCCCGTTGTCATGTCCATTTCATATCTGCCTGTCTGTTTCCTCATGCGCGACCTGCCTTAATAATCGTCAATTCCTCATCTTGCCTGTCAGTTCCAGGCTTGTGATCACCGGCGCATTGAACAGCCGCCCGAACATCCCCTGATAGATCGAGCTTGTGCCCATGCCCGGGCTGATATACTGCATGATGCCCCCGGGATAATTGAACCCGCACAGGCCCTCATCCCCGGGAAAATATCCGCGCTCCGGCACGTAAATGGCGCCTTTTCCCGGAAGCCGCCACTGTCCGGCCACATAATGTCCCGCGAGAATCAGGGACACACGCCTCAGGGAAAAGATCTCATCCTTTCCATGCCAGTCCTCCATGGTCCTGGCATAATCCTCCGTCACGGGCACATGGGTCAGGACGATCTGGATATCCGTATCCTTCATGTCCGCCACCGCGGCCTGTACACGCTGCATGCGCTCCGCCTCATACTGCCACACCCGGCGCCGGGCCGCAGCTTCCGGGCTCTGCTCTTCGCTCTGCAGCGCCGCCTGGTTCCGGCTGGTGCGCTCATAGCCCTGCAGGTCCATGCCGTAGAGTTCCTCGGGAACAATCCACAGCCTGGCCCGGCCGTTCTTTCCACGGGTGAACAGATACGGCTCATCCAGGATCGTGATCCCGTACCCGCGCACGCTTTCGGCCCAGTCCGCATAGGCGGACAGGGAACGGTGCGGCGCCGTATCCAGGTACGCGGGATCCTCATCCCCGCAGATCAGCAGCTTCGGTGTCTGTTCAGGGAACAGCGCGGCGATCTTTCCCAGCATCTCTGTGCTTCCGCGTCCCACCATGTCTCCGGTGAACACCACACAGGAATAGCTTTTCCCGGAGGTCAGGGACGCAATCTTGCGCACCATGCCCTCATCCTCCGCACCCTGCAGATCACTGAGCTGCAGTATGGCAAACCCTTCCAGCTCCTCCGGCAGATTGGGAATGGTCACGTTCTGCCGGACATATTCCAGATCATGGGTGGAAATATAATTCAGAAGAAAAAAGGCTGCTGCCAGCAACAGAATCAGACTCAGGAGAATCTTCGGTATGGGACTTTTTCTTTTCCGGTAGTACGTACTGGAAAACACATATCCCTGACTCCGTCTCGCCACGCACCCACCTCCCTTTCATCATTATAGGATCTCTCCATCCAATGCGCAAGGCAGAGTGCGCA
>CAMNDE010000039.1:0-31612 GCA_946534895.1 uncultured Clostridia bacterium
ATACCATACATGTTCGAATCTCACAAGCATATAACCCGCCTAACTCACGACTAAAGTCACGAGTGTGCGGCGGGAGAACATCAAAAAGATCGTTATACATGGTCTGGAAAGCATCATTGGCGTTCAGGCATCCAACAGCCTCATACCCGCTCTGCTTCAGATAAATACACACCTGACGGTTCAGTTCCCGGTCATCCTCCACCACCAGAACCTTGAACACAGTCATCCCTCCCTGCATCTTCTCCGCATCAGTATATCATGATCTTTGTTATTGTTCAGTTAATCGTTCACGCAAAAAGGCGGAATCCCCTTCCGCCTTTTTGTCATGTGCAGACAGCGGACACGGCCGCCTGTCCATGCCGCTGCCTCTGCTTTTTCCGGAAACGCCTGCCAAAGCTCGCCCCGCCGTCGCACAGCACGTCCACGCCTGCCAGATAGCCGTTGCGCTCATCCGCCAGGGCAGCCAGCGCATAGCCCAGTTCCTCCGGGGAACCCATGCGTTTTTCCGCCGCAAACTGCAGCATCTTTCCGCCTTCCTCCTCTTCCAGTCTGCCCATGTCCGTGGCAATCAGACCGGGACTCAGGGATACCACGCGGATGCCCTTGTTCCCGTACTCGCTGGCACACATCTGTGCATAGCGGATCACGAATTTCTTGCTCAGGGCATACGCAAGACCGGACTTCTGGTAGCTTCTCGGAACCAGACCGCACAGCCCCGTGAGGCGCTTCACAAACGCTTCCCCGTCCTTTGCCGCCAGGCGGCACAGTCCATTGCCCACCATGAAATCCGGAAGTACATAGGCCGAGCTTGAGGATACGTCCACAATCACGCTGCCCGGACGCATCCGGCGGCTGAATTCCTGATTGACGTGCACTGTGCCCAGGGCATTGACCCGCAGCAGCTGTTCCGGTCCCGCCATGGCCGGCGACAGGCCGGCTGCATGAATCACATTCCGTATTTCCCCCAGGGATGCGGCATACTCCGCCAGCGCCTGTACCGATTCCCGGCATGACATGTCGCAGGCAAACCCGTGGGCTTCATAGCCCATGGCTGTAAGCTCATTTACCGCTTTTTCCAGTTTCGCCTCCGTCCTTCCGGACAGGACCAGGATCTTCTCCTTCGGCATCTGCCGGGCTGCCGCCAGGCCCATGCCGCTTCCGCCGCCGGTGATCACGCAAACCGTTCTGCTCATGATCATCTTTCCTCCCCGCCGGCGTCATGTTTCCGCGCAAAGCGCAGGTATCCGTAAAATCCGGCTGTCACCAGGGCAGCCAGTTCAAAAGCCAGCATATACTCCAGCATTGTTCCGTCCCCCTCACGCAATCTTTCCCGATTCCTTCAGCCACTGGATCTCATCATGAATGGTATCCTGGTAAGAGCGCGTGGTATATCCCAGCTCCCGGACAGCCTTTGTGGAATCGAATTTGTTGTTGCGCGCCAGGTTATAGACGGAAAACTTTGTCATCAGGGGCTTTGTACCCTTTTTCCTTGCCTGCTTTTCCATCATGCCGCCCATGATATTGGCTGCCCAGATGGGCAGGAACATGCCCACTTTCCTGCAGCCCGCCTCATCGCTGACCATCCGGGAAAAGTCCCGGAAGGATACAGGCTCATTGGCCAGAATATAGCATTCGCCCGTCCTGCCCCGGTCGGCCGCCGCAATGGTGCCGGCGGCCAGATCACGGACATCGCAGAGATTGAAGGAGCCGTCAATGCCCGCCGGCATCTGGCCCTTGATGATCTTGATCAGCGTACCCGTGGTTTCCCCGACGGCATAGTCCTCCGGTCCCATGATGCCGCTGGGATGCACAATACAGGCGTTGAGGCCCTGCTCATGCACGGCGTCCAGCACAGCCTGGCTGGCCATGGCCTTGCTGCGGCTGTAGCAGCCCACCACTTCATCCGGGTCAAAATGCCGGACTTCCCGGATGGTCTGGCCCATGCCCGCTTCCGGAATGGCGCCTGTGGAGGAGCAGTAGACCAGTTTTCTGCACTCGGGATGTTCCAGGCACAGACGGATGATGTTTTTCGTTCCGTCCACGTTGACTTCCATCACCTTGGAGGAATAGTCCGGGTTCACCGTGACAATGCTGGCGATGTGCAGCACAATGGTCTCCGTTCCCTCTTCCACAGTGAAGAACTTTTCCAGGGAATCCATGTCCGTCAGATCGCCTTCCACAATTTCCGCTTCCTTCGGCACAAACCGGATCGCGGGATCCCCGGGAAGCACGAATGCCCGCACATGTTCTCCCCGCTCGATCAGCTGGCGGCATACCGTACCGCCCAGGAATCCAGCCGCTCCGGTAACCAGGTATTTCATATTGCTTTTCATATCTAAACCCTCCGTCAAGATGTTATTTCTTATTTGGGTGTCGGCCTTTCAGCTGACGGGCATATCATAGCGGAGGTTTGTTGATGTTTTGTCATCGTATTGTTAAAGAACCGTTAATGCAGCATCTGTTTTTTCCTGCTTCCCCGCTGCATGTCCACGCTCCCATGAAACCGTAGACGCCTGAACAAATCTGTGAGACAATCATTGCTGTTTCCTTCACCAGGGACAGGAAGAGGGAGGATATCATGCTGATCTATGACGATAAAATTGAGCTGAGCGCTGTGCTGGAAACCCCGGAGCGTCATGACGGCCATCGGCTGGTCATTCTGCTGCACGGCTTCACCAGTGCCAAGGACAGAGTGCACAATATTCAGGCCGCGTCCGCCATGCGGGAACTTGGATTCGCCACGCTTCGCTTTGATCTGTACGGGCACGGCGAAAGCGGGGGCACGTTCCGGGATCATACGCTTTTCAAATGGATCTCCAATACCCTCGCCGTCATCAACAGCGCCCGGGAACACGGCTATGATGACCTGTATCTTTCAGGGCATTCCCAGGGCGGCCTGGTTGCTGCGCTCACAGCGGGCATGGAACCGGACCGGATCCATGGCCTGATCCTGCGCGCGCCTGCCTTTATGATCCCCCAGGGAGCCCGGGACGGTCAGCTGCTTGGCAGGCATTTTGACCCGGATCATATTCCGGATGAGATCGATGTGATCAAAGGCCTCAAGCTGGGCGGCGACTATGTGCGCGTGGCGCAGATGATCCACGCGGAGGACTGTGCGGACCGGTTCAAGGGCCCTGTGCTGATTCTGCACGGCGACGAGGATGACACCGTGCCGCTGGATGTTTCCCGGCAGTTTTCAAGGCTCTACCATGACTGCGAGCTGGAAATCATGAGCGGGGAAACGCATCACTTCGACCGGAAACCGGAAGAGATGCAGCGTCTTATCCGCACATGGCTGGAAAAGCAGACCGCCTCATCCTCTCTGACATAACCCCTTCGCATCTCCAGCAGCATAGCTGAGCACAGAAAAATCCCGGCCGTCATTGCCGGGAATTTTTCTTTTCCGCCTTCAGCATCCTGATCCACTTTCTCTGTCTGTGCGCGTAAAATGCCCGGGCCCACAGCCAGACAAAAACCGTCTTCCAGCCCGCCCGAATCTCCACTTCATCGGTGTATTCCGTATGTTCCCCGTCCAGCGGCCGCAGCCGGATCCAGTGATTCCACACCGGAACATGCCGGTTGCCCTCCCGGCTGCGGATGCCGTCCTGATCCATCTGCACAATATGAATGGTGTGCACGCCGAAGGAAATGAAACAAAAAAGCCTGAAACGGAAGCCGCACCTGCTGCCCGCGGTCCAGACGGAGACAGCCTCCCCCGCAGGCTCAAACGCGGCATACGGCGCTGCTATGAACTGCAGGGTTTCCAGATGCCGGAGCTTTTCGAAAACCGCCTCTCGGCCGGCCGGGAATACGGATGTTCTGCACACCGTCATGGCCGCTCCCCCTCTTCCTTCTCCGGCAGAAGCGTATACCGGAAATCACAGTATGCGCCTCCCCGCCCGATCGTCTGCGTCCTTCCCCAGATGAGCCGCGGATGAATGCTGCCGAAGGATACGTCATCCGAGTCACAGAACACCGAAATGATTTCCGGGCAGCCGCAGTCTGTGCAGATGTCCACATACGGGCAGCGCATGACGTGATACTCCGTTTCCCTTTCGCTCACATGGTCAATTTCAAATAGAAACGCGCCTGCGTCCATATGCTTCGGCGTCACCTGCCCGATCCAGCTTTCAAGAAAGCGCGGGTCTTCCGCCTTTTTCCGGAGAAACTCCGCCCCTGCCCTGGCCCCGGACAGCCACATCCCGCGGAAGGAAGCGAGCGGATCCGGCAGATATCTGCGCATCGTGCGGTAGACGCTCAGGGCCGGAAGTATATAGGAACGGCATTCCTCCTTCAGCACCGCATTATCCTTTTCGTGCGCATCCAGAAGCGGCATGAGTTCCGCCTCGAAATCTCCGAGAAAGGCATCTCCGACCGCTGCGGCTTCAGCTCCCCGAACTATTTTTCCATGGTGTTCAAAAAGTACATGGGCCAGACACCCACCGCCTACAGAAAAACAACCGGCACATAACGGTGCCGGTTGTTTTTCTTCCCCAAGGAAACCCCGGGTTGTTTCCGGAACCGCTCTGCCCGGAGCATATATACGGGATCTGCCGCATACCTGTTCGCAGATCCTGTCACGCCATCTTTTCTTTCCGCACAAGCATGATGCCGAACCACAGGATCATGCTCTCGCTCATCAGTCCGTTGGTGAACCCCAGCCGGAACGCGCTGACCGGCATGCACAGGGATATGCCTTTCAGCACCGCATATATCACAAGAACATTGGTGAAGGCCATCCATATGGGAAAAACGGTCTTTCCGGAAATCTGCAGGTAAAACCAGTACAGGAAGACGGGCAGCATCAGCGCCTCACACACGGGCACCAGCCAGGACAGGCTGGCATACAGACCCTCGCAGACGCGCAGCGCCTCCGCGGCATATCCGTTCCCGTGCATCCAGGAAAACAGGGTCAGGATCATCACATAGAAAAGATGCAGCGCAATCCAGGGCGTCAGCCCGAACGCGTTCAGGTAATGGTAGACCTTTCTGTGACGTTCGGCCCGGATGTATCCCTCCACGGCAAACAGCGCAATTCCGTACAGGATGATGCCCGGGAAAGCCAGTGCCATGGCCAGATTGTACCGCCACTGGGGGATTGCCGCCGCACCCGCTGTCAGCCAGGAAAGCGCGCCTGCACAGGCCGGGTCCCCGTAGAGCATCAGCCAGTCCCCGCCGCCATAGCAGAGGCAGCCCAGCATGCCGCAGATCAGCGCGGCGTTTTTCTTTTTCATCGGTATGCTCACCCTTCCCTTCGATGATGCCTCGCCCTCACAGCCCCGGGCACTGCACGGATTTCACGATCCCTTCCTGGCAAGCAGGACCGTCCGCGCCTTTGCCTCGGTGTCATCGTCCTCCACATAGCCGTCATAGGGCGCTTCCGGATCCGTATAGTGCCTGGTGAACGGCCTGCAGATTTCCCCGCGGTGGGCAAACACAAAATCCAGGTCATCCGTCCAGCCGGTATGCCCGGTGATCACGGATATGGGCCGCTTTCTGGACCGGATATTCTTTTCCAGCTTTTCCAGGCTCTGCACCGCCAGACGGTTATCCTCCGCCAGGGTGCTGATGAAACTGTACCCGCCGTCCGCGCCAAACCAGATGGTATCGCCGGTGAACAGATACTGGTCATCGATCAGGTACACCATATGTCCCCAGGTATGCCCCGGCACCAGGATGCATTCGATTTTGATGTCACCGATGCTGAACACCTGCCCGTCCCTGAGCAGTTCCCTCCGGTTGTCACTTTTCACCATGGGCAGCCTGTAGAAGCCATGGAACACCTTGCGCCGGACCTCGCCGGTCAGATAGCGGTTCTCGATCTCGCCGATGTACACCGTGGCGTTCCGGAACAGCTGCTCGCTGTCGTTTTCCAGCGCGCCAACATGGTCCGTGTCCTGATGGGTGATCAGGATATGACGGATGGAATCCGGATCCAGGTCCAGCCAGCCCATTTTCTCCCGGAGTCTTTCATAATTGTAGCCGGCGTCAATCATAATGGTGACGCCGTTTTTGGTATAAAAGAAAATATTGGCAACCCATTCCCGCACGCAGGCCACATTGTCATTGATCCAGCCTGTATTCAGCGGCTTGAAGATTGCCCTGCCGCGGAACAGCGCGCTCATGGATTTCTTCTGATGCTCCGAGTCTTTCCTTGCCATATGCCCGTCCTCCTTTATTTGACGCAGCGGAAGCAGCCAATGCCCTCCACGTGCTCCACCTCTGCTTTTTCATAAAGCCCGCCCAGGCGCCTGCGCAGACTCTCCAGGGTCTCAAAGGGCGGGGTGAAAAAGCCCTTCGGGACATACAGGCGCCGGACGAACATGTCTGTCCGCCTGCACATGCCCTGGATATAGAAGCACCCGCAGAATATACCGCCCTTTTTCAGCACCCGGAAGGTTTCGGCATAGGCGGCTTCCTTGTCCGGAAACGCGTGAAAGCCATTGAGCGACAGCACCGCATCAAAGCTTTCGTCCTGAAAGGGCAGCGCGCCCACATCCCCCTGGCAGAATCTGACATTGGGAATGCTCAGCTGCTCCGCCCGCTTTCTGGCCGCGTTCATCATGTCGGCGGAATAATCCAGGCAGGTAATGTCGGCCTTCGGCAGCTCCCGGTACACCGGCATGGTCAGCACGCCCGTCCCCACCGGCACTTCCAGCAGCGTGCCGCTGAAATCCTCCGGTATGCCCGACAGCGCCTTTTCCAGGTACGTCAGGTTCTTCTCCCCGTCCATATTCCAGACCAGACGGCAGATTGCTTTCCCCGGAAGCGTCGAATAGGTCATCATCCCATCGTAAAACCCGGCATTGCTTCCCGTCAGCCGGTAGGCGCCTCTGATCTGATCACGGCGTGACATTTCGGCATTCTCCTCTCATACGCTCGTTTCCATGCATTCGTCAATGGCTTTCTCCGCCGGCAATTACCCTCCAATCCACAGCGTGATTCCCGCCATCAGGGCAGCCGAAAAGGGAAATACGGCCAGGCGGATCAGCTGCTTCCTTGTATTGAAGCTCCGGTCACGCCAGCCGGGACAGTCCCTGGTTTCCGGATAGAACCGGACAAAATACCGTCTGGTGATGACGAGATACTGGTCCTGCACCACAATGTCGAACAGCTTGTACCCGTACAGAACAATCATAAACTGTACAAACAGCCGTCCAAACCCATATCCCCGGCGCAGACCGTCCGCGCCCAGGAACACATAGCCGCCCGCAAACACTGCAGCAAACGCAAGAACCAGCAGATATCCGATCACACGCTTTCCCGGTGGAGGATCCGGATGATCTTTCGCCGCTTCCCGGACATCCCGGGGCAGAAACGCCATCAGATACCGGGTTCTGGCAAAAAAGGGAATCACCAGAATCACTCCGAGGGAGCAGAGACAGAGAATACCCGTTACAGCCAAAGCCTCCAGCATACCCTTTCCCCTTTCCGTGTGCATGATCTTTTCTGCCGCATGTTTCCGGCATTTTTCCCGTTTTTCCATATATGCCCAAGGCCCGTCATGCATGGATGTCCTTATTTTCTGCCGGTCAGCAGTGCCGATCCGCTCAGGCCCATCCAGACAGCCTCGGATTTTTTCATGAACCGGCCGTCGGTTGTATCGATGAGTTCCACCTTCTCATAGCCCATGTCTCTGAGCTTTTTCACAAAAGCCTGCATGTCGCCGTACTTGGAGCGGGAAAAAATATCGTGAAGGGCAAACGTGCCGCCCTTTTTCAGCGTGCGCAGGGTTTCCAGCAGATACTGCTGACGGTCACCGGGAATATTGTGGTACACATAATTGCTGACCACGGCGTCAAAGGTTTCATCCGGAAACTCCAGATGCGTGGCATCGCCCTTCTGGAACCGTGCCCGGGTGACGCCCTCGGCCCTGGCATTGCTTTCACACAGGTTCTTGCTGAAGGAAGCGTACTCCCTGCCCCAGCGGTCAATGCCCACAATCTCGGCTTTCGGATTGTGCCTGCCCACGGCAATGCCCAGCGCGCCGCTTCCGCAGCCCACGTCCAGGCATGTTCCGCCCCGGGGCAGTTTCACGTATGCGGCTGTGCCCTCAATAATCGCGCGGGACATCTGCCGCCTGCCGTTGTAATCAAAGGCCCGGCGCATGAGCACCGCCCAGACCGTCATCGCGCAGAAAACGACAGCGGCCGCCCCGAAGACAATCGTCAGCACCGTTTTCAGCGTACCATCCAGCAGCATATACGCTGCCAGGCCCACAACACCGCAGCCGATACACCCGGCCAGGAAAGAATACACCATGCCCCTGGGCATCCAGTTTTTGTAATCAGGCTTCATGTTCCAATCCTCCTTCTGATCGTAATGAGCAGTCCGCCCATCATCCACAGGTTGCCGATACTGATCCAGCCCGTCGCAAGCGCGTTGGTAACCGCATGGTCCCCGCACAGCCGCATCAGTATCATCCATACAAGGCCGGCCAGCAGCGAAAACACCCAGCATCCCCGGGGCAGCGGCGTATGCCCTGACCGGAACGCGCGCAGCTGCACAATGGCCGTCATGAAAAAGAACACCGCAAAAATCACCGTAGCCGGAGCCAGGAACCACACAAGCCACGGCGTCATCTTCTGCACCACGCCTGCCGGATCATCCGCATAAAAATGTTTGAGCAGACAGACCAGCATGCAGCAGGGCACGTGCACGCCGCAGCCGCCGAAAGCCAGACAGCCCAGAACGCCCGCGCGGAAAGCATGCGCGTCCTTTTCTGAATACGGACGGATCATGCGGTATACCGCAAACCAGCACAGGCACTCCACCGGAATCCCGATCAGCCCCAGAAGGGCGGAGGCGAAAATGCGTCCGTCCGGAACAGACAGATAGCGGGTGAACATCGCCGGGATCTCGGTGACCTCAGGATCGGAAACGCCCCATCCCAGCAGCATGTCACCGATCAGCACCAGAAACGCGGCCGCCATGCCCAGCTTCAGCAGGTGCCGGATACGCGGCCAGTCCAGACTGTCCGTGTCCTCATTCAGGAAAGCATCTCTTTTCATACCGCTCCTTCTTTCATCTTATATGCTCCATTCGGCGCTTGCGGCCTGCAGCTGCGTCATACGGCGGAACATGCCTCCGTCCCTGGACATGAGTTCCGCTGGGCTTCCCTCTTCGGCCACCCGGCCATCGGCCAGCACCACAATCCTGTCAGCTGCCTCCACCGTGCGCATCCTGTGCGCAATCACCAGCACGGTTTTGCCGGCAAGCAGGCGGGACAGGGCTCCCTGCACCCGGGTTTCGTTCTCCACATCCAGGGAGGCAGTGGCTTCATCCAGCAGTACAATGGGCGCGTTTTTCAGCAGTGCCCGGGCAATGGATATACGCTGGCGCTCACCGCCGGACAGCTTCGCGCCGTTTTCCCCGATGGGCGTCTGATACCCCTTCGGCAGCTTCTCCACAAACTCATCGCAGTTGGCTGCCCTGGCCGCGGCGCGCACTTCCTCGTCCGACGCTCCGCGCTTTCCCAGACGGATGTTTTCCATCACGGTATCGTCAAACAGCACCACGTCCTGGAACACCATGGAGTAGTCGCTCAGCAGCACTTCCGGATCCACGCCGGAAATATCCACGCCGCCCACCGTGATCTGCCCCTGATCAACATCCCAGAGCCTGGCCGCAAGCCTTGCGCAGGTGCTCTTTCCACCGCCCGACGGGCCCACCAGAGCCGTGACCTCGCCTTCCTTTGCCGTGAAGCTCACGCCTTTGAGCACCTGCTTGTCATCATAGGAAAAGACCACATTCCTGAACTCAATATCGTGTCCCCGGGGCTGGAAATGCTCCGTACCTTCCGCCGTAGGCGCATCATAGATTTCGTTCAGACGTCCGGCGGACACCTGTGACATGAACATTTCCGCAATCAGCGCCAGGGCCTGATCAAACGGTGCATACACCCGGGTAATCACCAGAAGGAACATGAACAGCAGCATGAAATCAATCTGTCCGGAGAGAATCAGGCGCGTACCGGTCAGAATGGTGGTGGCCACGCCCAGACGCATGATGACGCTGGCCGCGTTGACAAACAATCCGGTGGCCAGTTCACCCCGGATGCTGGTTTTTTCATGCCGGTCGATTTTCGCGTTCAGTGCCTGCAGGAACCGGTCCTCCTGACTGGTGGCCCGGATCTCCCGGATGTTTTCCAGCGTTTCCTGAATGCCGTCGGATACCTGAACGGCATCCCTTTTCAGTTTTTCAGAATTGCGCCGCGACAGCCTGCGGCTTCCGAACAGCAGGGCAAACGCCACGGGCACGCCCCACAGCACGGCAATCGCCATTCGCCAGTCATAGCAGATCAGTGCAACGGCTATGACAGCCGTGGATATGACCGAGCCGTACAGATAACCGAGACAGTGGGACCACACGTGCTCCAGCCGGTTCACGTCGCCCATAATGGTTTCCGTCAGATCCGCCAGATCCCGCTTGCCAAAATACCCCAGAGGAAGCCTGCGCAGCCGCTCCGCCAGACGCAGACGGGTAGCCTTCACTTCGCCGTACACCAGGCCGTAGGTAGCCTTGTACTGCTGAATGTGGGCCGCCATGGAAAGGACAATGAAGCCTGCCACCAGCAGCATGAACACCCATGCGTCAGGCAGCGGCGCGCCGCCTGTCAGCACATCCATGTATTTCGACATCAGCAGGTACAGAATGCTCATGCCGCCCATGACAACCAGATTGACAACCACCGTCCAGAAAGCGCCCTTTTGGGTGTTTATCACGCCCTGATCCGTAAGCGCGTACCGACGCTGAAACGCTTTGCCAAACATGTCACTTCGCCTCCTCTGCGGTGATTTTCCATTGCACGGCCTGGCCGTAGTCCTTCCACATCCGGGCATACAGCCCATGCTTTTCCAGCAGCTCTCCGTGGGTGCCCGTTTCCTCGACCCTTCCCCCGTTCAGTACAATGATCCCGTCAGCATGGACCACCGTCGAAAGGCGATGGGCGATCATAATCACCGTACGGTCCCGTGTCAGCACCGCAAAGGCTTTCTGGATCATGGCCTCGTTTTCCGGGTCCGCAAAGGCCGTGGCCTCATCCAGCACCACGATAGGTGCATTTTTCAGGATCGCCCTTGCCAGCGCCACGCGCTGCTGCTCACCGCCGGAAAGATACGTGCCCTCCGTGCCGATCACGGTGTCCATGCCGTCGGGCAGCCTGGCGATGATATCATCACACTGGGCGGCGGAAAGCGCCGCCTCCGCTTCCTGCCGGGTGGCATCCGGCCGGGCGGCCCGTACATTGTCCAGAATGCTGGCCTTGAACAGCCGGCTGTTCTGGAACACAAAGGCCACCTGGTCCATGAGCACATGCGGATCCATATCCCGCACATCCACGCCGCCGATCTTCACGCTTCCGGAGTCTGCATCCCAGAACCGCGGAATCAGGCTGGCGGCTGTGGTCTTTCCGCCGCCGGATGGCCCGACCAGTGCTATGGTCTGTCCGGGCCGGACCGTAAAGGACACGTGATCCAGGGCAGGCACTTCCGCCCCGTCATACGTAAAGGAAACATCTTCAAATTCCACGCCGTTGTCCCGGGGAGACTGCGGATGGTCAGTGATTTTCATCACCGGCGCGCTCATCACCTGATGAATGCGGCCCAGAGCCGTTTTGGCCAGCATCATGCCGCTGGCTGCAAACATGATCCTGGCAAGCGCTGTGGAAATGACGGCCGAAAACACGGCATAGAATGCAAAGTTGGTCACAAACCCCGCAAAATTACCGGCGCTGAGCGCGGCGGGAGCCAGCAGCAGGGCCATGGGCACCAGGAACACGAAAGCGCCTTCCGTAGCCGTCAGATTGACAGCCTGAGGCACCTTGCAGACATCCGCCTGGTAATGTTCCGCCTTGGCACTGTAATCCTCAATGGCCTGCTGGAAGGCCCGGAAGGAATACACCGTCTGCTGGAACACTTTCACCACAGGGATCCCCCGCACATATTCCGTGCCTGCCTTGCTCATCGTGTCCTGGGCAGCCTGGTATTCCGCCATGAGCGCGGCATTTTTTCCGCCCATCATGGTGCCCAGCGCCCCCACGGATATCACCGCAGCCAGGAGACAGGCCGCTCCCATCCGCCAGTCAAACACAAACATCAGCACCAGCATGGCAAGGAACATGGCAATGGTGCCCACAATATCGGCCAGGTTATGGGCCAGCAGGGTTTCCGTTTCGGAGGCCGCACCGTCCAGACGGTTGCGCAAAAGGCCGGACGCATTGCTGTCAAAGAACCCCAGAGGTGCCTTCATCAGATGCGCCATGCCCTGTTTGCGGATATTGGACGCCGTGCGGAATGCCGCCAGGTGCGTGCACATCAGCGCCGCGAAATAGACGAGAATCCCCGCCAGCGCAAACGCAAAGGCCATCCAGCCATACCGGCCGATCCCCGCCGCCTGCGTCCAGTCGGGTGCCGCGGCAATCAGGTCGCGCACCGCCAGCCAGATGCAGATATAGGGCAGCATCCCAAGCACCATGGCCACGGCAGACAGGCCCAGTCCCAGAAACGTAAGCCCTTTGTACGTGCCCGCATAGGCCAGCAGTTCCCCCAGCTCGCTTTGTTTCTTTTCCCCCATCATCGTGAACCTCCTTTACGTTCCGTTAGCTAACAGGAGATTATTAGTGTTAACTAACCCTATAACAGACGAATTGCCTATCCCCTCCCGGGAATAGGCAGCAATCCGGATATCCCTTTCTCAGAACCCCATCAGTTTTTTCCATCCCGGCAGGAAGAATGCCTCTACCGTATCCAGACACCGCAGCGCTTCCTCCAGCGGATAGCCGTGAATCACCGGTTCAAACAATGCCGTGGTGTAGGCACTCATCAGCAGATGCAGTTCCGCCGGCGAGATCTCCCGCACCGGATTTCCCCGCGCCCTGAGCCGCGGCAGATACTCCAGCATTTTCTTCTGACTGACTTCCGTCAGGTCATGCAGAAAATTTTCATACCGGGTGCCCTGCGCGCAGTTCAGCAGCAGCCGGAAATCCTCCATGCGGGGATAGACCACTTCACGCATCATGTCGATTTCCGAATCACGCCAGAGCACGCCGCCTTCCTGCCGCATCGCATCCTCATACCGCGCCACATGGCTGTCCAGCCAGCTGTGAAGGCTTTCCACAGCCGGGGCCGCCACCTGCTCAAACAGGTCCGCCTTGTCCCGGCAGTGCCGGTAGATCCCCGCAGCCGTCATCCCGCAGCGTTCCCCGATCCGGCGCATGGAAGCGTTCTCAAAGCCATATTCCAGAAATTCCTGCTTTGCCGCAGCCAGTATCCTTACATGATTGGCTGTTTTGTCTCTCGGCATGTGCACCCTCCAACTTGGTTAGTGTTAGCTAACACCACATAAATTACTACCAAAGCCTGTCTGTGTCAAGTGGAAAAAGGCAGCATGCGCAACACCTGAGAAGCTATATGCCGGTCCGTTGACGGAATATCCTGAACCCCATATAATGAAATCCGCGGTTTTCAGACCGCAGCTGACATGCTATATTTCCGGAATGAGATGAAACAATGGGCAGAATTTTCTACAGGATCGCTGTGCCGCTGGTGCGGCTTTTTATTCCAAAGCTGAAAACGGAATGGGAAATCCCCTTTGACGGAAACCCGGCCGTCTTTGTCTGCAATCATGAACGGGCAATCGGTCCTCTGGAGATGGCCGCCTGCTTTCCCCTGCGGGAAAACAGTCATATCTGGATCTACGCAGCCCCGCTCAGCCGGGAGACCACCCCGGCCTATGTCCGTCAGGATCACTGGTGGAACGAAAACGGCCGGCTGGCTCCCCTCTGGAACCGGATCATCCCGCCTGTGGTGGCACTGATCCTGCCCTTCATTCTCCGCTCCGTGCCCCATGTGCCCGTATATCATGACGGCCGCGCCGTCACCACCATGAAGGAAAGCCTGCGCCTCCTGCAGAGCGGAAAAAATCTGGTCATCTTCCCGGAAATTCCCACGGCCTTCGGAGAGCACTGTACGGACAGAATCAACGAGGGCTGGCTCATGCTCCTGTCCATGTATGAAAAAAGAGCCGGCAGGCCTCTGAACGTCTGGCCGGTTCATCTGGATCTCTCCGGAAAGCGCATGGTCATTCAGGCACCTTTTACCATGGATCACAGCCGTCCTCTCCAGGACCAGACACAGGAACTTTCCCGGAAAGTACTGAACGGCATTTTCTGATTCACCCGCTGACCTGCCCCTGAAGGCCGCTCACCGGACCTGGCCGCATCCTGTCCGTGTTTCCGGAAACAGAATATCCAAAAGGGAAATTCCGGGCCGCGCTGCATCCGGCGGAATTTTCCTTTTTCTTTACGCACATCTGTATCCGTACTCTGATTTGGCCCTTTGCGGATGTCCGCACCATCACACGGAAAACTCTATACTTCCAAGGAAACATCGTATATACTGACTGCACTGCAGGTCTCTGCCTGCCCGTGCCTGATCCCCGCTGCTTTCTTTTCTTACAGATAACTGCACGGTTTTGCTACCTGACAGGGCACTGCCTGTGGTCCCCTGTCATACGGAAAGGGAACTTCCATGACAAGCTTTCGCCATTCGGGTTCTGACGGGCTGATCTTCAGCAATTTTGAAACAGAACGCCGGCTCCGCAGCCTGAATCCCGATTTACACAGACGGTTTGTACATACCGTATTTGCCCTGCACAGCGACCTCCGCAAGTATAAAAAAGAGTGCCGGCGGCACAAAGTCCTGTGCTTCCGGCACTCTTTTTCGCGTCTGTTCTCAGGGATGATCATGCATCCGGCTGCAGCGGCCCATAGTAGTAGCTGCTGGTGGCTCCGCCGTCGATGAGAAAGGTGGAGCCCGTAATGAACGCGCCTCTGTCACTCATCAGCAGTTCCGCCACATTCGCCACCTCGTCCGCTGTTCCGGGACGTCCCGCAGGGCATTTGGCAAACATGTTTTTATAGAAATCACCCCGGGGGCCGTTGAACTCATCCATCGCCAGCGGTGTCACAATGATGCCCGGCGCGATGGCGTTGAGCCTGGCTCCGCGCTCCCCCCACCTGACGCACTCCGCCATAACGCGCTTCTCGTTGCAGCGCTTGGCCAGCTGGTAGGCATGCAGCGTATCACGGATATGCTCAGGCCGGAGAATATCCAGAGAGAGCAGTTCCTCCGTGGGCGTGGTGGCCAGCTGGCGGTCCTGCTCAGCGGTCAGCTGGGGCATGCGCCAGCCGGACTGGCTGGAGATGGTGACACCGCAGCCGCCTTCCGCGATCACCCGGCCCACCTCCTCCAGAAGCACAGCCGTACCGTAGAGGTCCACCTTCAGGATCGCCTCAATGGGAGCCTGGCTGGGTGACACGCCTGCGCCGTTGACCATATACCGGATCTCACCGTATTTCCGCGCTTCCGCGATGATGGCCAGAATGCTTTCCCGGCTGGACAGATCCATCTCGAAGGGCACCACGTCGAAGCCCGCTTCATTCATGGTCTTCGCGATGGCTGCCGCGTTTTCCATCTTCTTATCGCCCAGAACAATCTTTCTGTCAAAACCGGTCCGGCGCGCAATGGCCATGCTGATCTGCCCCGCGCCGATAACGAGCATCACGTCCGTCTTCACTCTGCATCCCCGCTTTCGCGCACTTTCAGAATCCTGCGGGCTCATTTCCCGCTGTGCCCGCCGAACACATCAAATTCCATGCCGTCCAGCCGGCTGTCAATATCGGAAATTTCCTCAGGTGTAAGGATGATTTCCCCGGCACCCAGGTTCTCCCGAAGGCGTTCCGGCTTGCGACTGCCGGGAATCGGGATGATCCAGGGCTTTTTGCAGATCATCCAGGCCAGGGAAATCTGCGCGCAGGTGGCCTGCTTTTCCTGTGCCAGCCTGTTCAGCAGCTCCAGCAGGCCCTTTGCCTTGGCATATCCTTCCTCCGTATACTGCGGCATCCGGGAACGGAAGTCCTCACTGCCCTCAAAGCGGGTATGCGCATCATACCTGCCGGTCAGGAAGCCGTTGGCCATGGGAGAAAAGGCGACATAGACAATGCCCAGTTCCTCGCAGACCGGGAAGATGTTTTCATGCCACCTGGCCATCATGGAATAGCGGTTCTCAATGGCAGTGACCGGCGTGACGGCATGCGCCCGGCGAAGGTATTCCTCCGTGGTTTCGGAGATGCCCCAGGACAGGATCTTGCCCTCACGGATCAGATCACCCATGGTTTCCGCCACAGCCTCCGGCTCCACCTTGGGGTCAATGCGGTGCTGGTAGTACACGTCAATGTGATCCGTGCCCAGTTTTTTCAGGCTTCCCTCCACGGAGGAGCGGATCCTTGCGGGAGAGGAATCCAGAATCAGGTGGTCTCCGCCGTGGGTCACTCCGCACTTGGTGGCGATAACGACCCTGTCCCGCACGTCCTTCAGCGCCTCGCCCACCAGCTCTTCGTTATAGGAAACCGTACCGTCGGGATATACGCCGGTATAGCATTCCGCTGTGTCAAAGAAATCGTAGCCCATCTCATAGGCCTGCCGGATAGTACGCACTGCTGTATCGTGATCGGTAGGCGCGCCGCTCGCATGGCTGAAACCCATGCAGCCCAGCCCCACGGGATAGACCCTCATGCCGTTCTGTCCCAGCTGAACCTGTTTTTTCTTGTTTTCGTTCCTTACCTCTCAAAGGTGGCGGCCACTTTCTTCAGCAGCTCCCGGATGGGCAGATGCTGGGGACAGACCTTCTCGCACTTGCCGCAGCGGATGCATTCAGATGCCTTTCCGTGCCCGTCCCTCGTGACGATGCCGTAATACATGCCGCTGTTCCAGTCATGGAATGCCTCATGGGCGTTCATGGCACCAAAGATATCCGGGATGAGAATGCCCCGGGGACACTGGCTCTCTTCTATGCAGTACCGGCAGGACGTGCACGGGATCAGGTTCAGGCTGTGGAAAATATCGCAGACCTTTTCAATCGCCTGCCGCTCCTGCTCCGTCAGCGGGTGAAAATCCACCATGGCCGAGAGATTGTCCTCCATCTGCGCCATGCTGTTCATGCCGGAGAGCACCATCGCCATGTTCGGGAAAGAGGCCGCAAAGCGAAGGGCATAGCTTGCGTTGCTGCCGCCGTTCAGACCGCGCAGCACCTGATCCGCTTCAGCCGGCAGGTTGACCAGACTGCCGCCCTTGACCGGCTCCATGACGACGACGGGCTTGCCGTGCTTTTCACAGACCTCATATACCTTGCGGCTTTCCACGGAAGCGTCCTCATAGTCCACATAGTTGAACTGGATCTGCACGATCTCGATCTCAGGATGCTCGGTGAGAATCATGTCCAGCACATCGGCCTTGTCGTGGAATGAGATACCGAAGTGACGGATCTTTCCCTCGGCCTTCAGCTGCATCGCCGTTTCATAGGCCCTGCAGCGTTTGTATTTCGGGTAATTGTTCTTATCCTGGGCATGCATGAGATAGAAATCAAAATACTCAACGCCGCAGGCCGCCAGCTGGCTTTCAAAGAAGGGCCGGATATCTTCCTCCTTCTTGAAGAAGGGATCCGTCAGCTTGTCTGTGAGCAGAAATTCGCTGCGGTCATGGCGCTTTGCCACGCAGTCGCGGATGGCGGTTTCGGACTGTCCGCCGATATATCCGTGAGCTGTGTCAAAGTAATTGAGTCCCGAGGCAATGAAAGCATCCGCCATGCGGCAGAACTCATCATAGTTCACTCTGCCGTCCTTCATGGGCAGGCGCATGCATCCAAAGCCAAAGTTTCCATGGATTTCCGGAAAAAAACGATTCTGAATCATCTGTGTTTCCCCCTGTCATTCAGCAAGTCCGATGTTTTTCAGCCAGTCAGCCACATCCGAACCGGTTCCTTCCGCATCATTCTGGGCCTTGCTGCCGCGAACCGCCAGCCCCTGCAGTACGGTGATTCCGGAAAGACGTTCTTCCATATCCTGCTGTGTGCCGGCCTGACCGCTTCCCTCATGCGTGTTGAAGGGAATCACTGTCCTGCCGGTAAAGTCATGGTTTTCCAGAAAGGTGTACATGATGCAGGGCATGCCCGCCCACCAGATGGGATAGCCGATGAACACCGTGTCGTATTGGTCCCAGTTTTCAACATCCCCAAGATAGGCAGGCCTGGCGTCCTCGTTCTTTTCCTGTGTCGCAATCGGCAGAACGCTGTCATAATCTTCCGGATACGGCACCTCCGGTACAATCTCGAACAGATCCGCCCCAGTCTGCCCCGCAATGATTTTCGCCATCTTCGCGGTGTTTCCCTCCTCGATGACACCTACATTATAGTTCTCACCGGTACGGGAAAAATACACAACCAGCACATGCGCAGGCTCTTCCCCGGCAAAGGCCGGCATTGCCGCGCACAGCAGCGTCATGGCAAGAAGCAGGGAAATCAGCTTCTTCATATTTCTTCACTCCTTATCGGATAAAGCTGGTCGCAATGCGTGTCTCTTCCTGCTGCGGCAGCAGAATGCCTGTCTGCCTGCTTCCTCCGTCTTCAGGAATAAGGCATTGCATCCCGTCTCAATAGGTGCCGGCCTCCGACAGCGTGATCAGCCAGCGTTCATCCTTCCGGACCAGTCTCAGATCCTGCCGCAGGCGCCAGGTATGCCAGCCGCCGCCGAAGACCGCAGCACAGACCCGGCTTTTTCCGCTCAGAACAGCGGAAGCTCCCTGTACTGTGACATCCACAGCTTCATGTTCCGCCGAAGCATAGTTCAGCGTCCCGTTTTCCACCGCCTTCAGGAAAGCGGTTTTCGACTGGCGCATGCCGGTCATATGCACCAGTACAAAGGAATCGTCCAGCACAGCGGACAGCGCCGGAATATCCTTTGCAATCATGGCGCGGTACATCTCGCTGTATGCTGCCCGGCACTTCTCAGGATCAGACATGCTTCTTCGCCCAGGCGGCAACCTTGCCTTCACTCTGCGCCGCTTCCGCGCCGTGAATGCTGAGACCGGAAACCACCTCCGCGCCTCTGCAGATCTTTTTCAGTTCCCGCTCGCTGCCGCCCATGCCGCTACCCTCATTGGTGCAGAAGGGAACAATCTTTTTTCCCGTCAGGTCGTAATGCTCCAGGAAGGTATAGACACACATGGGCATGGTGCCCCACCAGTTGGGATAACCGACGAAGATGGTGTCGTACCCGTCCAGGCTGTCCAGATACTTCTTCAGCTCCGGCCGGGCCTTTTCCTGAAGCTCTGCCTTGGCTTCGTCAATACAGGTCATATAGTCCCTGCTGTACTCGCGGACGGTCTCGATCTCGAACAGATCACCGCCCACGGCCTTCTGTACAAACTCCGCCACACGCTCGGTGTTGCCCTTTGCCAGGTCCACAATGCTTCCGTTCCAGTAATTCTGTCCTTTGCGGGAATAGTATACGATCAGGTTTGCCATTTTTTATATCCGCCCTTCTGATGTCTGTCTTCTCATGGCCGCGGCGCTTTCTCATGCCGCATCTGTATTCTAGAAAGAAAAAAACGCGGAATCAATTCAGATTTCCGCGTCTTTTGATAAGAAAAACTTATTTGATATTCTCTCTCAATACTTCTGCGAACTCCCATTGCAGGGACGAATCACTGCTCTCCGGCCAGAAGGCGAAAATCTTCCGGGTCAGAGGCGTGTCTCCCCGATACAGCGGCAGCAGCACTGTACCCCCATCCGTCGGCATATCCGCATCACAGGGATAGAAGCCAATCCCGGCAGCGGCATTCATGCGGGCTTCATCGACGTTTTCCGTAAACAGGAAACTGGACTGCAGACCCAGTACATCCCGCCAGTGCATGACCTCGTTTTCCCGCTGTTCCGGGGATGTCACCAGAATGCACAGCCGGTCCTGCACATCCTCAAAATGTACGCGGCCTTCAGCAGCCAGCGGATCCTCCTGCCGCAGCAGGGCAAAGAGCGGCTGCTCCATCAGTTCCTCATTAATATACTGGTCTGAAAGAGCACGCCACTGGTCGTTGATCACCATATCCAGAGAGCCGTCATTAACGGGATGAAACAGTTCCTCATGGGTGCCGGTGGTCAGGGAAAGCCGCACATGCGGATGGGAGACCGCAAAGTCCTGAACGGTCTTCTGGATGATTCTTCCGCTGAATCCGTTCAGCACGCCCACACGAAGCCGCTGATATTCACCGCTGTCGATGCGCCGGACTTCCCGGATGGCGCTGTCCAGTGCCTGTACCTGTTTTTTCGCCTGCTCATAGAAATACCGGCCCGCCGGCGTGACCGTGAACTTCCGGCCGTGCCGCTCCAGCAGCGTCACCTGCAGCTCACGCTCAAGCGCCTGGATCTGCTGGGAGATGGCGGACTGGGAGATATGACAGACTTCTCCCGCCTCAAAGAAGCTGTTTGTTTCTACCACAGCAATGAAATAACTCATCTGACGGTGCATCCGGCAGCCCCCTTCCAATCGGCCGGCCCCGCATAATCATCAGTCCCGGACCCGCATATCCCCGCTGCCCGGGCTGCGGAGGAACGGAATCCTGAAACGACGATCATGACGCCAGCTCGCGGATCACCTGGGACGAATCTCCGCTGATCACGATCGAGCGGTCCCCGATCTCATCCGGCACCTGGCTTTCCTCCATATTCAGACACGCATAGACCGCATTCTCATTCCGGTACACCTGCTGCCAGAAGTTGTACTTGATGATGCCGGGCGTGTTATAGCCCACGCCGATCTCCAGATAGACCACCTTCTGATGCTGGTGCGCTGTCATCCAGGCTTCATACGCTGCCGCTGCCTTATGCCAGCCCTCGTCTTCCACGAACGTATCGTCCGAGCGCAGGTTCATGGCCATGGGCCGTCCGCAGACAGGGCATTTCGGCAAAAGCTCCGCGGGAATGCGCATGATGGCATCCCTGCCTTCCGGCAGGCTGAGCGCGTTATGCTCTCCAATGACAAAGCCCTGCGAAAGGATCATCTCCCGGACCATGGCCTCATTGTCCCAGGTCTTCCGGCAGCATGGCCTGCTGCACTGGAACAGGCCGTAATCGCCCTGGGTATAGAAGAGACGGCTTTTCTCAAAGCCCGCTTTCTGGAAGCAGTGATCCACATTGGTGGTCAGAACAAAATAATCCCTGCCTTTACACAGCCGGAACAGATCGTCATAGGTGCGCCTCGGCGCGTCCATGTAGCGGTTGATCCAGATGTTCCGGCTGAAAAATGCCCAGAACTCCTCCTGGGATTCATACGGATAAAAGCCCCCGGAATACATGTCACGGAAACCGTACTTCCTCCCAAAGTCGCTGAAGTACCGGCCGAACCGTTCTCCGGAATAGACAAACCCGGCAGCGGTTGACAGTCCCGCGCCTGCGCCGATCATGACGGCATCCGCATCCGCGATGATCTTTTTCAGTTTCATGATGTTTGAATCCATGGTGTTCACTCCCTGCCGCCGCTTTCTTCCGGCGGCAGCTTCATTATATGCGGCTTTTTCCGTGCTGAACAGTACGCACTTTTCGGTGACCAGGTTACAAAAAGGTGACTGTCCGAACATGCGCACCTGTGCTCACACTGCCATAAGAACGCGTGTCAGCCGGTGCTCAAATTTCCGCTGATTCATTCCGCCTCTCTCACCAGCTGCTGATAGCTGGTCCCCCAGGCCTGCATGGCATCCATGATCGGGCGCATGGAGTTCCCCAGTTCGCTGAGGGCATACTCCACCCTGGGCGGTACCTCGGGAAACACGGTGCGGGTGATGATGCCGTCGTGCTCCAGCGCGCGAAGATTGTCTGTCAGCACTTTCTGGCTGATGCCGGGAATCGAGTGCAGCAGTTCATTGAATCTCCATGAGCGTTCCAGCAGATTGCGAAGGATCAGCAGCTTCCATTTGTTGCCGATCAGCTGAACCGTTGTGGCCACCGGGCACTCCGGAAGTTCTTCTTTCGTCAGCATACACAGCGCCTCCGTTCTTCCTGCAGTGTATCCAGTTTAGTATGTTGTCTGCGTCTGGTCAATCATGCGTGAGCTCATAACGCTGTCAGGGTTCTGCAGAATATCGGGAAGCAGCAGCCACGGGTTCCCTCATCCGTGATCCCGGCAGGAAAAAGAAAAGGGCCTGTTTTTATCAGCAGCTTTCTGCTTCAGAACAGGCCCGCACAGTCTTTTGCCGGAGTCTTCAGAAAAATGTTCGCACTGCACCACCCGGATACGAACTCCGTACATTCCAGGCACTGCACCGGCAGAGCTTTATGTCCTTTGTATGGTTCTGACCCTCTTTTTCAGCACAAGCAGCCCTGAAATGAGCAATACAGGAAAGACCGTGGCGGCAAGCAGGCCTGTCTTCAGATTCCCGTCTGCCATGCTGGACACGCTGCCCACCAGTGAAGGGCCAATGGACCCGCCCAGATCACCCGCCAGTGCCAGCAGGGCGAACATCACGGTGCCGCCCCTGGGACATTTCTGTGCGGAAATGCTGAGCGTGCCCGGCCACATGATGCCCACCGAGATGCCGCACAGCGCGCAGCCCATCAGTCCCGGAACGGGAGACGAAGACAGGGAAGCCAGCAGATAGCACATGACGCATAGTGCTCCACAGCCCAGCATGATCCTGGTCAGATCCAGCTTTTCGCTCATTCTGCCATAAAACACGCGGGAAATCCCCATAAGCACAGCAAACAGGCAGGGGCCCGCCAGGTCACCGACGGTCTTGGAAACGCCCATGGCGGACTCCGTAAAGGCTGAAGCCCACTGCGACATGGAGATCTCCGATGCCCCGGAGCAGACCATCAGCATCGCCATCAGCCAGAACAGCGGCATGCGGAACAGCTGTCCCATCGTCATCCCTTCACCGTCCTCCGTCAGGCGTTCAATCGGGCATCTGAGAAAGTTGAAGGTGTTCATAAAAGGCGGCACCGCCCACAGAACGGCCACAATCCGCCAGTTCTCCACACCAAATACGGCAAAGAACAGGGTGGAGCCGAGTATCACGCCCACGCTGCCCCAGCAGTAGAAGGAGTGCAGCAGACTCATCATACCATCCTTGTTTTCAAAGGGGCACGCTTCCACAATGGGACTGATAAGCACTTCGATCAGCCCGGCGCCTACGGCATAGAACACCACGGCGATCAGGATGCCGATAAAGGGATCCGGAAGCAGATCCGGCAGTACAGCCAGCAGTGCCAGACCCACAGCGGACACCATCTGCGAGCAGACCACACAGGTGCGGTAACCGATTCTGTCCACAAATTTCGTGGCGGCAAAGTCGATCAGCAGCTGTGTCAGAAAGAACGTCATGGGAATCATGGCGATCTTCTCAAGCGGAATGCCATAAGTGTTCCTGAATGTCAGAAACAGAAGGGGGGCAAAGTTGGCGGAAATCGCCTGGGTGATAAACCCAAGGTAGCAGGCCAGCAGGGTTTTCCGATAATCCGGCTTTTGGTTCATGATATGCTCCTTCGAACTGTACAGGTTTATTTTGGGGATTCACGGACAGGACCGGGCGCACGCCCGTAGCATCTCCGGAACTGGCGGCTGAAGTAATTCACTGAATTGAAGCCGCAGGCATGGCTGATCTCCTGCAATGTCAGTGTCGCATCCTGCAGCAGACTGCATGCCTTCTGCAGACGGTACCGGATCAGCGCATCCACCGGCGAGCATCCCATATATGCCTGAAAGCATCGTCCGGCTTCACTCCGGCTGATGCTGGCAGCCCCGGCAATATCAGCCAGGGTAACCTTTTCCGCGTAATGGGCGTGAATGAAGGCAAGCATCTGCTGAATGCGCACCTGCGTGTTCAGCTGTACGCGTCCGGCCTCTGTATGCGGCAGATCATCAAAATGCAGCACCAGGTACTCAAAAATGCTGCTGAGATGACGCTGAACCGCCATTTCATAGCAGCGGGGCTGTTCGCAAAGAAGACGGTATATGTCCTGTATCAGTCTGTTGACAGGGACATGCTCTTCACAGTCATGCCGGAACACCACACAGGGCAGCGTCCGGCATTCAATGACAGGCCGGATATACTGCACATAGATGCTGCTGTTCTCCGGAGCAATCAGCGAGCCGGAGAACAGAATATTCGGCATCGGATCAGGTACATCACCGGACTGCTGCCGGATGCTGTGAAGCATATTGCCGCTCACAAAGATACTGTCTCCTGCTTCCAGGATGATATGCTCCTGCCCGACCTGATAATCCAGAACACCGGATGCTGCCGTGGCAATTTCAAATTCCGGATGCCAGTGCATCGGCCCGGCCTGATCCGGCAGCAGGGCCAGTTCATCCTGGAAATAGATGATTGGAAATGATGATGTATCGTGAACCGTTTTCTCACGCAGCTGATGATCCAGTATGATGGACATGTTTCCTCCTCTGGCGCTGTGTATGGATTATTTGCCCGCCCTGATATTCTTTACCGTGACAGGCCGGATGGACAGATGCCCATATACGCGGACGCCGCCGTCTCCAACAGGTGCCTGGGCCAGCAGGCCGACCTTCACCACCCGCTCAGCAGGAAGATGAAAGTAGCGCATCATGCAGAAGTCCTCACCGTTTATTGAGTAATGGAACGCGAAGTGATTCCCCACGCGGCATACCTGGAGCCATGATCTCAATTCGCTCATCAGTCAACCTGATTTCACTTGTTTCAGCCACTGAAATTCCATGTTCCTTACCTCCAAAGCAAGTGATTGTATGTATTATATTCCCATACGGCCGCTAAAAACAGGGATTAAATCGCCATTTGGAAGCACGATTTACCCAGCACAGAATCAGGCGTCCTTCCTGCTTTGAATGAACTCCGTCTGGAAAAGTCCTGTCTGCTCAATCAGGCTGTACGGCACCCCAGCCCGTTCCAGAAGAAAACCCGGCACAGGAAAAGACACCAGCGCACATGCCGGTGTCTCTGATCGTTAAGTGTTCATGCAGCAGGGTATATCGCAGTTCTTTATTCGGGATTCTGAATCCGGTCCGGAACGATCCAGTAATCGCATACAGGTCCGCCGGTGGCCAGGGTATATTCCCTGTGCAGAATACCATGACTGAACGCGGTCGTCATGTAGTCGATCTCACAGGCAACGGGCAGCACCTCCAGAAAACCGTTTTCCCTTGCAAACTTTTCAAGCGGGCAATGGGTGAAGTAATAATAAGAGCCGTCCCGGTGTTTCGTATCGTCGAAATTGAAATCCCAGGTCCTGTCCTTGTATTCCGGGTGGGCATCCGCCCAGTCCTGCATTCTATGGAACCGTGCCTTTGCCGCTGCCAGATCCTCAGACCGGTTGATGTCTTTTCCGCCCATGATTTTTCCAACGATCGGCCTTGCCATAAATGCTTTCGTCACACGACGAAGGCTCTCCGGGGAGATGGCACCTTCAGCTGCTTTCCAGATCGCCAGAAACACAAAGCACATATAAACGTTACCCGCCATAGGGTTGTCCGCACCAATGTCGTCCGTCTTTTCCAGCATCCGGCGATAGATCGCAGGCGCTGCCTTCAGCGCTTTGCGGGTCAGCGCTTTCCCGTACTCCTTCGTCATCGGCTTTCTGAGCAGAAGGGAAAACAGGCGAAGATAAGTTCCTTTGTATGGCATCATATCCGTCACATCTCTTTTCTGTCATTTCATAATCACCGTAATCCACAGTTTCGGCGCAGCATGGCTGATGAAGCATCCACAATGCCGTCCTGTGCTGCCAGCTCCGCATGTGTTTCTTTCTGCACGATATACCCGCTATCCACCACCAGGATTCGTTCGGCGTGACGCCCATTCCTGAGGCCGGCCGCAATTCCCCTGGCAGATGTCCGGCGCCAGACATCAGGAACGCGGTTTTTACAGCGCCCATGATTCATCCTCCGTCAGAAAACCAGGTTCACCCCTGCCGCAGCATTGAACAGCCGGGATATGGACAGTCCGTCCAGGATGATGTCCGGCCGGTTCACTGCGGTTTCCTCCTTCGGACAATCTCATCGTAACATTCCCCGCCATCCGACAGATCCGAATGCCGGATGAAGGTCACATGACGGCGCAGATGTTCATACGAGGTCGTGTCCGTCATGCAGAATATCCTGCACAGACCACGGATGCCATAGGCCTCGAACATCTCAATGTACACGCATTTGGAGATGTGGTATTCGATCCGGTCTTCGCCGACATCGAACCGGTCATAGGTAATGCTTCCATCCCGGACCCGCCTGTCATGATCCGAGATATTCCATTTTTTTGCGATACTGAAGCTGTTTGGCAGCAGATCGATGGCGCGGAGAATTCGACGGAAGAAATTCCGCCGCCGCGCAAACCCATGGTTGACCACCCTGATGATCTCCGCCTCAGAAAGACCGAGAGCTTTCAACTCCAGGCACATGGCGATCACAGCATAGACATGGACCGTGTTGACGGTGGGATAAATGCTGTGCGCCTTGAAACCATCTGAGGCGTACATTTCCCGCAGCCGTGACTGATATGCCGCGGCTTTTCCTTCAATATCATGAAAATGGCAGAAAGACAATGCTTTCCGGTATACCTTGCCGTATTTCCGAATGATTTTCTCCATCAGCGGTTTCACCTCCTGATATCCACGCCGGCAGCGCCTGCACGAACGGAAACGTGATCAGCCGGATTATCCTTTTTCGTGTTGAAGCTGCTGTCATCCCAGCCAGGATATAAGCCGACCTGCTGCCCACAGTCCATACGTCCGCCGCATCATCTGCAGGCTATGCGGCGTATGGCTTTGCAGTGTTCCGGAGCGTTTCCGGCCTTTGCAGCTCTTGAAAAATCACATCCCATTGACGCCGGAAAAGCAGAAGTTGTCCGCACAATCATTTCATGCTTTCCCCGCGTACTGTTTCCGGATTGCGTCCCAGTCCGGCATCTGCGCCTTCAGAGCACGCCAGCTGGGCATGGGAAATCCCGGCCCGCGGGCAAGCACTTTCTCAAAGTCTCCGTCCAGCATCTCCATTTCCTCAAAGGCGTTCCGACAATGCTCGCAGGCGATGAGATCCCCGGCAGTTTTCCACTTGGCCATGCCGAAGTAGAGGAACTGCATGACCGCGCCTTTGATCCCGGGGGCATAATATTGGTCATCGCCCCTTGGCAGAATCTGGATTCCCTGCGACTTCAGCATGCCATACGCCTCCCGGGAGGCCATGCGCATAAGCCTGCGCTGCTTCCCTGTGGAGTCCGTCAGATCCCCATGGCAGGCATAGGCCAGATAGCAGATGGGAAGCACCGCCGCCAAATGGCAGATGAGATAGGCCTCCATATCGGGCTGCCAGTTGAGCCTGTATCCGCTGCCGTAAAACATCGTTTCCAGTTTCGTCTTTGTATCGCTGCCCGGCAGGGTGTGCAATCCACCGATATCCATAGCACCGACGCCGGCCCGTTCGCAGATCAGCATGCCCTTTTCATGATCCCGTTTGCCCGCGGTGGCCTGAAAACCGAACAGCACCTGCTTCACGCACACAGAGCGCTGCAGGATTTCCCGCTGCATCACAGCGGGGCTCATATTGTTGCCCACCAGCACCACGATCGGTGAACGAACGGCTGCCAGCGGTTCAAGGATCGCCTGCATCTTGTTGTATGGCATGACGGCAAACACTGCGTCATAGGTGTCATCTTCCTTTATGCTGCCGATCACCCTTGGCCGATCCAGGGTGGTTTTCCGCTGGAGATGGTGGCGAATCCTCAATCCGTTCTGCTGAAGCTGCTCTTTCCATGGACCGCGGGCAATCAGCGTGACGTCATTGCCGGCCGTACAAAGAACATGCGCCAGATAACAGCCGATCACGCCGGAACCGTAAATCAGTACCTTCATCTTCATACCGGCATCTCCATAAATTCGTCGACAGCTTTCAGCACCGGCCCGGTGTACTGCTCTCCGCCGAACAGCCACTGTTCGTGCTGCATGTCAAATTCCCGGATTTCCGGATCCCGGAAATATTTTCTGTAACGCTTCAGGTACTTATCGCCCATCTTGCTGGCGTAAATGAAATGAACCCTGGTATGTTCCACATGGATATCGTCTTCCAGCCATGTAAGCAAATCGGTGTAATACTCGTTTTTGATGGATTCCGGCTTGAATTTTGAAAAGCAGCCCATAAACCTGTCAGCGGTTTCATCGCTCATCTCAAAGAAATTTTTGAGCTTTGCCTTCGTCTTCTCCCGTTTCTTTTCACTGCCGGTAAAGCTGGTCAGCAGCGGCACCACAAGCTTGGATTGCAGCCAGGCGCTGCATTTGCGGCTCTGGTCCAGGTCCGGACTGCCGAAGATGCCGTGATCCAGGTGGATGTTTTGCCGCTGAATCAGCTGGCCGACAAAGGTGCTGCCAAGAGAAGAGCCGATGGCTCCGTCCAGTCGTCCGCCATGGTTCCGGATCACATACTGTTCAATCTTTTCCACCACCGTGAGGATATCCGGGAAGACCAGATCGCTTCCGTCAAAACCGTCATAGTTGACACAGATCAGGTGATACCTGGCTGCAAGCCTGTCCAGCACCGTGCCGAAATTGGTCTGGTAATCACAGGCCGTGCCCGGCAGAAGCATCAGGGTTTTTCCATCTTTAAGACCCATCTCGTCAAACTGCATATTTCACTTCTCCTTTTCTGACCGTAAAAGCAGCCCGCCCTCCATCCACAGATATCATATTGTTTTCCTCCCGTCATGCAGTCCGCTTTTTTATCAGGATGGAAAACAAACGGTTTCGCAGGCAAGGCGGACGATATGATCAATCATCGGTGCAAATGCCGGCAAGGCAAACACCTGCTTTTCTGCCTTGGCCAGTGCAATGAGCTTCAGACAGTTTGCAAACAGTAGCTTGTCCGCATCCTGCCGTGGGTTTTCAAGACACCCAAGAATCCTGGATACCGTAAGAATATTGTTGCTGTCGTTATTGAACCAGGATTCGGGCCACTGTCGTTTCAGTTCCTGCCGATCTTTTTCGGAAAGATGCGCAAAGATGTCCAGATCGCTTTGAGCCAGCCAGAGCAGATATTGATACAGACCATCAAAGCTCAGCTTTCCATTCTCCAAATAATCCTCCAGTTTCTGCTTGGCTTCCTCCCGTTTCGATATCATGATCCGATAGATGAATTCCGCTTTCGTTTCAAAAAACGAATAGAAACTTCCCTTGGCAATACCGCACTTCCGGGCAGTTTCATCGATCCGGATATTCTTAAGTCCGCCTTCCTTCAGCAGGGAAAAGCCTTCCTCGATCATGCGTGATTCGATGCTTTTCCGCGTTTCCGGACTGAATGTACGCATCCGGCAGCCCCTCCCGACAAAAATTCCGAGATGACCCGAAAACCGTTGCAAGTCATTTCGCGCCTATTATAATATGGTTAGTGGTATCTAACAAGACTTTCCACAAAATCTCTTCAGGAGGATGAAAACGATGTTCAACAAACTTTCCCGGATGCTGGCGATCATGGCAGCCGCCATTCTGATGCTGACGGCTGCAGCTGCCGGAACTCCCGTCCAGGCAGAGGAAACCGTAACAGGAGATACCTTCCTGGCTCAGGTGATCGGAGACTATCAGCCACTGTTTGAAGGTGCGACCCTGAATGCCGAATATGATCATTACTGGCACGACTACGCCGCCGCTGTGGTGGGTGCTTCCACCGCTGATGACGTGGTTGCCTATGTAAAGAGCTCCATCAATGCTCCCGGTTACGGTGAACAGGCCGCTGCACCTAACTTCTACTGCGGATTCATCAATAATGTGACTGCCATCACCTTTGGCGGTGAAGACGGAAAAACCGTTACCTACACCATGGCGGACGGCACCGGCGTGACCTACACCTATGCATTCGTCCGTGACGGAGCGGCCAAGGGCACCTATGGTGAATATGAGATGGCCATGGATGGTTACCTGTATAAAGCGCAGGAAGAGAATGCCGGCATATTCCAATATCTGCTGATGTTCCCGGATACACCCGCCACCACCTATCATCTGGAATTTCGTTACGGAGATACCGAGGAAAACGTGGAAAACCTGCTGGAAGGCCCATATGCCTACTGGGTCGGCTCCGCCATTCAGACTTCCGCTCTGACCGAAGAAAACGAGGATACCCTGCAGAGTGTGATTTCCCTGTTCGTGGTGGAAAACCTGGCATCCATGACCAATGAGGAAACCACCGCCCAGCGCGCGAAGCTGGCCGGCACCTGGGACTGTGATTTTTCCGCTTTCCCGGAATACGGCAATGCACAGATGTATATCATGCTGTCAGAGGACGGCGAAGGAAAAACCTATGCCGACTTCACGGGCACAGGTGACCTGGCGCTGACTGCGGAATATACCTTCTTCGCCTTTGACGGTGATGAGACGGACGGAAAGGATGCCGGCACCTATATCGCCATGAATCCCTCCGCCGAAACGGTTACACCTGGCGCGTATGAAATTGTGGAATCGGACGGCAAAACAGCGTTGATATTCACCTCCAACGAAGGTGTTATCACTTATATTATGCGGAACGAGTAAGCATCCATCAGAACAATTGAACTGGACTTCGACAGGCCAAGCAGAGCTTTCGATCACTGATAAAGCAGAGGAAAGCTCTGCTTTGTTAATGCGTATATAGCCTGACGGAAAAACTGCTGTTCCGGCATTTGAATTTTGATTTTATTTCCGAATCGCTGCTGCCGGAATTATACAAGGATGAAGGGGATGACCTTATGCACGTGGGTCCAATGGCCTACGACGCGGTGATCCTGCCGAACATGACCACGATCCGAGGAACGACCCTGAACGCTTTGGAGCGGCTTCATCGGCGGGGCGGGAAAATCTATTTTCTGGGATATGCTCCTTCCTTGGTGGACGCGCTTCCCCATGACCGGGCGGAACGGTTGGCTATGGAAAGCGTTTACGTTCAGGATCTGGATGCACTTTGCGTCCAATTAGAAAAGCACCGGGCTGTTTCCATCGAAAACGAAGCGGGAGAACAGGCAGACAACCTGCTTTATCAATTGCGGCAGGACGGGCAGGATCAATGGCTGTTCCTCTGCCATGTAAATAAAACAGATACGGAGGAAGCGGAAATAAACAAAATTACCCTGCCGGGCTGCTATTCAGTGGAAGCCTGTGATACGCTGAACGGAAAAACAGAGCAGGCAGTATACCAAACGACCGATAATCAAACTATTGTTTTCTGTTCCTTGTAGAGGCCTTACTGTTAATAGACACCGATTAATTTACGCTTACTCTCTTCTGGCAGGTAGTCGCGTTCCAGAACATCGAAATTATATTTGATCAAAGAGCCCTCATGAGAGTATGTACGGTAGAATAACTACACTGTTTTCAATACCATTTCGCCAAACGACACAGTTGCAGCTTCCATCCCAACTGGTATCTTATATCTTTGCAAGTTTGTATTTTGTATTTTTGCCTTCACCGATCCTAATCAGCACACCGTTCTGCACCATTCTTTTCAGCGTTCTGGCAGCGGTTGAAGAACTGTTCCCGGTGATCTGTTCAACTTCTTGCCGCGCAATCAGTTTTTTTGTAGAAAGGTATGCAAGGATCATTTCCTCAGCCGTTTGATGAGTAGCTGGGCTGTGCAGCTCATAGGAACGGCCGCTGTTCAGACTCGGTAGCGTGACTTTAAATACCTTCTCAGTTACCTGGAACAATTGGTCTGCCTCCATGGGATGATAGGCTGCAAGAATTTTCTTCAGCCCGGTTCCGTAAGCTTCAATCAAACTCAGGCGATAGAAGA
>CAMNDE010000040.1:0-31528 GCA_946534895.1 uncultured Clostridia bacterium
ATTTCAGGGGGTTGCTATGACATTGCAGAGTGGAGACAGACTGTGCGGATTCCGGGTAAACCGTGTACGGGAATGCAGAGAGCTTCAGGGGCGCATGGTGGAAATGGTCCATGAGAAGACCCTTACGCCGCTGTGCTGGCTGGATAATCAGGTGAAAAACAAGGTGTTCTGCATCACGTTTCCCACCTTTCCCGAGGATGACACGGGGGTATTCCATATTCTTGAACACTCGACCCTGTGCGGATCCAAAAAGTATCCGGTGCGGGAACCGTTTGTGGAGCTGATGAAGGGATCCATGCAGACCTTTCTCAATGCCATGACGTTTCCGGACAAGACCATGTATCCGGTGGCAAGCCGGAATGACAAGGATTACCTGAATCTTGCAGGCGTCTATCTGGATGCCGTATTTGCTCCCCGAGTGCTGGAGGATCCGAATATCTTCTATCAGGAGGGCTGGCATCTGGAGCTTGAGGAAGGCAGACCGGTGTTCCGCGGTGTGGTGCTCAATGAAATGAAAGGTTCCATGGGCCAGCCGGATGATGTGGTGGTCAAAGGACTTTTCCATGAGATCTTTCGGGACAATACCTATGCATTCCACTCCGGCGGCGACCCGGAGAGCATCACAGACCTGACCTATGAGCAGTTCGTGAACAGCTACAGGCGGTTTTATCATCCCTCCAACAGCATGATCTACCTGGATGGAGCGGTTCCGCTTGAGGAGACACTGAGTCTGATTGATTCCTATCTGAAGGAATTTGAGCCCATTGCGCGCCATGATCCCATCAGAAGGCAGGAAGTGTACGCTTCACAGCGTGATCTTTTCTATGAACTGGGCAGGGATGAGAATCCTGAGGGACGCGATTATTTTGCAGCCGGACATATCATCTGCTCTTTTCAGGATCACCTGAAGATCCGTGCTCTGCAGATGATGCTGGTGACAATCGGCGTGAGCAATGATGCTCCGCTGATCCGCTGCGTGCTCGATAAAGGGATTGCCAAGGATGTGGAGATTGATGTGAATGACTCCATTTTCCAGCCCTATATCAGCATCATGGCCAGAAACGTGGCGCCGGGACGTGCCGGTGAGATTCTGCCGGCCGTTCAGGAAGCCGTGCGGAAACTGGTCAGGGACGGAATCGACCGCAAGGAACTGGAAGCCACGCTGAACCTGGTGGAGTTCAAGCAGCGCGAGCGTTCAGAACCCCAGGGCGTATCCAGAGCCGTGCGGATGATGGATTCATGGCTGTACGGCGGAGACCCGCTGGATTATCTCACGCCGGACGAGGATTATGCCAGACTCCGGGAAATGCTGGATACCCGGGCCTATGAGGAACTGCTTCAGGAAGTGTTCCTGGACCAGGACAAGTGGAACGTGGTCCTGGCGCATCCGGACCCGGATCTGGGTGAGAAGACCCGGCGCAGGGAGCAGGAAAAACTCAGGGCCATGACGGAATCCATGACGGAAGAGCAGCTGGACGCAGTGAAGAAGATGAACGCAGCGCTTCATGCCTGGCAGAAAACGCCGGATACACCGGAGCAGCTTGCCACCATACCACATCTGCAGCTGTCAGACCTCGGAGAAATGGAACCGCTGCCGGAAACGGAAATGGAAACCGTGGACGGTGTACCGGTACTCAAACATCACATTTCCACCAACGGCATCACCTATGTCACGTTCCATTTCCAGCTGTCCGATCTTGAATATCAGGACATTTCGCTCCTGGAGCTGATGATCAACCAGTACACCTCTCTTCCCACCGAGCACTATGATACGCTGACGCTGCAGCGTGAAGTCCGCTCGCTCCTGGGAAAAGTGGATATGCGGCTTATGGCCTTTGACAGCCCGGGACAGCCGGACCGGGTACGTCCGTATTTCTGTGTGTCCTTCAGCGCACTGGACCGGAACCTGGAAAAGGCGGAGGAAATGGTGCTGGAGCTCGTGCTGCGGACGCGGTTTGATCAGAAGGAAAAGCTGCTGGAGCTTCTGCATCAGGATGTGGATGACGTGGACCAGGGCGCAGTGAGCCATGGCCAGGCGCTTGGTGTCCGCGCAGTCCTTTCCGCCTATACCGCCAGAGGCGCGCTCCTTGAAGCCCGTGAGGGAACCGCCTATATCCGTTTCCTGCACGGACTGCTGGACAACTTTGAGGAGCGCTGGACCGAGTTTGAGCGGATGAACCGCTGGCTTACAGAGCGGATCGGCCGGAAACGTCTGGTGATGAGCGTGGCTTCATCGGAGCTTCCGGATGTGAAGCGGATGGCGGCAATGCTCCCCGAGGGCACAGTATGTGCCACGGATACCCATTATGAGTGTCATCTTCCCGACAAAACCGCCATCAGGATTCCGGCCCAGATATCCTTTGCGGTACGCGGGTGGTCTCTGGGTGTTGCAGGAAAAGCCTACAGCGGACGCATGGAAGTCATGGACCAGATTGTGAGCCTTGCCTATCTTTGGAATACGGTGCGCGTACAGGGAGGTGCCTACGGCACAGGCCAGAAGGTTACGGACCTGGGCGACTGCATGCAGTATTCCTTCCGTGATCCCACACCGGACAGGAGCCTGGAAAAGTTCACGCATGTGGGCGAGTTCCTCCGGGAATTTGCCCGGAGCGGAGAATCGCTGGACGGATATATCATCTCTGTGGTGAATAGTTTTGATCCCATGCTTCCCGCCAGTGCCAAGGCCAATGATGCGGATATGCGGTACTTCCTGGGAAGAACAGAGAAGGACATGAAGCGCATCCGGGACGAGATGCTGTCCCTGACCATGGCGGATCTGCCGGAATACGCGGACCTTATGGACCGCTTCGGCCGGGAAGGCAGGGTCTGCATAGTAGGCCACGATGGGGTATTGAAAAACCTTGAAGGGTTTGAAATCGTGGATATTCGGTAACCGATACACGCAAAAAACGGCTCCCTCTGAAAGACGCCGGGAAAATTCCCGGAATCTTTCTGGGGAGCCGTTTTCGTGCTCTTATGGTTCAGCGTGCACAGCGCTTTTGGGTTCGATATGCTCCATAAAGTCGCCGCCCTGCGCATCGGGACCTACGCTTGTCCACGCAAGGCCGAAATCCGATATGGGATACATGCTGTTCAGGGAAACCACAAACCGGAAGACTTTTCCGCCCTTGACCTTCAGCGACTGGGCGTACTGGCTTTTATGGCATTTCAGGGCAAGCTCTGCATTGTCCGCTGATGTCATCTGTCCGTAGTTTTCCATGGGACGGGTCCAGTCCATGACAATGGGGTTCTCATCCCAGAGATGCAGATACAGCTTGGAGGGCTGCCAGGCAAGGGTACGTTCACCGTCCCGGATAATCCGCAGGCACAGATCCGCAGCTGCGATATGCTGGCTGTGGCCGTATTCACCCTCGATGTCCTGCGTCACCACAACAGACGGCCTGCAGGTGTCAATCAGGTTTTTCACTGCGTCCAGAACCGTATCCTCGCCCCATTTCTTGTACACATGCTGCAGGCTCGGATAGCGCCAGTCCTTGAAGCGAAGGAGATAGGGATATTCATGGACTCCGGCCGTCCAGAGGCCGTCCAGAAGTTCATTGAGGCGGGTATTGCTGGCCAGGGTAAGGTATGCCACGGCTACATGCAGCTTCTGCTCGCGGGCATACCAGGGAATGGTGCCGCCCAGAAAGATGAATTCATCATCAGGGTGGGCAACCAGAACCAGAAGATCGGCATCCGTGCAGGATTCTTCCCAGACCTGAATACGTTCCGGGAGTGTGCCTTCACCCAGAACGGTGACTTCCGTAACCGGTATGCTTCCGGAATCCGCAAGGGACCGGAGGCGGAAGCGCTGCGCACCGGGAAGCTCCATATATTCATGCACAAACTTCCCGTTGTTGACATTGGCGAAGAATGCATAGGTTTCCGTTTCCGGATCATAGATGTCCAGTGCCACCTGCGCACTGTCCATTTTCCAGATCATATACAGCCCGAAGGCAGCCTCTCCCTCGGGAAGGGTGAACTCAATCTCATTGACCGTGTGTTTTCTTGCCTCATAGGCTTTCTCCACACGTCCGTCCGTGAGACGGAACGCCATTTTTGGGTTGGTGGCTGTGACCACGCACTGCTCAGACAGATCCTGCGCCTCCTGGGCCAGGGCTGAAGAAAGGAAAAGCATCAGAAAAAACAGAACGGCCGGAAACAGATATCGCCGCAAATCATATCACCTCAGCGAGGAATTGTATCACTTCAGGGTATCCGGGGCAAATCAGAACAGACAGTCGGAACTGAACCTGCCGCACTATAAAAGACGGGAACGGTCGGTTTTGCCAGACTCCATTCCGTTTATCACAAACAGACCCGAGTATGTCTGTGAGTATATGCGCTGCAGAATGAACTGAAAACATTTTAATGTAGAAATCGCTTATGGCAGATGCCTTTTTGAAGCAATTGTGATATAGTAATTCAGTATGAAAAGTATTGTCAGGAGGTGCGCGATATGGACAAACGCAGAAGGCTGATGGCCCTGGTCATGACGTCCATGCTGGTGCTTTCATCCTGTTCAGCTCCGGCCGGATCGGATTATGAAAAGGCACGTGAGCTGTTTGCGAAGGGACAGTATGCCCAGGCAAGGGAACTGTTCGCACTTCATGCTGATTATAAAAACACCCAGCAGTATCTTGGTTACATCGATGCGTGGGCCAAGGTGGAAGCCGGGGATTATGCCGGCGCAAGCGAGGCTTTTGCGGAGCTTTCCGATTTTCTGGACAGTGCGGAGGAAGCCCGCGCCTATGCCAGGGTGGCGGATGACCGCACTTATTTCAATGCGCTGGAAGCCTTTCTGAAGGGCGATTACGCCAGTGCCCGGGCGGACTTTGAACTGGTCCGCGGTGAAATGGAGTCAGATACCTATCTGGCCTATCTGGACGCTCTGGACCTGCAGAAGAACGGAGAGATCGAAAAGGCTCTGGAAGCATTCCGTGCGCTGGATGGATTCCGGGACAGCAGGGAGATTTCGGAACGTCTTGAGTATGAGCTGAAAGACCTGGATTATGGGGAAGCGGAGCAGTATCTCGCTTCCGGTGATCTGGATAAAGCGCAGGAAATCTTCCTCAGGCTTGGGGAGTACCGGGATACACGGCGCTCTCTCCTGTATATCGATGCCATGCGCGCAGAACAGGCAGAGCAGTTCATGTCTGCCATGGAAATCTATGCGGATCTTGGAAGATTCCGGGACGCACAGGAACGGGAAACTGCCTGCCGGGATGCCTGGATGGAAAAACTGTATCAGGAGGCTGTGAGCTTCACGGACCAGGATGCACTGGCCACGGCTACGGATCTTTTCGGAGCCCTGGCCGGATATGCGGACAGTGATCTGTATCTTTCTTATCTCAATGCACGATCCCTGATGGGTCTTGGAAAGTACCGGGCGGCATCAGAACAGTTTGCAGCACTGGGGGATTTCCGCGACAGTGCAGAGCGCGCTGCTGCCGCACAGGAAGCCTGGAAGGAAGAAATGTATCAGAAGGGTATTCTGTACTTTGAGCAGAACAAGCCTTCCAGCGCAGCCTATTTCCTGGAGCGCATCTGCGGATACAAGGACAGTCTGCAGTATCTGCTGTACATGGAGGCACTGGACTGTGAAGCCCAGGGACTGTATGCGGACGCCCTTGACAGACTGTGGTCCGTTCCAGGATTTCTGGATGCGGACAGCCGGGCTGAAAAGGACAGGGAACTTCTGGAGCAGATCATTCTTGCCTCGGCCACGGATCTCATGGATGACGGCAACTACGGACAGGCGCGGGATATGCTGCGGGAAGTGACGGATCTTCCCGAAGCAGAGGCCTACAGGGAATGGTTGGACGCTGAGGAATTAGCGCGCAGTGGTGATTACGGTTCTGCGGCAGAACTAATGTCCGGGCTCGGACCGTTCCTGGGAGCCGGCAGCTGGGCCACTGGATACACCGCCATGCAGCAGGAAGAGTTTTACGGCGAAGCCGTTCGTTCCCTGGAAAAAGGTGATTTTGAACGGGCTGAAAGCTTCTTCATGCGCTGTGACGGCTTTCAGGACAGCACATTGTACCTCTCCTATATGCCGTATCTCGCCCAGGGCATGCTGTCCACAGCGACAGACCTCGCTTCTTTCCCGGCAGAGACGCTGCAGAAAGCGGAAAACGGGCTTCTTCAGCTGAACGGATTTCTGGACAGCACTGAACAGGCGGAGCGCATCGGGCAAGCCTGGCGCACCATGGTATATGAGGAAGCCGTTTCGGATCTTGAAAGCGGGAATCTGGATTCCGCGGCAGAAAAGATGGGGCGCGTGCATCCCTTTGAGGACAGCGCATCCTATCTGACCTATATCAAGGCAATGCTGCTGAAATCCCAGGGGCAGTATGCGGCCGCCGCGAACGGGTTCGCCGCGCTCGGTTCGTTCCTTGACAGCAGTGAAATGCGTTCGGAATGCAGCGCGCTTGACCAGGAACAGCGTTATGTGCGTGCGCTTGGACTCCTGGCACGCGGAGATCTGGAAGAAGCAGAAGCGCTGTTCTCCGGTCTTGGGAACTTCCAGGATGCACAGGCAATGTGTCTGTACGCGAAGGCACGCCAGCTTGAAAAGAAAGGAAACACTTCTGAGGCCCTGAATGCCTATCGGGGACTTACAGTCATGGACAGCGCAGTGCGCGCACGGGAACTGAGCGGCGCAGAAGAAATGCGTCTTTTGGAAAACGCCCGGGCTGCACTGGAAGCTGGGCAGCTTCAGGAAGCCCTGGATATGCTGGCAGATGCAGAGGATGCTGCGTCTGTGCAGCCGCTGAAAGACTATCTGATTGCCCGTCTTAACGAAGAAAACGGCGAGCTTTCGGAAGCGCTTGCGGGCTATGACCGTCTGACCAGTGGTGTGGAAGACAGCCTGAACCGGGCTTCTGAACTGCGCGCACAGCTGGAGCGGCAGGAAACCGCCCGGATACTGGAAACGCTTTCCGGCGGCGGCACTGTAGAGGAAGCGGAAGACGCTTCCCCTGACGGGATTGCATTATACCGGCAGGCACTGGCCTGGGAACAGAACGGGAATCTGGACGGTGCCAGGATGGCGCTTGCCGCAGTCGCGTCCCTGCCCGGTGCACAGGAGCAGCTGGAGAGAGTAAACCAGCTGGCGCTGGAAGCTGCCGTGGACAGCGGAGACTGGAAAAAAGCGGAAGCACTGCTGAAGGACATGCCCGGACAGGAAGCAGAGCTTTCCTATGTACAGGGCCGGGCCCTTTTGGAAAAGGGACAGTATTCCGAAGCCGCGGCCATGCTGGAAGGGCTTGAAATCCGGGACAGCCGTGAACAGGCTGCGAAAGCGGAAGCGGCTCTGAAGAAAATGACCTATGCATCTGCACTGGAAGCCTTTGCGCGCGGTGCCGTCATGGATGCGGCAGCCGCGTTTGAAGAACTTTCGGGTTATGAGCAGGCAGACCTGTATACAGCCTATATCCGGGGCATGCAGCTGGAAAACGGCGGTGACTATGCAGGCGCGGTCTCCGTGTATCGGGAACTGGGAAGCTTCCTGGATGCCGAGATCCGTGTTGCATCGCTCGCGGACCGGGAAAAGTTGGAACTGTACCGCGAAGGACTTGCGCATCTGGAAAAAGGCGAATATGAGGAAGTCGTCTCCATCATGGGACTTCTGGGAGAAGCCTTTCACGCCCCGGCCATTGCCGAATATGCGCGTGCCCGCAGCCTTGAGGATGAGGATCCGGAAGCAGCCATGGAGCTGTACGAAGGACTGGAAACCGGAATCCTGGACAGCAGAAGCCGCAGGCTGAACCTGGAAGAGGAAGCAGCGGACGCGGACCGCATGCTTGCGATGGAACTGATGGAGGAGGGCACGTACACGGAAGCCCTCAGCCTTTTCCGGCAGCTTGAAGGCGCGGAGGACTATGCGTCCTACTGCGAAGCTGCCATCCTGGAGGCAGAAGGGCATGCCGGAGAGGCGGAAGAAGCCTATCTTGCCCTCGGGGACTTCCTGGACAGTGCGGAAAAGGCGCAGGCGCTGACGGAAGCGCGCACTTCCGCTGCGCTTGCGCAGGCTCAGGAACTGATGGAAAGCGGCAGCTGGCAGGATGCCCTGAATGTGATGGACAGAAACGGGCTTGCATCCGATGCAAGAACCTATGCAAATGCCCGTGTGCTGGAATCTGAAGGCCGCTGGCTGGAAGCCGCCGGGCTCTATGCGGACATCCCGGAATACGGGGACAGCGGAGCAAGACGTATGGAGTGCGGAAAGCTTGCTCTGGAAGGCGCGCTGTTGAAAGGGAATCTGGACGAAGCAGAAGCGCTTATCCCTGCCTGGTCGGGTGAAGAAACCCGTTATGCGGAGTATCTGTCTGCCAGACGTGCCCAGGAAAGCGGTGACATGGTCAATGCCTGCAAGGCGTATATGGCGCTGGGCACTTTCCTGGACAGTGCCACGAGAAGTGAGGCATGCATGCCCGCCTGGCAGGAACACACCTATCTGAATGCCGTGACTCTGTTCGGGCAGGGAAGCCATGCAGAGGCAGGAAAACTGTTTGAGGCCCTTGGCGATTTCCGGGATGCCGCATCCTATGCAAAATACATTCAGATGGAAGCGCAGATCGATAGCGGCAGCCTGAAGGAAGCCGAGGAAGGTTTTCGGGCACTGGGTATGTTCCTGGATGCGGAAACGCTTGCCCGATATGTGCATGCGCTTTCCCTGGAAAAGGAAGGAAACCTGGAAGAGGCGGAAGCCGTCTATGCATCCATGACGGGATACCGGGACGCACAAAAACGGTGCGAACAGATCCGGAATCAGTGGCAGGATATGCGGGAAACGGAAGCCATGGATATGCTCGCCGGCGGCTGGGACAGTGATGTGCGCGAGTCTTTCCTGAATCTTCTGCCCCAGGGCGGAAGCAGGCTGGCGGAAACGCTTGCCAAGAAAGCACGCGAGCTCATGGAAAACGGTGATTGGACACAGGCCCTGGGGCTTGCCGAGATCCTGACAGAAACCGGATTTGAGCAGGCTGACGCGCTGGAAGAGGATGCGATCCTCGGTCTTGCCTCGAAACAGATGGAGGAAGGCGAATACGCCGCTGCGCTGGCTACCCTGGAGCGTTCGGATGTCTGGGATGCCCGGGAGAGAAACCTGCAGATCGAATGCCACCGCTCTCTGGCGGAACAGGCTATGGCGGAAAATCGCTTTGCACTGGCGGAACAGGAACTGCTGGCCTGCGGAACGGACCCGGATGCGGCGTCCATGCTGAAGGGTCTGGTAGACAGGTATGAGAAAGCGGTTTCCTGTCTTAAGGCCGGTGAACTGAAGGAAGCTGCGGAGCTTTTCCGGAACCTGAATGATTTCCGGGATGCCGGGAAATACCGTATGGAAACCGAATACCGTCTGGCGGCTGCTCTGGCCGGGCAGGGCAAGGCTGAGGAAGCATCGGCGCTGTACGCATCCCTTGGCGGATATGCCGATGCATCCGAGCGCGTGCTCTGGCCTTACGAGGTGCTGGGCGACATGATGGCCCGCGAGGGCCGGGATGAGGATGCGCGCAGGGCTTATGCGCACGCCGGACTGGAAGAAGAAGGAGAGGAAAAGATCGCAAGAGCGCATTATGAGCGCGCGGTGGAATATGTGCTGGAAAACGATCCGGAAATGGCTTGTGCCGAGTTTGCACTGGCAGGCGGAGAACTGGATGCTGCTGTACGGGCTCAGGAAACAAGAATTGCCTGGGGCGACCGGCTGCGGGAAGAAGGAAAACTTGAAGAAGCCCTCGAAGTCTACGCCGGCTGTGAAGAAGGCGAGGCCCGCAGCGAACGGGAAGAAATGACGTGGATCCAGATCGGTGAGCAGCTGCTCGCCGAGGAAAAGTGGGCGGAAGCTGCGGATGCGTTTACCAAAGCCGGGCATCTGCCGGATGACGCCGCTGTCGGTTCCATGACTTACGGGATTCTGGCCCAGCGTCTGCTGGAGCAGGGACGGTATACTGAAGCCCAGGAGGTCTTTGATCAGGCGGGTATGCACGAAGAAGGCATGCAGCGCATCCGGGAAAAGCAGTATCAGAACGGCATCAGTCTGTACCGCAGCGGCCTGCTTCGGGAAGCGGAAGATGCTTTCCGGGCCTCTGTGCCGTACCTGGATGCCCAGGCACGGCTGGAACAGACCATACTGGACCAGGGCGACCTTCTGCTGAAGGAAGGCGCGTTCGCTGGTGCACTGGAAGCCTACGCGCGGGCCGGAGACAGTGATGCTGTGACAGAAAAAAAGCAGGCTGCCTACTACGCCATGGCCGAAGACGAGATGAAGCGCGGACTGTGGGACGAAGCCAGCGGGCATTTCCTGCAGGCCGGTTCCTATCGGGATGCACAGAACAGGATTCATGAGCCGTACCGCAGGCAGGGCGATGAACTTGCCGCCCAGGGGCTGGATGCGGAAGCACTGAAAGCCTATCGCAAAGCCGGATACGAAGAGGCCGGACAGCGGTATATTTATGCGCTGCATTATCAGAAAGCCACCCGGCTTCTGCGCTCCGGTGACTATCGGGAGGCTTCGGCCGAGTTTGGCCTTGCAGGAAGTTATCTGGATGCAGAAAACCGGCAGGAAGAAGCTCTGATTGCACTGGGAAACGAGCTTGCGCGTAATGGCAGAATTCAGGAAGCTGCAGAGGTATACGCATCGCTCCGTCACGACAGTGAACTGTACATACATGCCATGTATCTTGATCAGGCACAGACGCTCCTGAACCTCGGACAGCTGGATGAGGCCATGGAAGCCTATGAACTGGCGGGAGAAGCGGACCTGGGTCGTCAGCGTCTGGCAGAAGAGCACTACGCAAGGGCTGCTGCTTTCCTGAAGGAAGGCGACTATGTGTCGGCCAGTGCGGAGTTTGAACTGTGCGGGGACTGGCTGGATGCATCCAGCCGCGTTCAGGCCAATATGCTGCATCACGGCGATGAGCTGCTGGAGCAGGGCCTGTATGAAGAAGCACTCAAGGCTTATGAAGATGCATATCCGGATACGGAGCGTGACAGCCGTCTGGCACGTACCTGGTATGCCTATGCCGGAGCACTGGCAGAGAAGGAAGCGTACGAGGCCGCAAGCCATGCGTATGCCCAGGCCGGAGATTATCTGGATGCGCGGGAAAAGGTGGATGAGCCGCTTATGACGCTTATCCGGAAGCTGGCTTCCGAAGGCAGTTATGATGAGGCTCTGCTCACAGCTGAAGGACTTGTGCATGAAGCAAACCGGACAGCTGCTCTTCAGACCATCTACACGCAGGCGGGCGACGCCTGCATGCTGAAAGGCAGCTGGGAAGAAGCGGCCCAGGCGTATGAAAATGCCGGAAACGTCAGCGGTGTGCACAGGGCTCGCTACAGCCAGGGGGAAGAACTGGAAAAGGCTGGTGACATGGAAGGTGCAGCAGCAGCCTTTGCCGGGGCTGCAGACTATTCGGACGCCGATTCCCGGCGTAAGGAATGCCTCTATGTGCTCGCCGGAAAGCTTGTAAAGCAGGCTTCCTATGAGAAAGCCTATGACCTGTACCGCAGCATTCAGGACTACAGGGATGTGGAAACAATCCTGCGCAGGACCGGCGGACTTCTGGAAGTTGCCAGAACAAGGGAAGGCAGACGGAACCAGTTCCAGCTCGGACGTTATGTGCGGCTGGGCAAATGGGAGCAGGATAATGTGGGCAGCGCTGGCGGCGAGGATATCCAGTGGATGGTGCTGTCTATTGAGGGAAGCCGCGTGCTTCTGGTGTCCCGCTATGCGCTGGAAACCATGCCGTCAGCGGACGCAGTCGCGTGGATGAACGGAACCTTCCTGGATCTTGCCTTTTATGATTCGCTCAGGCAGGCATTGTCCGGTGAAGAGGGCGAAAAAGTATTCAGTCTGAGCAGCCGGCAGGTGCAGACCTATCTTGTTTCGGGTACCTGGATGCAGAAGGCAAAAGCTGTGGCCACACGGCATGCCAGAAGCCACGGAGCTTCTGCCACCTATCGGGACGGGTTTGGAAGCTACTATCTGTCAGATGAAGGGGACACCATTTCCGTGGTGAACGCTTCCGGAGAGGTACAGCAGCTGACAGAAGACATGGAAGGCATATGCGTGCGGCCGGCGATTCTGCTGGACCTGGACATCTATATGCCGCGATAAGAAAGGTGGGAATACAATGCCGTATATCAGTCTGAAGACAAACACCGCGATTCCGGAGCAGGCCGGGAAAAACCTGGAAAAACGACTCGGACAGGCCATCAGTCTGATTCCCGGGAAAAGCGAACAATGGCTGATGCTTTCGCTGGAAGGCAGTGTTTGCATGGCCTTTGCCGGCCGGGAGGATCCCTGCTGCATGGTGCAGGTGGATACCTACGGAAAAGTGGAGGACAGAGATGCTTCTGCCCTCACGTCAAGCATCTGCACCATGGTACAGGAAGAACTGCATGTCGCGCCGGACCGGACCTACGTAGCCTATCGGAGCACAGGCCAGTGGGGATGGAACGGGGAGAATTTCTGACAGGAGAGTGAGGAACATTGCCAACATGGTATCTGCTGGGTGATTCCACGGTGGATGACAATCAGAAGCCGTTCCGTGGATGGGGATATGCTCTGCCGGAATTCACGGCGGAGCACGTGCTGGTACGGAATCTTGGTGCTTCCGGGCATTCAAGCAAGAGCTTTCTGGATACGGGACTGTTCCGGGAAGCGGATCAGAACATGCGTCCCGGGGACCTTCTGATGATCCAGTTCGGGCACAATGACGAGAAGGACGATGCTGCACGGCACACAGACCCGGAATCGACATTTCCGGAGCATCTGAAAATCTATCTGGACAGTGCGCGCGCCAGGGGAGCGCTTCCCATTCTGTGCACGCCGGTTTCCAGGCGCTTCTTTACCGGGGACGGCAGCATTCTCTATACGCATGGCGCCTATCCGCAGGCTATCCGGAAACTGGCCGAAACCGAGCAGGTGATCCTTTGCGATCTGGAAAATCTTACCCGCCGGCTCTATCTTGATCTGGGAGAAGAGAAGACGGCGGAACTCTTTGTGCGGCTCAGGCCCGGAGAGCATCCGGATTTTCCGGACGGACATGATGACAAGACGCATTTCAACGCTTATGGTGCCCGGTGCGTCGCGGAACTGGCAGTGAAGGATCTTAGGCGGCATGAGGAACTCAGGCCCTGGCTGAAACAGTGAGCACAGAAAGGAAGAGATGGACCTTGAACATCAGACGGTGGGCAGCTTTGCTGCTGATGATGAGCATTCTTTGCACGGCCGCTCAGGCGGAGATTGTGCCGATTCCCATGGATCAGGATATCATGGAGGAAGTGCAGGAAAAGTATTATGTTTCGGAAACGGAATATGAGGATCCCTCGATTCACGTGAAGCTGGAGTTCGGGGATTACCTGAATACCCGATACGTGGTTTCCAGAATCAAGATTGCCGATCCAAGCCAGATCCGCGCATATACCACCGGTGGAAAAAACCTGGGCAAGTATCCGCAGTATGGCACGGATATTGCCAAGAAGGTGCACTCCGTATTCTGTCTGTCCGGTGACGTGGTGGCACTGACCATCACCAAAAAGGGACGGCATATTGAGCGCATGGGCAAGACCTGGCTCAGCAAGGCAGACGGTACAATTGACTGCATGATCGTCGATGACAAGGGTGATCTGCATGTGATCGAGCGTGCTACGGAAGAAGACATCGCTGCCTTTGAGGGCAACATTGTGTCCACCTATTCCTTCGGGCCTGTGCTGATCATGGACGGTGAGCAGCGCACGGACTTTTCCTATCGTGCTTCAGCCATAGGCGGAAAGAAGCCCGCGCAGAGGATCTGCATCGGACAGACCGGACCGCTGGAGTATATCGTGGTCTGCTGTGCCGGACCGGACCAGAAAAACGAGGATGGCAGCAAGTGCCGCGGACTGACCGTCAATGAGTTCGCTGACCTCGTCTACAGTGTGGGCGACGGTGATATCCAGATCGCATACAATCTCGACGGCGGCAGCAGTTCCTGGGTGGTTTTCCAGGAGCAAAAGGTGAACGCCTTCGGCAACCGCTCCAGGCGCGCGATCGCGGACGTGATCTATTTTGCCAGTGCCTATCAGGAAGACTGATGCCGGTCTTCCCTCATTAATCATTTCATTAGGAGGTTGACGCATGACAGGACCGGATACCGTGATGCTTGCATGGCATGAGCTGGAGCTCGGCCTGTTTTTTCACTGGGACATTGAAGTCTTTCAGCCGGAATGGGACGGAACGCCAGAGCATCTGCCGGAACCGGACGTGTTCCGGCCATCAGCACTGGACATTGAACAGTGGATGGATACCGCTGTTTCATCCGGTGCCCGGTATGCCCTGATCACAGCCAAACATGACACGGGATTCTGTCTCTGGCCCACCCGAGTGCATGACTATCATGTAGGGACGGCCGGATGTCCTGACATTGTCGGTCTGTTTGTGCGTGCCTGCAGAGAGCGCGGCATTGTACCCGGTGTGTATTACAGTCTCAGGGGAAAGTACCTCGAAAAAATGTGCCGGGACGCTTCGGGAAACCTGGACCGGATCATGCTCAATGACCTGCTTGTCCGCCAGCTCAACGAACTGCTGGACACATATGGCCCCTTCGGCGAAATCTGGTTTGACGGCGGAATCCGAAGAATGGACCTCGGCGGTCCCAATCTGGTGGAACTGATCCGGAAAAAAGCTGCAGATACCGTCATCTTCGGCGGATGCCCCGGTATGGATCATGTGCTGAGATGGTCGGGAAGCGAGCAGGGGATTGCCCTGCCTGATACCTGGTCCACATCGCACTGGCGCAGTGAACCCTGGGGCAATATCACCTGTGACGCTCCGGGAAGCAGTGAGGACGAGGTCTGGGCGCCGGTGGAAGTAGACACGCCGATCCGGGAAAACCTGTGCGCATGGATGGGCGGATGGTTCTGGAAAGCAGGCGAGGAACATCTGACCGTTCCGGAAACAATCCTGTTTGAACGCTATCTGACCAGCGTGGGCCGGAACAGCAATATGCTCATCGGCGTGACACCGGATACCCGGGGACAGATACCGGAAGACGAATGTCGATCGCTTACCGGTCTCGGGCGGCGGGTGCGCGAAGCCTTTTCGGCACCCGCGGGCATATCGGAAACCATGACAGGCACGAGTATGGAAATCCGTTTTCCGGAAATGATGGATATTGAATATGTGGACATCTGGGAAGATCAGACCCTGGGACAGCATGTCCTTGAGTTTGCCGTGGAAATCCTGTGGCCGAAATCCTGGTGCACGGAGGGTGAACGATGGATTGAGGTTTTCCGCGGAAAGAGCATAGGGCACAGACGGATCGTACCTCTTGGCATCATACGTGCCGAAGCTGTAAGGGTACGCATTCTGTCCTGGAAAGGCGAAGCGGTGCTGCGCTGTTTCCGGGCATTTGGAAGCAGAAGTCTTCAGGAGGAAAAGAAATCGTGAAACGGTTCATGGCGCTGCTCTGCGTGCTGATGATGATTCCTGCAGCGGTAAGCGCGGAAATCATGCTGCGCGCGGGAGGAAGCTTTGCCTTTGCGTTGGACAGTCAGGGCCAGTTGTGGGGCTGGGGCGACAATACCAAGGGACAGCTGGGCAACGGAAGCAAGAAACGTGCCTTTTTCCCGGATACACAGGCCGGGCAGGGGCTGGACGGGCAGGAGATCCTGGACATTCAGTGCGGCAATGAGAATACGCTGTATTTGATGAAGGACGGCTCCGTGTACACCTCCGGGCCGAACAACTACGGTCAGCAGGGTAATGGCAAAAGCAATGCCTACAATTATGTTCCTGAAAAGATCGAGGGACTTGAGCATATTGTCCAGATTTCATCCGGTTACGGACACTGTCTGGCACTGGATGAAAACGGGCATGTCTTTGCCTGGGGCCGGAATAACCTGGGGCAGTGCGGCGTCGGGAAAAACCGCGCCGTAAACAAGCCGGAGCAGCTGGAACTGGAGCACATAACTTCAATTGTGTGCGGCGGGAAATACTGTGTGGCAATGGATGAAAACGGCCGGGTGTTCGGCTGGGGATCCAATGATCAGGGACAGCTGCTGGACACAGGCAGAAACAAAAAGGTGCTTGCCCCCGTGGAACTTGCACTGGACTTCAGGCCGGTTCAGCTTGCCTGCGGCGGAAGCACCACATATGCTCTGGACGAGGAAGGCAGCGTATGGGCCTGGGGCCGGAACAACTATCTGCAGCTGGGCACCAAGTCCGTGCGCAACGCGAGCAAGGTCCCTGTCCGGGTGGAACTGCCGGAGAACACGGAAGTGCGCGAAGTGTACGCGTACAACACACATTCCGGTGTGATGACCACGGACGGGCAGATCATCCAGTGGGGCATGACGCGCTGCGGACAGCTGGGAAGCGGCAAGCATCCGACTTCCTCTCTGCCTACCCTGTGTGAGCTGGATCAGAAGGCTATCGCCTTTGATGTGGGTTCTTCCGGTTCCTATGTGATGCTGGAAGACGGAAGCATTCTGGCCTGCGGATACGGTGAGGTGGGTCAGACCGGTGCTTTCCGGCGCAAGACAGCATATGTGTATGTTTGGACAAGCAACGGTCTCAATGCAGTGACCGGAACATGGGTGGATCCGAAAAATGATTAAAAAGACGCTGACATTGATCCTGGTCCTGAGTCTGATTCTGATGCCCCTGCAGAGCATGGGGGAAGTCATGCTTCGCCTCGGCGGAGCCTATGACCTGGCGGTGGACGATCAGGGCAATATCTGGGGCTGGGGCGACAATACCCGGGCCCAGCTGGGTAATGGCGGAGGCGGGAAGGTTTTCTTTCCGGAAAAAGCAGCCGTCGGACTGGATGGAAACGACATTCTGGACATTCAGTGCGGAAATGTGGGCACGCTGTTTCTGTTGAAGGACGGCTCCGTATTTGTCTGCGGAAGCAATGAATACGGTCAGACGGGCCTGAACAACGGCAAAGGGAAGGAAACGCTGCCGGTCAGGATTCCCGGGCTTGAGAACATCGTGCAGGTGTCCTGCGGCTGGGGACACTGCCTGGCCCTGACCGGAGACGGGCATGTATACAGCTGGGGCCGGAACAACATGGGACAGCTGGGCGTCGGAGACAGGAAAAACCGGCCGGAACCGGTGCTGCTTTCCCTGGAGAACATTATCCAGATCGAGTGCGGCGGCAAGTTCTGCATGGCCATGGACGCGGAAGGCAGGCTGTTCGGCTGGGGCGCCAATGATTACGGTCAGCTGGCCGGCGCGTCGAAGAGCAAGTGGGTTGGTGAACCGGTGGAACTTCCGCTGAATAACAAGTTTTCTTCCGTATGCTGCGGCGGAGGCAGCGTATATGGTCTGTGTCCTGACGGCAGCATTCTGTCCTGGGGTCAGAACGACTATCTTCAGCTGGGGCGGAAGACCCGAGGCGCTTTCACACCGGAAGCTGGCGAGGTGGAGCTGCCGGAGGGTGTACAGATCAAAACTCTTCAGGCATATAACGGCCACGTTTCCCTGCTGGACACACAGGGACGCCTGTTTGTCTGGGGCTGTCTGGCTCACGGACAGGCAAATACAGGGAAGCGTCCCTCCAAATCACTGCCCGTGGAAGCGACGCCGGATGCACCGGTCCTCATGGCAGCCGTTGGATCTGTGCAGTCGGCCGCCGTGCTGGAAAATGGGCGCGTGGTGACCATCGGAGGAAGTGAATACGGACAGAGCGGTGCTTTCAGCAAAGGCATCTATTATGTGACAACCTGGGCGGATACGGAACTGGATCTGCTCAGTCAGTAGAACACGGATACGGAAGGAATGGATTCATGGTGAAATGTTGCGTACGTTTTTGGGCTGCATCACTTCTGATCTTCATGTTTGCATGCTCCGGAATGCATTTGGATGCGTCTGCTCTTCATGCGGAAGCAGAAGAAGCCGAAACGATTACGATTTCCTTTGTGGGGGACTGCTCCATAGGGGACTCACTCAAGCAGAGAGGCCTTTCGTCAAGCCTCACCAGTCAGGTGAAGGAACATGGATTTGACTGGCTCTTTGAGACTGTACGCCCCTATTTTGAAGCGGATGACCTGACAGTGGCCAATCTGGAAGTGGTGCTCAGCGATTACAATGAGCCGAAATATCCGCTGAAGACCTACAATCTGATTGCACCTTCCGAACACCGTGAGATTCTCTCCTGCAGCGGAATTGACGCGGTCAACACGGTGAACAATCACTGTGTGGACTTCAATTACAAAGGGTACCGGGATACGCTGCAGAATCTTGAGGAAGCCGGTATCCTGCATTTTGGGTCTCTGAATGCCACACGGGACACCAACCGCTTTGTGGATCATGTAATCCATGAGATCAAGGGCGTGACGTTCGGGTTCATGGGGTATTCCTATCCCTCCAATTCCGATCTCAAGCTGATTCAGGGAGAGATTCAGGAGCTCAGGGATGCGGGCTGCGATATTGTGGTGGTCAGTCTGCACTGGGGCAAGGAAACCAAGCCGAATCCCCAGGCAAACCAGTTCAATTATGCCCAAAAGGTGCTGGATGCCGGAGCGGATATGATCTGGGGACATCATCCGCATGTGCTTCAGCCGGTCTATTTCTACAACGGAAAGCCTGTTCTGTTCTCCACCGGGAATTTCGTGTTCGGCACGATTTCCAAGCTTGATCCTGCCACCGGCATTTTTCAGCTTTCCTGGGAAAAAACTGGAGATGGTGCCCGTCTCGCCTCCCTGTCCATGATTCCATGCCAGACCCAGCGCGGCGGAGAGTATCAGCCTATTGTGCTGGAGGATGCGGATGATAAGGAAAATTGTCTGAAGCATGTAATGGGCAAGGCGAAGAAAGGGTTTGTGGAACTGCCGGAAGGCTTTGAAAAAACAGGCACTGTCTATATCGACAGCGAAGGAAATCTTGAGATCGGAGAATAAAGCCTATGACCATTGCGCAGGAGATGCACGAGGAATTCGGTATTCTCGGCATCCGCTGTCATACTGACGGCCAGGAAGTCTTAACCGAGCTGTTTGATGACACATGCAGGCGGAATGTGTATTCGGCCAGCAAATCCTTTACATCCATAGCCGTGGGGTTTGCTGTGCAGGAAGGCATGCTCCGGCTGGATGAAAAACTCACGGATGTGTTTGCCGGATCGCTTCCTGATGATGTACCCTTCCAGCTGGAGGCAGCCCGGGTTCGGGATCTGCTGACCATGGGACTCGGACAGAGCGGAAGCCATCTGATGGGCGCGGAGCGTCCGGACCTGCGCTCTGATGACTGGATGCGCCTTGCTCTGTCTTACCCGTTTTCCGATATGCCTGGCACTGTTTTCCGCTACAGCAACGTGGGGCCCTATCTGGCAGGCAGGCTGGTGGAACAGCGCAGCGGTGAGGATCTTCTGGATTTTCTCATGCCACGGCTGTTCGAGCCACTGGATATTCCGCGGCCGACCTGGGAAACGGATCATCAGGGACATACTTTTGGCGCAGGCGGGCTGATGCTGAATATCCATGAAATGCACAAAGTCGGTGTCTGCCTGCTGCAAAACGGCGTATGGAATGGACGGCAGGTGATTCCGCAGGCGTGGATCCGGGAAGCATCCGCTGTCCAGATCCGGGACAGGAATATCGAATACGGGTATCTGTTCTGGCGTGGTGCAAGAGGTTCTTATCGTGCTGACGGAAAATACGGCCAGCTGATCATCGTCTGTCCGGAGCTGAACTCCGTGGTCACCGTGGTATCCGAATGCCATCGGGATGGTCTCGTGCAGGCACTGGAGAACCGGATTTTCCCAGTACTTGAAGCATCAAGGAGTCTCGTATGAATGAAGTCAAGCGCAGGATTCAGTCGCTGAAACGCGCCTATCGCGACGACGGGTTTCACGGACTGAAAATCCTATGGGAACGGCAGTGGATTCGGCTGCTGAGTTATCCCCAGATCCATCAGATGAACCTGCGGCACCGTGCCGCAGATGCCCAGTATCAGACGTGGTTCATGGAAATGCGGCCTGGAGAGGAAGAGCGTCGCGTTCAGGCTGAACGGGCATTTTCTCAGGAAGTTTCCTTTCTGATCCCGGTCTATAACACGCGTCCGGATCTTCTCGAAGCCCTGGTTGAAAGCTTTCTCGGTCAGACCTGTCCCAGGTGGCAGGCCCGCTTTTATGACGGCGCAAGCACGGATGTGAAAACGCTGGAACTGCTCAGGACCCTGGAAGAGCGTGACCCGAGACTGCATGTGCAGTTCGGCCACCGGAATCTCGGCATATCAGGGAATACCAATGAAGCTCTGAAAATGGTCACAACACCTGTGATTGCCCTTTGCGACCATGACGACATCCTGGCAGAGGATGCAGTGTACTGGATTCTGGATGCCTGTGAACGGGGAGCGGATTTCTTCTACTCCGATGAGGACAAGTGCAATGCCGACGGCACCGTGCTGTTTGATCCGCACATGAAGACGGATTTCAGCCCGGATGCGCTGCGTGCCGGAAACTATATCTGCCATGTGATGGGCATGAGTACAGAACTGATCCGGGATCTCGGCGGGCTGAGAAGCGAATGCGACGGAAGCCAGGATCATGATCTGGCCCTGAGGGCGACAGAAAAGGCCGTCTGCATTGCCCACATCCCGAGGGTGCTGTATCACTGGAGAATGCTAAATACTTCCTATTCCCATGCTTCCCAGGAACGCTGTGCCCTGGCTGCCCTCAAAAGCGTCCAGGATCAGCTGGAAAGACTGGACATGAAGGCAAGGGCGGACATGGTGGAGCTCAATCCTGTCATCACCTATGAGATCTCCGAAAACACCGATGTTTCCCTGATTCTTCACGGACATGAAGCCGGGCTCGACAGGCGCTGGCTGAAGAAGCTTCTGGAAAGGACAGGGCAGAGCTGCAGGTGGTTCCGTGAAATCATCCTTGTGGGATGCGATGTTCCCGCCGGTATGCCTGCCTCGATTCCAATAAAATCCGCTGCAACACTCAATGCGGCGGCATCGGCAGCAGGCGGAAAGCTGCTTCTGTTTCTTGAAAGCGGTACACTTCCCGTATTTGATCTGAAATGGCTGGATGGCCTGGTCATGTACGCCACAAGGCCGTGGCTCGGCTGTGTGGGCGGCGGTATAGTGGACCAGAAAAACAATTATCTGATGTGCGGCTATGCGGTGAATGTGCCGGGCTGTGCGCTTCCGCGTTTCCGGGGAGAAAACCGGATGGGTGCCACCTATCAGCTCTATGACCGGAAAGTTCAGGATGTCACTGCCGTTTCATCTGCCTGTCTGATGATCCGCAGGGATCTGTTCCTTTCCATGGGCGGGTTTGGAGAATTCCGTTCTGACCTGCGCAGTGTCTCCCTGGGCATGCAGTGCATGGCACATGGACTGTACAATGCCGTGATCCCGGATTCTGTCATGCGTCAGCGGCATCCGGAAAAGGGAATCGTCACGCTTCCTTATCCGGATGTGGACTGCCGTCTGTTCAAAAGTCTGTACGGTGAGCATCCCATGGAGCATTTCTACAGCCCGCATTTTGAGCGGGAAGTGGGTAGCATGACGATCGATTTTCAGCGTCATGAGCAGCCGGGCACCATGCTGACACGGTTTGACGGTTAGTACACTTATAGACATTTGCAAAACTTTTCCATAAATATTGCAATAATATGAACTTCTGATATAATTCAAAAAGGATTTCATTAATCTTAGCAGGAGGTTCCTGATTTATGAAACGTATTCTCGCTGTTATCATGCTTGTCATGATGCTGTTCACCGCCGCTTCAGCTGAAACCAAGGCAGATCCGAATGAAAACCGGAATATTCAGCTTGCTGAAGTGAGCGATCATACAGCGCCTGCGGGTGAGAGCCCTACCACTGGCCGCCAGCTTGCTGATCTTGAGATTCCCAAGGGTGCTGCCGGACTTGCCGTCACCGGCAGATACATGCCCATGATGGTGCAGATTTCCAACCCCCTCGATGACAAGACCAAGGCTTCCGGCTGCGGCAATCGTTCGCCATGGGGTCTTCAGTATGCTGATGTAATCTATGAACTTCAGCTGCATGTCAATGGCGAAACCCGTATGAGCGCTCTGTTCTCGGATATCATTCCGGAAGCAGTGGGACCGATCCGTTCCGCACGTATGGGAAATGTGTGGCTCCGCGAAGAATGGGACTGCGGTTTCATGTATTATGGTCAGCAGGAATACAAGCAGACCAACGTCATTGACGCGTTCCGTGATCTGGGGGCTGACAACAAGGGTCTGCTGTTCCCCGGTACCGTGGGTTCCGGCAAGCCCTGGAAGTCCTATTATGAGACCTATGTCAGCAAGCGTCTGCATAATTCCCAGCTGAAAAAGCCCAATCATGTCAGCGGCAATGCGGCTGAGATTTCCAAGATGATTGACCCTGTCATGCAGGCCACCAATCACACCTGGCTGTTCACCGATGAAAAGTACACCGGCGGCGATTCCGGCGTAAAGGTATATGTGAACTGGGGACGCAAAGATACCAACTCCTATTTCACCTATGACGCTGAAAAGGATGTATATATCCGCAGTGTGGAAAGTGCAGCCAAGAAGAGCAAGCCTGTGGTCTGGGCAGAACTTGAATCCCAGGAACCCTTCACGTTCAACAACGTGATTATCCAGTGGGCACCCACTGTCTTCCTGGGCAATGACGCGCCTGTTGTGGGCAATGTGAAAACCACCATCAAGAACACCAAGGGACAGACTGTGAGCTTTGACGGCGAAGGAAACGCGGAAATCTTCATGAACGGCCGTCATATTGCAGGATACTGGAAGCGCCTTGGCATGAACCAGCGTACTGTTTTCTACGATGAAAACGGTCAGGAGATTCAGTTCCAGCGCGGAACCACGTTTATCGTGCAGATGAACACCGAAAAGGAAGTTATCTACGAGTAAGCATTCCGGACGGCTGCCAGACGGCAGCCGTTTTTTTGTCACAGAAAAGAATGTTTTTGTAAATCTTTTGTGCACACCTCCAGTTCATGCAAAGCAGTGTTTTCCTGTAAATACTTACTCTGCAGTTACTTTGATCTAAGCTCCAGACACAGTATGGCTTGTCTTTTCAGGAAAAGCATGCTGGACTTTGCCAATATCATCTGATATAATTTTTCTGTTATATTAGGTATTTTTATGCCGTTTTGATTCTGGCAGAGGAAGTGTATATATGACTGACAAGGAGCTTCGGAAACTACGCAGGGAGGATATGCTGGAAATCATGATCGAGCAGCAGCGTCAGCTGGAAACCCTGCAGAAACAGCTGGCAGATGCTCAGACCCGACTTTCTGATCGTGATATCCGTCTTGAAAAAGCAGGATCCATTGCTGAAGCAGCCATGGAAATGTATGATATTTTTTCCAGGTCTCAGCAGGCTGCCGATGATTATCTGAAGGCCGTCCAGAAGAGAGCCGAAGAACAGAAAGCCCAGCTGGACGCTGAGGCAATGCATGCCCGGGAGCAGACGGAACGGCTGCTTGCCGATGCCCGTCGCCAGGCAGATCAGATTATCAATCAGGCCAAGATGGAAGCCATGCGTGTCGCGTCCGGACGCTGAGTTTCATGTTGCCGGATAAGCTGAAAACAAAGAGGTACATAAATGAGTAATGCGGAAATTTCGATGCCGTCCCTCGAACAGATGGAAAATGAACTGGGCAGGGAACGGTATCGCAGGAATTACAGAAGAGCGCTTTCAAGCACAGTCTCGGCACTGATCATTGTGGCTGCCGTTGCCATCCTGATTTCCATGCTTGTCATGCCTGTGCTGCAGATCACAGGCGAATCCATGACACCCGCCATGACCAATAACGAAATTGTTGTGGCTCTTCGCGGCTCTTCCTTCGAAAAAGGAGATATCATCGCGTTTTATTACAACAACAAGATTCTGGTCAAACGGGTGATTGCCCAGGCCGGCGAATGGGTGGACATTGATGAATTCGGCAATGTCTACATCAACAACATTCCGCTGGACGAACCGTATCTTGAAGAAAAAGCCCTCGGTGATACCAATATCCAGCTTCCTTACCAGGTACCGGATGGCAAGATTTTCGTCATGGGTGACCACCGGGCCACTTCTGCTGACAGCCGCAATACGGCAGTGGGTTGCGTGGCGGATGAACAGGTTGTGGGACGTATTGTGTTCCGCATCTGGCCGTTCAATGTTTTCGGAAATATCACCTGATCTGTCAGGATCAAATGCATGAGAAAGAGAGGGCGGAAATAACCAGAGCATGAAATCGAATGTATCTACCGTCCTGTTGTTTATTCTGCTGATCCTGGGCATTGCGATCATTCTTTACCCAACGGTCAGTGATTATTACAATTCGTTTCACCAGTCACAGGCTATCGCCAGTTATTCGGAAGCCATGATGAATGTTTCCGCCGAGGATTATACCAAGGAATGGAATGCTGCAACCGAATACAACGACGAATTGAGGACACTGCCCAGTCGATTCACCATGACAGATGAGCAGCTGGCCTATTACGAAAGCCTGCTGAATATTACCGGTTCCGGTATTATGGGATATATCGAAGTCCCCAAAATCAAGGTTACGCTTCCCATCTATCACGGAACCGATGATGCGGTCCTTCAGATCGCCATTGGTCATATTGAAGGAAGTTCTCTTCCTGTAGGCGGCGTGGGAACGCATTCAGTGCTTTCCGGGCACCGCGGACTACCTTCCGCAAAACTCTTCACGGACCTGGATCAGATGGAAGTCGGTGATATATTCACCATGAGAATTCTGGATGAAGTTCTGACCTATGAAGTCGACCAGATACTCATCGTACTGCCGTATGATCTCAGCGCGCTTGCCATTGATCCTGAGCAGGACTACTGCACACTTGTAACCTGTACACCATACGGCATCAACTCCCATCGAATGCTGGTGAGAGGACACAGGATTGATAATGAAGAGACCGCCAGAAGCATCCGTATTATTTCGGATGCTACGCAGATCGACATTGTCATCGTAGCCCCTGCTCTCGCCATACCCATGATTCTTATCCTCGTGATTATTCTTATGATTTCTACGAGTCATCGCACGGAACGCAGGCGGCTCAAAAAGGAGGATCCCACAAATGCGGCGCAGAATTAGCTTAGGGTTAGCGATGGTCCTTTGTCTGATAATGGTTTTCCCGTTTGCTTCGGCTGCAACCACGCCAACACCGACACCAACAAGACCTGTCGCAACTCCCACACCTACACCTATTATTGACTATCTCCATGTCCGTATTGAGTTCCAGCTGGTTCCGGATGAACTCATGCCAGAGTCTGTCGTTGCAAACTATTTACGGGATGGTGCCAAAGTTAACGGAAAAACCCTGAACAAATCCAACAATTGGGAATCTTCGATGGTGATGGAAGCCGGTCATTCATGGCAGGTAAAGATAGAGGATGTGCCTGGGCTTACCGCTGAGTATTTCCCGAAAAACGGGGTTCCTACTGCCAGCGGCTATGTGACAGTCCGTCTCTCGCCGAAAGTGGAAATTCCCACAGAGCTTGCCGCAAAGGGTGTTACCACCAAGCTGAATTTCATCAAGCCTGATGAAAGCTCTTCCATCACGCTGCATCTGGATTATGGTGGACCTATCGCAGGCGCGAAGTTCAAGCTTTACCAGGTTGCGACCATGTCCAAAGACCTTACGTTCACCATGAAATCTCCATTCTCGAGCGTGGTCACGGATCCAAGCAAATTCCTGGACGCTGAAAAGGAATGGCTTGAAAAAACAGCAGATGAACTGAGAAAAATCGCAGAGTCGTCCAAACTGACGCCGGATGGAACCGAAACAACGGATGTCAACGGAAATGTGACATTTCTCAAAGTTGGGGAGAAACCGCTTACCCCCGGTATCTATCTCGCATTCGGATATCCTCAGAAAATCGGTAATTATATTTATTCCTTCAAGACGAGCATCATTACTGTCCCCATTCTGAAAGACGGCATGTGGGAGTATCATCAGAGTGCGGATATCAAGCGTGAGCGGACGCCCGTAGAAGACGAAACCTATATCATGTTCGAAAAGATCTGGGAAAAGGATGACAACTCCACGCTTCGTCCGACGTCCATTGACCTGCTTGTGCTTCTGGACGGCAAACAGATGGAACGCATCACGCTGAATGCATCCAACGGCTGGAAAACCTCCCGTTTCTACTCCGGTACCGGCAAATGGTCCGTACAGGAAGTTACGGTGCCGAATGGGTATCTTCCCACCTATAACGTGAAGGCTCAGGACAATACCTGTGATGTCACTGTGGTCAACTCTTACCAGTATACGACCCCGACTCCGGTACCTACCAAGGGGAATATTCCTCAGACAGGAATGATCTGGTGGCCTGTCATTCTGATGGCTGTTGCCGGAGCTGCTCTGTTTGCACTGGGTCTGGTAATCTATGCCAGAGGTAGAAAACATGGGAAATCGTAAAGGCATTGTCATTATGCTTATTGGGCTGCTGCTTATGGCAGCGGCCCTTTATCGCGTTATGGAAAACGATCGCGATGAAGCTGAAGCCGCCCGTGAAAGTGATCAGATTCTTGCTGAACTGCAGTCCATCATGTGGGAGAACACACAGACCGTAGGCCGCGGGGAAAACAGCGCATACAGCGCCAACGTAGGCGTTGGAAATCCGCTGGGCGGTGAAACCACAGTAGTGGTGAAAACGCCGGCTCCGGTTGGGAGAGATTTTGTACTCCCGACGCCGCTGGCCACAGAAGCGCCGATTTTCATCGAGAATCCGGATATGGATATGCCGACGCTGAACATGAATGGAAACACGTATATCGGAACTTTGGAAGTTCCATCAAAAGGCCTTATTCTTCCCGTCATGTCAGAATGGTCCTATCCCAATCTGAAAAAGGCGCCGTGCCGTTATATGGGAACAGCTTATGAAAACAATTTCATTATTCTGGCCCATAATTACCAGGCTCATTTCGGTACGCTTAAGGAACTGATCCCGGGGGAACTGATCCTGTTCACAGACATCAAGGGAAACCTTTTCCGGTATGAAGTCGTGGAAATTGAAACTCTGTATCCGAACGAGATCGACAGGCTGGAAGGAACCAATTACGCACTGACTCTTTTTACCTGTACAATCGGCGGAAGATCGCGTGTTACGGTACGCTGCAGGCGCACAGAGACGAACAGCATGATTCCTGCACCCACCGCTGCTGTCCGGTAAAAACTCTATAGATTTCCAAAACCGGCAGATTCCTGCCGGTTTTTCTGTTTCCATTTGCCATGCCCTGTCTAGCCGTCGTCGTCACAGATTTCGTAGAAAAGCCAGGGCGGCATGACCCGATCTGCAAGGTCATGCCGCCCTGGCTTTTGGAATAGAATATCGCTTGGAAGCGCATAAATGTTTTTGAATGGATCAGAAACCAGCCTGCATACTCTGAATAACGCACACATTGCTGCTCACTGAGCCTGTATATCCGCTCTGGGCGTTTGCCGTAGCAACCACCTGGATGTCATTCATGCCATTGGGAACAGACACAGAAGAACCATGTCCGATAAGAGAACCATTGGAGTACCAGGAAAGCGTGACATTCTGAGTCGGAAGCTCACTCAGATCTGCCGTAATGCCTGTCCCTGGTACTGCTGCGGCAGGTATGTGCACGGAACCGGAAAGCTTTGTAACTGCCTGAGGGGCATCCAGTACCGGAACTGTATCTGGCGTAATCAGCTCCACCAAAGGTGCTTCTGTAGGCTGTACTTCCGGTACCAGATCTTCTGCAGACAGGACTGGCAGAGTATCGGGCACAATAAGTTCCGCTGTGGTGACCGGGGGAATGATCGTAACTTCCGTCGTTGATTTGGAAGAAATCGCAGGCTTGACGATCACATAATTGCTTCCAACGGACCCTGTATAGCCGCTCGTGGAGTTCGCTGTAACGATAAGCCGAAGATCATTTCCCACATATGACGGCTGTACATAGAGCGAGAAACCGCTGCTCACGGTAACACCATTGATCTGCCAGTTATAGCTGAGATCGGAAGTGGGGAGTGTGTTTACAGCCAGATCATTGAAGGAAATGGTAGTATTGGCATAGATATCCGTCGGCAGCGTGATGCCCCCGGTCAGAGCCAAGGGCCCCGTATAATCCACAACAGCAGCAGTCATGCCGGAATTCATTTCACCGGACCATTTGCCCGTTCCGAGAACGGTACAGTACAGTTTATGTCCGATATCGATCTTGGTGATGCTGTAGGAAGCGTTGTAGCAGACAATGCTGCCGTTCTCATAGTGCCAGATATACTGTGCCGTGCTCCCTGCCGGAGAAGTCGTGGCCGTGATGATCTGGCCAACCTGAGGCGTATAGGTGGAAAGCGTAACACTGGTAATCTTGTTCGTGGCAGGCTCCGGTTTCACGGTGGTAATGAACTGCAGCATCATCCAGCCGGTCCGTCCGCCGATGGAAACATACGCCCAGTTGCCCTGGACGCGCAGCACAGTGAGCTCCGTGCCAATCGCATAGCTGTCCAGAACCGAGGCTGTGGTCGAAGGATTCAGGCGGAGAAGTACATTTCCGCCGTTTCCGGAATACACATATCCGTTATAAACGATGAAGGGATCAGGTGCTGCAGTAGGGGTCGGCGTATAACTGCCTTCCGTGAGAAACGCTGTCATCATGTATCCGCTGGTATTTCCAATGACAATGCTGCTCCAGACAGGTCCTGCATTGATCACCTGGACTGCTGTACCGACAGGGTAGGCACCGAGAATGCCGTAATTCGTTCCAGGACCGGAACGCAGGCGTACGGGCTTTCCATTGGTGCTGGTAACATAGGCGGTTCCCTTAGTGGGAACCACAGGGGAAACAGGTGTGACCGGTGTAACCGGTGATACCGGAGCGCTTGTGGTAATGTACTGAGCCATCATATAGCCCTTGATATTTCCGATCTGAATATAATCCCATACACTGCCGGATGACAGAATCTTGACCTGCGTGCCCACCGGATAGGTACCGATTATGCCATAGGCCGTACCAGCACCCGTCCGCAGATTTACGCCGCGTCCGTTTCGGGAGGTCACATATCCCGTATATGTGGTGGGGACCACAGGCGTAACCGGCGTGGCAGGCTTGGTGCCGGAAAGATACTGAGCCATCATATAGCCGGTGACTGAACCGATCTGGACCCGATCCCAGATACTTCCGACAGAGAGCACGGTGACGGCGGTGCCGACATTATAATAGGCGATAATGCCGTAATTGGTTCCCGCACCAGTGCGAAGTGCGACCCCCAGGCCGTTCGGAGAAGAAACATAAGCGGTAAAACTGGAGGATCCGCCGCCGGATCCGGACGACCCGGATGTGCTGGACAGATACGCCGCCCGCATATATCCATTGCGTCCGTCCGGTGCCTGCACGGAACACCAGCCATTGCTTGTGGAAAAAACGGTGACGACTGTGCCAGACGGATAACTGGCAATCGTGCCAGCAGAATCACTCGGTGCATTTCTCAGTCTGAGCCATCCGCCAACCACCACTGCCGTGGAATCTGCAAGTGCCGCAGATAATGGCAGGACAAGGCTGAATATGGCCAGAACCAATGACATGGCAAGAACCCGTTTCATAATTGACCGACCTCCTAAAACCGCGTTTTCCTTTATCCGTTCAGGTCATCCGATTCAGGCAGGATTGTCTGAAAGGTTTCTTCACAGATGCGTTCAAATTCAGGATGAATGACAAGATTCCAGCGCATCTGTGAAATCAGGACGCCTTGTTCAGTGATCTGGCAGTACCAGTAGGTCTCAATATCATTCTCATCAAAATAGACAACAGCTGTTTTTTCATCTTCCCCGAGAATTATTTCCGCATTGGCAATGCCGGTGGTTTCATCCTGTACAAGTGTTTGGATGGTACGACCGTTGATCGGAGTAAGCAGCACGGAGAAGGAAGCCGACTCGTCTTCCAGCATGGCGGAGACTCCGTTTTCCAGTTCCTGAACATTGGCACCGAACATGGCGGGATAAATGACAGTGAAGCCAAATTCTTCATTATTGTAGGATGAAGTCAGGTAGTCTTCTGCCTGCTGCGTATCATCCGCCAGAAGATCCGCCTGATAGCGCAGAGAGGCAATCTTCCAGCCGGAGGAAGCGCTGTCATCCTTGTTCAGCGTAAGGAATGCCTGCATGTCCAGCCACTGGATATTGGCGAGATCTTCTTCCGAGAGGGCATCAAATCGGTCATTCGCAATATAGACGTACCCGATCAGGGAAAGCTGTGACCCGGTTTCATTAGGCTGGATGTCCATCATCATAATGCCGATATAGCGGCTTGTGTCAGTTTCCACTTCTGACAGTTCCACATCACCTGCAGGAAAGTCATAATTCCTGCTCAGCCATTCCAGCGGCTTGTCAGAAGGTGTGACGGAAGCAAAGTCTGCACCGACTTCACTGCCGAACACCGCAGCATCCGCAATGACCATATTGACGAACTCGGATGGCAGCGTTTCGCCTGCAGGCAGCTCCGTCGGAAGATCAGAGCAGCTGAGGGATGCGCTTACTGTAAGGTCCACAATGGGTCGAATCTGGGAAAAAACAATGTCCTGTTCAAAGACCGACATCGTTCCAGCAGCGGGAGTCTGTCCTTCACCGAAAACGCAAATAGGAAGCATAAGAACTGCCATCAGGACGAAAAGCATGCCGAATTTCCTAGAATGCATGCACATTACCTTCTTTCTGATCTGGTGTTCATTAGTATAAACGCAGAAACATGCGTGTTTCTTCCGCATCACAGACTGTTTACAATCATATGCAGAAACCGCCACTTACGCCAAGGACCTGACCTGTTATAAAAGAGGCGGACGGGGAGGAGAGAAAGGCAGCAGCTTTTCCTACATCCTCCGGTTCTCCGATTCTGGAAAGCGGTGTTTCTTCCGCCAGAGCACTCAGGGTTTCAGCTCCGAGTTCGTCATTCATCCTTGTGCGGATCACGCCCGGAGTGATGCAGTTTACGCGGATTCCTGAAGGGCCGAGCTCTTTGGCGAGCGCTTTTGTCATGCCGATCAGTGCGGCCTTGGAAGCTGAATATGCGACTTCACAGCTCGCTCCGACTTCTCCCCACATACTGGAAATCAGAATCACAGACCCCTGTTTCCGTTCAATCATGGAGGGCAGGGCTTCTTTCAGTACACGATAGGCACCGCTCAGATTGACGTCAAGGATCCGCTGCCATTCCTCTTCCTCCGTGTCTGTAAACAGACGGATCAGGGAAATTCCTGATGCATAAACCACCGTATCCATTGCGTGGGCATACTGAAGAAACCGACGGATTCCATCGTGCACCTGCCCCGTATCGGATACATCCATGGAAGTCCAGGAAGCCTGACCGCCGTTTTTCTGTATGTCCAGCGCTGTCTGCTCAGCAGAAGCGGTATCTGTATGACAGGTAAAAAACACCTGATATCCTGCTTCCGAAAGTGCCAGGGCACAGGCTCTGCCAATACCCCGGTCTCCACCGATCACCAATGCATTTTTAGGCATGGATGGCTCCTTTCAGGCAAACAACTTCACTGTAATTATAATGAAAAATGGACAAAAAGAAAACCCCTTGCCATAAGGAAA
>CAMNDE010000041.1:0-31127 GCA_946534895.1 uncultured Clostridia bacterium
TCTGGTATTTTCAGCATCCTGTCAATCGTGAGCCTTTCAAATCTTCGAATCGTTTATCCTTATTCACTGTCGGGTCATGAATAGTAACGCGTGGCAACAGTTTTGCAACAGTTTTTTTGAATTCCCATTGACAAACCCCCGGCATCATGTTAGAATCTCGAATTGTCAGCAGGAGAACCTGACGGCTGGATGCTGTTTGGATGCGGACGAACGACAGACTACGGCCTGCGCCTGTAGCTCAGTTGGATAGAGCAACGGCCTTCTAAGCCGTGGGTCGGGGGTTCGAATCCCTCCAGGCGCGCTTGGTATGGTGGGTATAGTTCAGTGGTAGAGCGTCAGATTGTGGCTCTGAATGGCGTGGGTTCGAGTCCCACTACTCACCCCAATTTTTGGATCTACTGCTTGGTGATGGGCATTGAATGTGCGATGGGGTGTAGCCAAGTGGCAAGGCAGGGGACTTTGACTCCCTCATCGCAGGTTCGATTCCTGCCACCCCAGCATGTATGACCCATTAGCTCAGTCGGTAGAGCACTTGACTTTTAATCAAGGTGTCTGGAGTTCGAATCTCCAATGGGTCATTCCCATCTGTCTCCTGCATACATGTGCGGGCGTGGCGGAATGGCAGACGCGCCAGATTTAGGTTCTGGTGCCCCAGGGCGTATGAGTTCAAGTCTCTTCGCCCGCACTGATTTCTGGCGTATGGATATGCGGTAGTAGCTCAGCTGGTAGAGTGCCACCTTGCCAAGGTGGATGTCGCGGGTCCGAATCCCGTCTACCGCTCCATATGCGGGTGTAGCTCAATGGTAGAGCTCCAGCCTTCCAAGCTGGTCACGTGGGTTCGATTCCCATCACCCGCTCTGACGCCAGTAGAATAATAAGGAGTTGTCCGGTGGGACAGCTCCTTATTTCGTTACAAAGGAGTAGGTTTCCGTGGGCAAACACCATTCCCCGAAAAAGCGCCGAAGCCTGGAACTCAGGGATATGACGGAAGACATGGAACAGAGCAGTGCCGTCTACACTTCCCTCGCCTACGCAATGGAAAAAGGCTACCTCTGCATGGGCCGCCTGCAGGCAGAATCCTTTCTTGAGCAGCACTATGCCTGGGTGCTTTCCCTGAACCGCAGCTTTGCCCTGCTCGCCCTTGTGCACGGGCTGGAGCCTTCCGGGTATGCACTGGTGCGGCTTTCCGCCCTGTCAGAAGTACGGCCCGAGCCGCAGCTCACCGAACAGTGGACCCTGCTCGGAAACGAAAAGCCCGCCCTGCGGGAAGATGCGGACTCGGATCTCCTGACGCTGCTTGCGTCCCTGGCAGACGGTGAAGTCCTGTCCGAGTACCTCTGCATCGGCTCTGATCCCAGGGATTCCCTCCGGGTCACGGGACGCATTGTGAAGCTGGGAAAAAAGCGCCTGACGGTGCGCGAACTGGATGCCTACGAGCTTGTATGGCACGCACAGCCCTCCAAGCTGCCCTATGAGCGCCTGGACCTGATCCTGTTTGACACCCCCCTGCTCCATGCCCGCGAGACCCTGAGCATGTCCTATGACGCGTTCATCCGTTCCCTGAACGAGAGCGTGGACCTTCCGGCGGATGTGGAGGACATGGACGGAGAAGACGTGCGGGAGACGGAAAGCGAAGACATGGTGGACCTGGACGACCTGGCCCTGCTCAGCGGCATGCCGTCCGAGGAAATCTGAATACTCAGAAAATGACAGCGCCGGCCGGAAGATTTCCGATCGGCGCTGCTTTTGTATGGAGACACGGGAGATCAGGAAGATCTCCTGCTTTTTTTCTGCTGGGCCAGCCATTCCATGAGGCTCACATTCCTGCCCTTTGCCCTGACCGGCTTTCCGTCAAAGTCCAGGCGGCAGTCATCATTGAACACCGGCACCCAGGCAAAATGCCCGAAATACTCATGGGCGCTCCCGTCCGCTTCCGGGAACCGGTCATGCAGGTCCATGATCCTGTCCCAGAACGTGAAATGACAGTTCCGGGCACCCGCCGCCATCAGGCGCTGATAGGTGGGCAGCACGAACTTGTCCGGCACCACCACAGGGTCATTCTTGGCATGGGTGAACCAGATGGGCATTTCGGCAAGCCTGCGGATGTCCGCGTCAGAGATGCGCTTGTCCGGCATGGCCTCGCAGATGGGGAACGCGGCGGCAAACAGTTCAGGATAGTCCATGATCATGCGCATGGTCATGAATCCGCCGTTGGAATCCCCGCCCACATAGACGCGCGCGGGATCAATCACCTGCCGGTGATCCTCCAGGAACTCATCGATCAGGCTTTTCAGTGCCGCGGTATACATGGATTTTCCGGAATCCCCGTACTTCCCGCTGCCGTCATCCAGCCACATGGTATCGCACTGGGGCACCAGCACGAAGGCGCCGCCGAATATTTCCTGTGCGTACCTGTCCGCAAACGCGGTCACGCGGTTGCCGGTATAGGGAATATCCAGGTCCTGCCCGCCTTCACCGGCACCGTGCAGGAAAATGATCAGCGGCTTTTTCCCGTCCAGTTTCTCTGGCGTGTAATAGGCATAGCGCAGCGGCAGGTCCGGATCCCGGGAAACGCCCTTCTGAAAACCGTCAAGCGCCGGGTTCACAACGCCCGCGCACTGGTCAAACACAAGCCCGCTCAGCGCGCCGCTGCCCTCCCCGATGTCCTCCGTCAGCGTCACGCGGTAGCGGCTCACCGTATACCTGGCATGCCCGTTGATATTCCGGTAGTCCGACGCCTGGGCGGACGAACAGCGGTACCGGGGACCATAGCGCATTTCCAGCACCACATACCGGCTGGCGCCGTCCGCCTTCCCGCCCTCGGCCGTGCCCGGATACGCCGCGCAGCATTCCCTGTATCCAATGCTCGGAACAAACACGTCCCGCTCCAGAAAGCTCTTGGGCAGCTTCACGATCTCGCCGTTTTTATCATGGATTTCCACATGCACGGAAAACATGTCCGGCCGCACTTCCTCCGGCATGATTTCCCGGGGCATGCACAGCACCAGCCGGGTCACAAACGGTCCGAGATCCGTGATCTCCACAATCTGATAATACTGATTTCCCATATCCGCATTTCTCCTGTTCTCCGGTGCCTCCCGGTTCATCTGTTCCCTACTGTATCCGGCTTTGCGCTTCCTGTCAATACAAAGGCCGGCCCGGAACAGGTCCGGAGCCGGCCGCATTCAGCCATAGAATCCATGGAACGCGCAGCAGATCATTCCTGGTTTCCCAGGATCCTGCCCGGGTGCTTGACCGCATACCGGAATATTTCCCCCGCGATCACGGCAGCGGTGTTTCCGCCACCGTCACCGTCCGCGATATCTTCCACCAGTACGCTTACACAGATCGGGATATCCCCCTTCATATAGCCGATGAACCAGCCGTAGGAGACCGCTTCCCCGTCCAGGGTAGAGTCCGCCGTGCCGGTCTTGCCGCACACGGTCTGCCCGCTTACGGCGGCCCGGCTGCCGGTTCCGTGCTCCACCACATTCTGCATGAACCGGTCCAGGATCTCCGCGTCCCCCATCTTCAGCGCCTGACGGTACGTGCGCGCCTTCATGTTCATGCGCTCCCGGCCCAGCGGGCTTTCCACATGCCTGAGCAGGATCGGTTCCATCATCACGCCGCGGTTTGCCACCGCCCCCGCCACCATGCACATGTGCATGGGCGTGGCCACGATGGCACTCTGTCCGAAGCCCGACGCCGCCACCTCATAGGGCGTGCGGTCTCTTGTCTGCGGATAGCTGCTGTTTTCCACCACCAGGTCCCGGAACAGGAAGTTTTCATTGAATCCGAAGCCTTCCGCGGTCTTTCTCAGCCCGCTGTCCCCCACTTCCAGCGCCACCTGGGCATAGACATTGTTGCAGCTGACCGTGAACGCCCGTTCCAGGGCGATCTCCCCGTGATGCGCAAGTCCGAAGTCATGAATGGCGTGATCGTCCACGCCCAGCTCGCCCGTGCACAGATACACCAGATGCTCGGCTTCCGTCAGATTCTGCAGCGCAGAGGCCGTGGTCACCACCTTGAAGGTGGATCCGGGAGGGTACACGGACTGGGTGGCGCGGTTCCAGAACGGTTTTCCCGGATCCGCCTGGGTTTCCGAGGTAATGTTTTCCGGATCAAACCCGGGAAGACTGACAATGGACAGGACTTCGCCCGTCTCATAGTTCATGACCACGGCCGCGCCGTTTCTGTCCTTCGTCTTCTCCGCGGCGGAGAAGGCGTCGCAGATCACCCGGCTCAGCTGCGCGTCAATGGTGAGCTGCACCGTATCGCCCTTCCTCTGCCTGCCCTGGAACAGGTTCACCACCATCTCGTCCAGGGAAGTCTGGAACCCGTACAGGTAACCCGTCTGGAAGGTTTCCACGCCGTTGGCCACCTGGCCCTGCGGATCGCCCAGCACGTGCACCACGGCGCTGCGGTCACGCACATCCGCCTGATACACGCGCGTTCCGTCCTCACCGGTAGTGGCCAGCATAATGCCGTTGCGGTCCAGGATATCCCCCGCCACCACATTCTCCTTCTGGGTCCGCACCCTGGGATTCCTGGAAGAGGCAAACCAGCGGTTGCCGTAGGAAAGCACGGAATACGCGCCGTAGACCGCGAGAATCAGGAACAGGGAAAACATGAACAGAGCCAGTCTCTTATAGCGTTTCCGCTGCTGCCGCATTCCCCGTCCCTCCTTTTTAAGTCAGATGAAACAGCCTCCGCGTGTTCTCAAGCGCCGATGTGCGCAATACTTCCATGTCCACGCCCATGGCCTTTGCCAGTCCCTCACATACATACCGGACATTGGCCGGCACATTGATCCTGGCAAGTCCGGGCACACCCCTGGGTGTCAGGTACGGCGCATCCGTTTCCAGCATCACCCGGTCCAGCGGGAGCACCTTCACTGCGTCCAGAAGCTCCGCGTTCCGCCGCTCGTCACAGATCCAGCCCGTGATCCCGATGCTGAACCCCATGTCCAGCAGGGCTTCCAGCTCCGCCCGGTTCCCCGTGTAGCAGTGCACCACGCTTCCATGGCAAATGCCCGGGTGCTCCCGGAAGATGCCCAGAAACGTGTCCGCGCTGTCGCGCTCATGCAGGAACATGGGCCTGCCCGTTTCCTCCGCCAGACGGATATGGTTTTCCAGGCACCGGATCTGGTTTTCGCGCGTGGAAAACATCCGGTCAAAGTCCAGTCCGCATTCCCCCACGGCCACCACGCCCGGCCTTTTCAGCAGCTCGCGGATTCCGGAAAAATCTTCCTCCGAAGCCGAGTCCGCGTTGTGCGGATGTATGCCGCAGGTGCCCCAGCAGTCATGGCTGGAGACAAACTCCGCCACCTGCCGGTTCTCCTCCATGTCCGATCCCGTCAGGATGCAGGCAACGCCCGCCTCCATGCTCTCCCGGATCAGGCGCTCCGGGTCCGGAAAGCTCCGGGAAAACAGATTCAGCCCGATATCAATGTACTGCATGCTTTTCCTCAGAAGTCGGTCATTTTCACGTCTGCCTTGTAATGGTCCTCATTGATGCTGGCCACGCCCTGGATCAGGCCGGTCAGCCCGAGGCTTGACAGCATGGACGATCCGCCGCTGGATACAAAGGGCAGCGTGACGCCGGTCAGCGGAATCAGCTTGACCACGCCGCCGATAATGACAAAGGTCTGCAGGCCCAGCATCAGTGATGCGCCCAGGGCCAGGAGCCCGTGGAATGAGGTGCGGGCCGCCATGGCGATGGTGATGCCGCGCCATACCATGGCCGCGTAGACCATCAGGACGCAGAGTCCGAAAATCAGTCCGAACTGTTCGCAGATCACGGCGAAAATAAAGTCCGTTTCGTATACCGGAATGGTGGTGGGGCTTCCAAGCCCGAGGCCCACGCCGAACAGATTGCCGCTTGCAAGCGCCATCAGGCCCTGCACAATCTGATACCCGGCATTGTCATAGTCCGCAAAGGGATTGCGCCAGATGGCCACACGCCGCTTCACATGCGCAAACATCCTGTATCCCATCACCGCCGCGCCGGCTCCGCCCATGAGGCCAAGCGCCGTCACCGGCAGGTTCGCCGTGGCGGCGTAATAGAGCATCAGCGTCACGCCGTAATACAGAAGAGCGGTGCCCAGGTCCTTCTGCAGCATCAAAAGCCCCAGGCATGCCACGGCGATCACCAGCCACGGCAGCATGCGCCGCCGGCTCATGAAATAGGACAGGATGATCAGAAGCGCGATTTTCACAAACTCGCTGGGCTGGAAGGAATAGCTTCCGACAAACACCCAGTTGCGCGCGCCATAGACCTCGCGCCCCATCACCAGCGGGAGCACCAGAAATCCCAGGGCCCCCAGCGTGATCAGCCAGATGACATAGCGGAAGGTCTGGAAAAACCGGATCACATAGATGCACAGCACCATGAACACGATGCCCAGGCCATAATAGATCAGCTGATGATACGCAAGCGCCGGCTTTGTGTCATACAGCACAAGAATGCCCAGCGCGCAGAGGAAATTGGTCAGGCTCAGATACAGGCTGTCCACATGCAGCACCTTGTCCATCACCTGGGTCCCGATGAAGATCACCATGGGCACGCCCACGGCCAGCGCAAAGCCCTGCCACTGCATGTCCCGAAGGCCCAGGAGCAGGAACGCCGTAAAGTAGAACAGCGCCACAGCCTTTGCCATGCCGGTGCCGGGATTCTTCTCCCGCTTGCCGCTTCTCATGCAAAGTCACCTCCCCGGCCCTGCCTGCCATTTTTCCGTGAAGCGCCGACAGGCTTTTCCGGCGTCTGCTGCGGTTCATAGGCACCCTCCTGCACCGGCCAGGGCGAAGCGGACGGGATATCCCCGCTCATCTTCTGACCCGGAAGCGGAACCTCCTCATCCAGGAAGCTTGCCTGGTGCGCCGTGTCAAGCCCCGCGTAGAACCGCATTCTCAGCACACAGTCCCCCACTTCCAGCAGGCTCCCGTGCCGAAGCGGGTGCTCCTCGCGCCGGCTGCGGCAGTTGATCTCCTCACCGTCCACGGTGCACATATGCCCGGAGGCGGGCTCCACCAGAACCCCGTACCGGGGCGAAAACGAGAGATAGGCATGGATCCTGGCCACACTGCGGGAGGGGATCACCACGTCGCAGCCCCTCGCGCTGCCCAGTGTGCCTTCCCAGGGCACCGTCAGATACTCGCCCTCTTCCAGGCCTTCCACGCCCTTCATGACCACCAGCGCGCCGATCATGCCGGAATCCGGCATTCTGCGCAGTCGCGCATGCTTTTCCCGGCGGTCCCGGAACAGCCATGCATACGCCCGGATCACAATCACCACGCCCAGAAACACAAACCAGTACCGCATGGCAAGGGATGTCACCGAATACACGTCTGAAGGCATGCTGATCGCGCTCCTTTCCTGATTTATTCCAGCCGGTTCCTCATTTCCAGTGCCAGACGGCGCACCATTCTGCGCCTGTCTGCCGGGCATTCCATGCAGATGCGCAGGTTCCGCGCGCGCAGAAGACCGTCTGCCAGGCGCTGCAGGTCCGCGCTTCTGACATGCTCCGCCTGTTCCCGCAGGCGCAGGCCCTCGCTCACGTCCTGTTCATGCATGATCCAGCCCCAGCCCATGACATTGTTCACCGCGCCGGGCACGTCCGGCATGCCGGCCTGGTTCATGCGCAGCTGCTGTCTGCCGGACAGAAGGTCCTCTTCCCGGATACTGTGCCGGATGCCGATGAGAATCTCCGATGTTTCCCGCAGGGCTTCCTCCAGTTGCTGCATGCCCGCGTCAAAGCGGATGCAGAACAGCTTGCGGTCGCCCAGCTCCTCGATATAGCTCTCAATCTCCGCCACCAGGCCCAGCTGTTCGCGGATCCGCAGGAACAGCCGCGAGTCCACACTGCCGCCCGTCATGGCGGACAGAAGCATCTGCTCGGCCATGGTGCCGCATTGCATATCAAACATGAGCTGCACGCGGCACAGTTCGCCGTCCCCGGTCCATACCCGGTCATCCTGGGCACTTCTCTGTCCGATGCCCGGGAAAATGGCCGCCTCCGGCAGCGCTTCCCCCGTTGCCGGGATCTGTGCCCAGAGTTCCGCCGCATGTTCCCGCGCTTCCCGCGGAACCGGGCCCGCAATGCACAGCGCCGCATTGGCCGGCTGAAAGATTTTCCTGCGCCAGGTCATCAGGGTGCTTACGGACATGCGCTCAATCATGCTCTTGCCGCCCATCAGCGGCCAGGCGCCCCGGTCCGTGCGCCGCGAATAGATCTCGCAGCGGTTGTCAAAGTCGTCTTCCTCCGACTCGATCTGCCGCAGCACCACCCGGCGCTCCCGCCGGATCTCCTCCGGCGTCCACCGGGCGTCCCGGAGCAGTTCGGCCATGGTCGTCGACACAAGGTCCGCGTCATCCGGCAGGCAGGAAAACCGGTATACCATGCCCTCCGGATACGTGGCGCCTTCCAGCTCGCTGCCCACCCGCGCCTGAATCCGGTTCAGTTCCTCGTGATCCACCCGGCCCATGCGCCGGTAATGCAGATGCTCCAGAAAATGCGACACGCCCTGGGCACTGCGCGTTTCATACAGCGCCCCGCAGCGCAGGAACAGCGCAAACTCCGCCACATGCAGATGCGGCAGCTCCACGCTGTACATATGCAGACCGTTGGAAAGGATCCGCTCCTCGACCATGTCTTCTCCTTCCGCTCCCCGCCCTCTTTGATCCAAAAGCGGGAAAAAGCTTCTTCCGCCGCGCGCCTGATCTCAAAAGCGTCCCAAGGTCAGTGCACCCCGGGACGCATGCTCAGGTCTCCAGAATCAGCTGGCGCAGGTCTTCCACCTGGGCGGCTGTATTGTCATTGTCCTTCACGGAACGGGCAACCAGGTTATAGGAATGCAGCACCGTGGAATGGTCCCTGTTTCCAAACTCGGCGCCGATATGCGGAAGGGACATGTCCGTCAGCTCCCGGGTCAGATACATGGCGATCTGCCGCGGCACGGCGATCTCCCTGCGCCGGCTGGAGCTGATCAGGTCTTCCTTGCGGATGCCGAAGTAATCGCACACCTTCTGCATGATCAGGTCCGAGGAGATCACCTGGCGGTGCTTGTCCCGGAGCGTATCCTGCAGCGCGGTGGCGCACAGATCCACCGTAATCGGCTCGCCCATCAGCTGGGCGTAGGCCACCAGGCGGTTGAAGGAGCCTTCCAGCTCACGGATATTGCTGGACACATGATCCGCGATCAGGGAGAACACCTCATCCGGCACCTGCACCCCGTCGGACAGGGCCTTGGCCCTGAGTATGGCAATCCTCGTCTCGATATCCGGCTTCTGGATGTCCGCGATCAGGCCCCAGGCAAAGCGGCTGCGCAGCCGGTCTTCCAGACGGTTGATCTCCTGCGGCGGCTTGTCGGAGGTGAGAATGATCTGCTTGCCCGCATTGTGCAGTTCATTGAAGGTATGGAAGAATTCATCCTGGGTGGAATCCTTGCCCGCAATGAACTGGATATCGTCCACCATCAGAATGTCCACGTTCCGGAAGCGGTTGCGGAACTCAATGTTCCGGCCCTGCTGAATGGCGGAAATCAGTTCATTGACGAAGGTTTCCGAGGTGATGTAGAGCAGCCGCTTCTCCGGATACTGTTCCTGGACATAATGCCCGATGGCGTGCATCAGATGCGTCTTTCCAAGACCCACGCCGCCGTGAATGAACAGGGGGTTGTATACCTCGGCGGGGTTTTCGGCCACGGCCACGGATGCCGCGTGCGCGAACCGGTTTCCGGCGCCTACCACGAAGGTGTCAAAGGTATATCTCGGATTGAGCTGCACATAGCTTACGGTGGCCTTTTCCTCCGTCTGCTCCGGCCCCATCTCGCTCTGGCCCACGATTTCCACTTCGATCCGGCGGCCCGCCACCTGGCTCAGACAGTTGGCAATCTGTGCCTTGTAGCGGTTTTCCACCACCAGCTTCATCTGTTCCATGGCAATCTTCAGGGTGAGCACGTCGTTTTCCAGACTCACCGGGGAAAGGTTGCCTTCTATAAAGGTGGAATAGCTGATTCCATTCAGATCCCGCTTCAGTAGTTCACATGCTCTCACCCAGAGTTCCCTGCTGTCCATGCGCCAGCCAGCCTCCGTTTCAGTTGCGTAAAACTTTCTTAACAATTATATTCATTGAATTTGCCGCGCACGCACCCTGGCCCTTCCCGGCCATGTTGTGGATAACTCATGTGTGGATAACCGTGCGTTCAATGAATGCCAGAACATGATAGCACGAAAGCATTGTATTGACAAGTATGAATTTTTACAACCCAGGGCATTTCCTGTTGAAAACTTTTTCCACAACCTTTTGTGCCCCGTTTTTCCCCGGGGACATATTTTTTAAGTATGATGCATAATTATTCATCATCCGTGTATTTTCATTCGTGCTTTTTCATGATTTGTTTCATTTTTGTGCCGGCAGGGAAAACGCATTCGCTGTCGAACAGTTTATGACTGCAGACGAGAACGGGAGAGGAGGCAGGCCCATGGTTGCCGCTGCGCGGGTGGAGGAAGTCCTGACGGAGACCTTCTGCGGCCAGAAACAGCTGGCCCGGGCACTCACGCCGGCGTGCCACCGGACACTTCTTTCCTTCCGTCCCTGGTGCCAGGACTTTTCCGATCTGGAAAAGGCCCTGGAATCGGTTCTGTTCAACGGGCTCTACAGCGAGCTCGGAGACAGCATGACTTTTTATGCTTCGAAGCGTCATATCCGGATTCATATGGAGGACCTTCCGGAGCTGGCCGACCGTGTGCTGCTTCCCCTGTTTGAGGACCTCACGGTCTGCGCCACCAACTGCCGCCGGCTGCATGATTATGCCATGAGCGCCGGCAGCGCGTCTGCCATGCAGGTTCTCATCGCTTCCTATGATCATCTGCTTCCCGAGGGCGAAGCGGATGTCATGAAGCGGATTCTCCGCGGCCGTCCCGGCCCTGTCTGATCTCACGGAGGTGTTTGTTCTGAAACGTTTTCTCGCCCTGCTTCTTGTGTTTCTCTTCCCCGTGCTCCCGGCTCTGGGGGAAACCGTGACCGCGTCCTTCTTCCCCGTCTATCTCATGGCGCGCAATCTCACGGACGGCATTGAGGGCCTGGAGGTGCACTCCCTCACCGCGCCGGATACCGGCTGTCTGCATGACTACCAGCTGTCCACCGGGGATCTGAAGGCCCTGGAGGATTCGAAGCTTTTCCTCATCTGCGGCGCCGGCATGGAGGCATTCCTGCCCATGGTCCAGCGCGCGTATCCGGATCTCCCGCTGGCGGACGCGTCTGCAGGTCTCACGCTCCTGCCCTCGGAAAGCGGGGAAACGGAATTCAACGCGCATATCTGGCTGGACCCGGATATGGCCAGGGTCATGGCCGAAAACCTCTGCAGGGGGCTCAGGGACGTCTTTCCGGAGCACGCAGAAGCGCTGGACGCAAACCTTGCCGCCTACAAGGAGCGCCTCACTGCCATGGATGAAAAGGTGAAGGAAGTTCTCGCCCCCTATGCGGGACGCGAAATCATCACCTTCCACGAGGCTTTCCCCTATTTCGCGCAGCACTACGGCCTGTCCGTGGCCGCCGTCATCGCTCTGGAGCCCGAGGAAGCGCTGTCGCCGCGGGAGCTTGGCGAAATGGTCAAGCTCATCGAGGAAAAGGGCAGCATTCCGCTGTTCACCGAGCCCCAGTACCCGTCGCTGGCCGCGGAGGTAATCTCCTCGGAAACCGGCGCGCCGCTCTACATGCTGGACCCCTGCGTCACCGCGCCCGAGGGTGAAGTGCCGCTGGACTGGTATGAACAGATCATGCAGAAGAACGCGGACGTGCTTGTCAAGGCCTTTGCCGAGCCCTGAAGCCTATGGAAAAAGCTGCCGGATCAGCATGTGATCCGGCAGCTTTTTTGTATTTCGTGACATTATTCGACCGCAGACTTTGGCAGCGGGAAGGACGTAAACCGGCTCTGGTCGCAGCCCTCCGGCGCCAGAATCGTGACGGTCAGATGCCCTTCCCGGAGCAGGCTCTCATCCGAGCCCGCGTCCAGTTCCGGCTTGACCTGCTCGCCCTCCAGCCAGAAGCAGCGGATGCCCCGCGGCGTGGTCTGGCCCACATAGGCGTCCAGGTACACATGCCGCTCCATCCGGCAGATCCGGGGTTCCCGTATCTCTGCCCATGGCAGTGCGGGACAGTTGATGTTGCACACGCTCTGCTCCGGCATCTCCGTCTGCACCAGCTTCTCCCCCATGCGCACGCAGTAGCGCGCGAACATCAGGGCCGTCTCGGGACTGGCGGATTCATGCACGGACACCGCCATGGCCGGAAGCCCGTGGAACGCCGCCTCCCGGGCAGCGCCTACCGTGCCGGAGACAAACGTGGCCAGCCCGATATTGTACCCGCGGTTGATCCCCGAAATCACCAGGTCCACCGGTTCCTCTGCCAGGCTCATGAACCCGACCCTTGCGCTGTCCACCGGGGTGCCCTCGATCCGGAACGCCCGGTCCGCCCCTTCCATCTGCGCCTCATGGCAGAGAATCGGGGTGGTCAGCGTAAATGCGTGGGAGCGGGCGCTCTGCTGCGTGTCCGGCGCGGACACCAGCACCTTGTGCCCTCTTTCACTGCATGCCCTGCACAGCACGGCCAGCAGCGGCGAATCAAATCCATCGTCATTGACAAGAAGAATCCGCATCGGTTCCATCCTTTCCTTTTCAGCCGGCATGGCTTACAGCAGTTCGCGCTTGACCGTGTGCAGAAGCCAGAGGTCCATGATCCCGCTCAGCACAAGGAAAATACCCATATAGATCACCATGGCACTGGCCAGCACGCCGGGCCGCGCCACGATGAGCAGGCCGAAGATCACCACAAGCACGCCGATCACGCCGGACAAGATCCGGTTTTCCCGGTCCACGGCGGCCTCTGCCAGATTGCTCAGTCCGTTGAGCACCAGGGAAACGCCCATGAGGATCGGGAAAAAGTCCACCACCGCATCGGCAAAGTGAATCAGCACAAACCCGGCCAGCGCCGCCATGCCGGCCATGGGCCAGGTAATGGCCGCATTGGACGGATCCCGGTCCGGCCGGAAGAAGTACAGGGCGACAAGGCCCACGGCGCCGGCGATCAGAAACCATCCGGCCACCTTCACCATGAGATCCAGAGCCTCTCTCCCGGCAATGATCAGGACCGCGCCGAACAGAATACTGAGCACTGCGGGCACAATCTTCTTTCTCAGCAGATGTCTCATCAGGTCATTCACGTCAGATTCCCCCTGTTTTCATCTTTCCGAGCCTGCCGTGCAGATCCCGTTCTCCGCGCCTCAGGTTCTTTCTGTATTGTACCACCCCGGGCAAGCCCTGCGCACATGTCCGCACAGGTTCCGGCACGGATTGCGCATTGCTTTTTCCTGATAAAGCATGTACAATGTGCATGTTTATATGATTTTTTTCCTTCCAATGAATTGTATGAAGGAGGCACCCAGATGGACTATGTATTCATGACCGACAGCGACAGTGATCTGCCGTACGATCTGAAAGTCAAGTACGACATTCCTGTGGTGAATATGCCCTATTCCCTCAACGGAAAGGAATACTACGACGATCTCGGTCAGACCATCAACCCCAAGGATTACTATGATGCCATGCGCAACGGAGCGGTTCCCGTGACCTCGGCTCTGAATGAAGCAAACTACATGGAATACTTCGAGCCCATTCTCAGGGAAAAGGACCTGCTCTTCGTGGCATTCTCCTCCCAGCTTTCCTCCACCATCCAGGCGGTGTATGCCGCCCGCAAGCGGCTTCTGGAAATGTACCCCCAGCGCCGGTTTGAAGTGGTGGACACCCTCTCCATCTCCGGGCCCATGACCCTGCTCCTGCTCAAGGCGCATGAAATGTACCGCGCCGGCGCGCCCCTGGAGGAAGTGGCAGACTGGCTCCGGAACAACTACACCCACTCCCAGGCCTACTTCGTGGTGGATGACCTGAAGTACCTGCGCCGCGGCGGACGCATCTCCAGTGCCGCGGCCATGCTGGGCACCATGCTGGAGCTCAAGCCCATCATCACCGAGACCAAGGAAGGCAAGCTTCAGTCCGTGGACAAGGTGCGCGGGCGCCGCAAGGCCATCTCCTACCTGGTGGAAAAGGCCGCCAGCCAGATCGAGGATCCGGCGGAGAGCGTGTGCATTGTGATGCACGCTGACTGCCCTGCCGACGCAGAGCTTCTGAAAAAGGAAGTGCAGGCCCGCGTGCCCGCACTGAATATCCGCATCGACAATGTGGGCCCCGTGATCGGCGCCCACTGCGGACCTGGTACCCTGGCCGTCTGCTTCATGGGCGGACAGCGCAGTATCTGAACCCCAGCCGGACCCTGTGTCCGGCTTTTTTGAAAGGATGTGTTCTCCATGGACAGTGTGGAGCATGTGCGCAGCTATCTCAGTCAGTTCGGCGCGGAGGACCGGGTGATCGAGTTCACCGTGTCCAGTGCCACGGTGGACCTGGCCGCTCAGGCCCTGGGCTGCCAGCCTGGCATGATTGCCAAGACCCTCTCCTTCATGGCCGGGGAACGCCCCGTCTTCATTGTGGCCGCCGGGGATGCCAGGATCGACAACCGCAGGTACAAGGAGCATTTCGGCACCAAGGCGCGCATGATGACCCCGGAGGAGCTTGAAAGGCTGACCGGGTTGCACTTCGGCGGCGTCTGTCCCTTTGACCTGCCCGAATGCATTGAGGTCTACCTGGACGAGACCCTGAAAGCCCATGAGACTGTCTATCCCGCCGCCGGCAATGACCGGAGCGCTGTGCGCGTGACGCCTGCAGAACTGGAAACCTTCAGCCGCGCCCGCGGCTGGGTGAATGTATGCAAACTTCCGGAGGCCGCATCATGAAACGCTTTCTTCTGTTCCTGACCCTGTCTGTATTCCTGCTCACCCCTGCCCTGGCCGGAGAAGCCGTGGAAGAGCCGCTCACCTCCGCGTATCTCGGACAGGAAAAGGCCTGGGAAAGCCCCACGCTTTCCTATACCATGGATTTGTACGAAGTGCGCGGCGAGCGCTGTCATCTTCTGCGCATCCGCCTGGAGGACCCTGCCCGGCAGATCGTCAAGGCGCAGAGCGAATACCATGACGCGCTGGCCGAGTCCGCGGATCTGGCCCGGGCACTGCCGGAGGCGCGGATTGTCATCAACGGGTCCGGGTATGTGAGCCCGGTCTATCCCTGGATTCCGGACCATTATCCGGGCGACAGCGAGGATTACCATTACACGCCGCTGGGCAGCATCACCGTCACCGACGGACAGATCTACCGGTTTCTGGAAAAAGTGCCCTATTACGGCCTGACCCTGGAAAGCGACGGCCTGCACATGTACCGCGGCACGCCTTCGGCGGAGGTCATGCTCCGCCAGCCCATCCAGACCTGGTCCTTCTACGAGGGCTGCCCCATGGTGGATGACGGCAGGACCGTGCTTGACCGCACCTGGTCCTTTGCGAAAGCCCGGGCAAAGCGCACCATCCTTGCCCGCCTGAAGGACGGCGACATCCTTCTGTTCATGGTGGAAGGCCGTCTGAGTCTTCTGGACTGCTGTGATTTCCTGGTCTCCTCCTTCGCGCCTGAGCTGGTCTATGATCTGGACGGCGGCCCGAGCACGGCCCTGTTTTTGAGGGACGAAGAGGGCGCCGAGCCCGAGCTCATCTTCGGCGCCGGCCAGCAGGTGGTCGATGTCATGGGCTTCATTCCCTGACTGCTGCAATTGAATACTGCCATAAAGGAGGGCTCCTATGCCTGATCCACGTCTGATTCCCGCCATGTCGCCCAAGGCCGATCCCGGCATGATGCTCCGTATCGGACATTTCCGCCTGACCGTATTGACGCCTTCCCTGATCCGCGTTGAGGAGGACCCTGAGGACCGCTTCTGTGATGAAGCCACCCAGAGCGTCTGGTTCCGGCGCCTGAAAAAGACAGACTTTACGAGCGCTGTCTCCGGGGACGCAGCGGTGCTGCGCGTCACCACCTCCGAAGCGGAGTATACCCTTGACACACGCACCGGTACGGTCTGCGTAACATTTCCCGACGGACGGAATGTCTGTCTGAGCCCGGAGCACGCGCCTCATGCCCTGCCCGGCACCTGCCGCACCCTGGACGGATGCGACGGGCTGACGCGCATCGGGTATACGAAGGAAGGCGATGTGCGCACCAGTCCCGTGATCCTCGGGGACGCCATTGTTTCCAGGGACGGGGCGGGGCTTTTTGACGACAGCGCTTCCCTGATCCTGGGCAGCGACGGCGTCCTGCATCCGCGCGTGCCTGAAAAGGACTGGTACGTGTTCGCGCACGGCTCCGACTACCGCCGGGCTGTGAAGGACCTGTACCTCATCACCGGGTTCCCGCCGGTGGTGCCGAGGTTTGCCCTCGGCAACTGGTGGAGCCGCTATCATGCCTATACGGACCATGAGTACCTGGATCTCATGGACAGCTTCTTCGATCAGGACCTGCCCTTCACCGTGGCCACGGTGGACATGGACTGGCATCTCGTGCATGACCTCCCCCGGGGCGAGGACGGATGGACCGGGTATACCTGGAACCGGGACCTGTTCCCGGACCCGGACCGGTTTCTTCAGGCGCTGCATGAACGGAACATGCATGTGACCCTGAACCTGCACCCGGCCCTCGGCGTGCGCTTCTATGAGGAAGCGTACCCGGAAATGGCCCGGCGCATGGGCATGGATCCCAAGGAGGAAAAGCCCGTGGAATTCGATTTCACGGACCACCGGTTCATTGACGCCTATTTCTCCGTGCTCCATCATCCCATGGAGGACAAGGGCGTGGACTTCTGGTGGATCGACTGGCAGCAGGGCACGCGCTCGCGCATGGAGGGCCTGGACCCGCTGTGGAGTCTGAACCACTATCACTACCTGGACAGCCGCCGGCATCCCGAGGCCCTGATCCTCTCCCGGTATGCGGGCATCGGGTCCCACCGCTATCCCGTGGGCTTTTCCGGCGACACCTTCATTTCCTGGGAAACCATGAAGATCATGCCGCTGTTCACGTCCTCCGCGGCCAATACCGGGTTCGGCTGGTGGAGCCATGACATCGGCGGACACATGCAGGGCGTCAAGGACAATGAGCTGTACCTGCGCTTTGTGCAGTTCGGCGTGTTCAGCCCCGTCTCCCGCCTGCACGGCACGAGCCACCCGCTGCTGCACAAGGAGCCGGAGTTCTTCGGCAACGGCACCGGCCTGATCGCGGCCAGGTTCCTGCGGCTCCGGCACGCCATGATTCCCATGCTGCACTCGGCGTCCATCCGCATGTCCGATACCGGACTGCAGCTGATCGAGCCCATGTACTATGCATGGCCGGAAGACGAAAACGCCTATCAGGCGCCGGGCCAGTACCTGTTCGGCCAGACCATGATCGCCGCCCCCGTCACCTCGCCGCTCGGGCCCGACGGGCTCTGCGTGCAGCATGTCTATCTGCCCGAGGGCCGCTGGACTGACGTGTTCACGGGCCAGGAGTACAGGGGCGGATGGCATGACATGGCCCGGGATCTCGACTCTTTCCCGCTGCTCGCGCGCAGCGGCAGCTTCTTTGTCCTGGACAGTACCCGCCGCCCGCATGAGCAGGAGAACCTCACCGATCTCCCCGCCTCGCTGCGCGTGCTGGTATTTTCCGGAAACGGCAGCTACAGTCTGCTGGAGGACGCGCCCGGATTTACGCACCGCGCCGTCACCACCTGGAACATCCGGGAGGACAGGGCCTGGCAGGAGCTCACCATTGACGTGGAAGACCCGGACAGTTTCCTGCCCGGGCGCAGCATGGACCTGGAATTCCGCAATGTACGGGAAGCGGAAGTGACCGCATTTGCGGGCAATATGCCGCTTGACGTGCGCAGCCGCAGCATTTCCCTGGGCACGCTTGTGCATGTGCCCGATGTGCGCGCCGGAGAGCGCGTCACGATCCGGATCCGTGAAAAGTCCTCTCCCTGGCAGAAGCATCTTTTCCGGCTGGCCGACACCCTGTCCCGGCTGGAAATGGACAACACGCAGAAGGACACGCTGTACCGCAGGCTGTGCAGCTGCGCAAATGCCCTGGACGCGGAGGGCACGCTCAGCGTGCATCCCGTGCCAGATGCCTTCCGCACCGCCATCATGGAATGCTTTGCCGACGGCTCGGAAATGAATGAAACAGACGCTTTGCCGAATTAACGCATCTCTAATTTTCTTCTCATGAAATCCGCCTTTTCTTTTCCCCGGGCCATGATACAATAATGCCGTCGAAAGGAAAGGAGTGAAAGCAATGCTGACCTTGCTGTTCTGGCCGGTGTACCTTGTTGTCGGGATTATGGGTGGTGTCTTCACCCTCTTCCTGTCCATCTTCCGGGGCATCTTCCGGATGATGGCCGGCCTGTTCGGCGCCGCGATTTCCATGTCTGTGGCGTTCTGGCCCATCCTGCTCATCGGAGCCTGCGGCTCCCTGATCGCCGGACTTCTGCGGAATGCCTGGGCGCTTGTGGGCGTGGGCGTTCTGATCTTCCTGTGCGCCGGACTGTATCAGATGGGTAAGGATCACGCTGACGGACATCCGGATGATCTGTTCACCCGCTTTGTCAACGGCATGCGTGCCCGTCTCTGATCTTCTGTTTTCAGGCGTTCCCGCTCAGGCGGGAGCGCCTTTTTTGTTGTCTTGACTTGCCCTGCCCGGCATGCCATAATTCGCTTGATGCCCGCGGAACATTCAGGCAAAAAAGGAGGACCCTTCCATGTCAAAAGTTTATTTCACAGACTTCCGCACCACCGAGAACGTGCCGCTGACCGACAAGCTGAAGAAGCTGTGCCGTCTTGCGGGCATGATGGAACTGCCCCTGGACGGACGTTTTGTGGCCATCAAGATGCACTTCGGCGAGCTGGGCAACCTGGCCTATCTGCGGCCGAACTATGCCCGTGCCGTGGCGGAGCTTGTGCGCGACGGCGGCGGCCTTCCTTTTCTCACCGACTGCAACACCCTCTATCCCGGCAGCCGGAAGAATGCCCTGGAACACATGGACTGCGCCAATATCAACGGCTTCAATACCGTGACCACCACCTGCCAGATCATCATCGGCGACGGGCTCAAGGGAACGGATGACGTGGCCGTGCCCGTGCCCGGCGGCGAGTACTGCCAGGAAGCGTATATCGGCCGCGCCATCATGGACGCGGATGTGCTGATCTCCCTGAACCACTTCAAGGGCCATGAAGCCACCGGCTTCGGCGGCGCGCTGAAAAACCTGGGCATGGGCTGCGGCAGCCGTGCCGGCAAGATGCATCAGCACAATTACGGCAAGCCCCGAGTGGACCCGGACCTGTGCCGCGGCTGCAGACGCTGTATCCGTGAATGCGGTTCCGACGCCATCTCCTACGCCAGCGGCAAGGCACAGATCCTGGAAGACAAATGCAAGGGCTGCGGACGCTGCATCGGCGCCTGCTCCTTTGACGCCATCGCCAATGTGCACGACAACGCCAATGAAGTGCTGGGCTGCAAGATTGCCGAGTACAGCCTGGCCGTCACGAACAACCGTCCCTGCTTCCACATCTCCCTGGTGCAGGACATCTCGCCCAACTGCGACTGCCACAGCGAGAACGACGCGCCCATCCTTCCGGACGTGGGCATGTTCGCGTCCTTCGACCCCGTGGCACTGGACCAGGCCTGCGTGGACGCCTGCCTGCGCGCCACGCCCTACGCCAACTCCCAGCTCGGCGATCATCTGAGCGACCCGCACTGGCATCATCACCACGACCACTTCCTGGACTCCAATCCCAATGTCCGCTGGAAGGAAACCCTGGAGCACGCGGAAAAGCTGGGCGTGGGCAGCCGCGAATATGAACTCATTACCATGAAATAAGAGAGAAGGCATGCGCATGGAGCCATTGATTTCCAAATGGCACCGGGAGCTGGAGCTGTTCAGTTCCCTGAAGCCGCTGCTGATCCTGGAGGGGAATGTCCTGGATCAGTACCGGTATCCCGTTTCCGGTTCCATCCCGGAGGATGAACTGGTCCCTCTCCCCCGTTACCTGCACGGTTATTTCACAGACCAGGGCTATGATGAAGTCGTGTTCTATTCCAATCTCATCGGCTTCATGAATCCCTATCAGCCCCAGATGCTCACGTCCTTTGCCGCCGGCGCCGGGGTCAAGGTGGAGAACGGTACCGTTCCGGCCGAGTTCAAGGGCAACGGCGCAGACACCGCCCCCAATATCATCCGGCGCATGATGATCCAGCAGGAAAAGGCCTGCGTAGTCATCATGGAGCTTGCCAGCCACTACATCACCACGCCCGAGCGCATGGACCAGCAGGACGTCAACGCGTTCAACCTGCTGTCCCAGGCCGCGCTGAGCGCGTCCACCGTGCGCACCGTATGGGGCCGCAGGCAGAACCTGCTCATCCTTCTGGTGCACAAGCTCAACGATCTCCCGGCATGGCTGTACCTGAACAATCCCGTGTGCCGCACCATCCTTCTGGAGGCCCCGGACCGGGAGGAGCGCCGCCGCCTGATCTCCGGCACGGCTTTCCCCACCTTCTTTGACAGCGCCGTGTACCGCACGGACATGCCCTACTACGACGAGCATCCGGAAGAGCTGGAAAAGCTGCGCGACAAGTTTGTGGCGCTCACCGAAGGCATGACCTTTACGGAACTGGACGCGCTCAGAAAGCTCAGCCGCTCCCAGTGCGCGCCCATCCGTGAGCTGAACGCCGTGGTGGACCTGTACAAGTACGGCATCAGCGAGAACCCCTGGGAAACCCTGTCCATGCCGCTGCTCAAGCGCGCCAGACAGGAGCTCGAAAAGCGTGTCAAGGGCCAGGATTCCGCGCTGGAGCGGTCCCTGGACGTAGTCCGGCGCGCGGTCACAGGCATGAACGGACTGTCCTCCTCCTCCACCGCCAAGCCCAAGGGCGTGCTCTTCTACGCGGGCCCCACGGGCACCGGCAAGACGGAGACGGCCAAAGCCCTGGCCGAACTGCTCTTCGGCGATGAAAGCGCCTGCATCCGGTTTGACATGTCCGAGTTCGGCCAGAGCCACTCGGACCAGAAGCTCATGGGCGCACCTCCCGGATACGTGGGCTATGAGTCCGGCGGCCAGCTGACCAATGCCGTGCGCAAGAACCCCTTCTCCATCCTGCTCTTTGACGAGATTGAGAAGGCGCACCCCACCATCCTGGACAAGTTCCTGCAGATCCTGGAAGACGGGCGCATGACGGACGGTCAGGGGAACACCGTCTATTTCTCCGAGTGCATCATCATCTTCACGTCCAATCTCGGCATCTATGTCAAGGACGCCCTGGGCCAGCGGCACGCCAATGTGACCATGGACATGCCCTATGCCGAGGTGGAAAGCCATATACGTTCCGCCATTGAAGACTATTTCAAGCTGGAACTGGGCCGGCCGGAAATCCTCAACCGTATCGGTGAGAACATTGTGGTGTTCGACTATATCCGCGAAGAAGCCGGCAAGGCCATTCTCAAGGCACAGGTCAACAAGATCGTCCGCCGCATGCAGGAGCAGAAGCAGATCGAGATCACCATTCCCGAGGACGCCTATCAGGAGCTGTCCGACGCCGCGCTGCGCGATCTTTCCAACGGCGGCCGCGGCATCGGCAATCAGGTGGAAGCCCTTCTCATCAACCCGCTCTCGCGCTGGCTCTTTGAGCACGAGATTCTCGGCAATGCGCATGTCATCATTGAGCACTTCCTGACCGGAGAACATCCCGCCAGCGTGCAGTGCCGTCTTCAGGAAGGAGAAGCGTCATGAGCAATATCAATCCCCTGGACGGTCTGTATGAGATCGTCGGAGACCTCTGGGCAGACGCGAGACAGGAAGCAGCCAGGGAGGCCGCCGCAAAGCAGGCGGCAAAAGCAGACAAACCCGAAACCGCAGTAAAGCCCGCCGCTCCGGAAAAGGAGAAGCAGCTGCCCACCTTTGAGGCCATGTGGCAGACCGCGGACGAGACCATTGACTGGACGGATTACTTAAACGGCACCGGCAGCGGTCTGGACGGCATGTCCGCCGAGCGCCGCGCGTTCCTGCATGAAAAGGCAGAGGCCGTGCTCAGCGGCGACCTTGCGGCCTACCGCGCCGTGCTTCAGACCATACGCCCGCTGGACGACCTGAGGCCCTACGCGCATCATATTTCGGTGAAAGCCGTTTCCGCGGACACGGTGCAGATCACCTTTGACGCCCTGCCCGAGGACGCGCGCAGCGCGGGCACGGTATATGACGCCTATCTGTGCGGCATTGCCCTGCGCTCCGCCCGGGACCTGTTCTCGGTCCTGCCCGTTACCTGCGTGAATGTGCGCTGCGGTTCCGCGGAAAGCCCGGATCTCACGGTCGCATTTTCCCGCAAGAGCGTGCACAACACGCTTCTCAGGCATATTGATCCGGTGGAATTTGTCCGCCGCCAGGGCGGTCAGCTCCGTTCCTGAGCATACGCAAAAGAGGCGCTTTTCCGATCACGGAAGAGCGCCTCTTTTGCGTATGCTTTTATGTCTTCAGATGCCTGCGCATAATGTCCGACCATTTTCGGGCGATGCCTTCCACGCCCTGAATGGACGGGTGCACCAGGTCCGCGGACACATCCCAAGGCTGGCCAAGCAGGTCCGTGCCCTCCGTAAAGATGAGCCGCTCTCCCGCATATTTTCGCACGATGTCCCGGAAACGCTCCGCCTTTTCCGACTCATGTCCCATGCGGAACATGCTGGTGGCAAACACCGGGCGTCCGTCATCTGCCAGGATCCGGGTAAAGTCATTGACGCGCTGTTCAAACGCTTCCTCGCTGAACGTGCCCAGCATGTTGACGCCCATTTCCACGGACGCAAAGTCCCAGTCCCTGCGGGCAACAATGTACTCGGCCATTTCCTTTTCCAGGTGCGCCGTGCCTGCAAACCCCAGGTTCAGATAATCGCATTTCAGCTCCTGCGCAATCCGGAAGGGGTAGGTATGCGGCGTATCCAGTGCCAGGCTTCCGTGGGTAATGGACGACCCATACGCCAGATAGGTTATCCCAGGTTCATCCCCCGGCCTCGGCGGTTCCACCTCGCCATCCACGCCCAGGAACACACAGGTGCCATAGGGCAGCACCAGACGGATCAGGTCCGGACAGAAAGGCAGTCCGCCTTCCTGCGTGAGTTCCCGCAGGCGCGCGGGATCCGCCGGGGGCACAAGCGATACAGACGTGCTCTCCGTTCCGATCACAAAGGATGAAACCTGCCATCCGCCCTGGAAAGAGCCGTAGTACACAAAGCCCACCTGCGCCTCCTCGATGGGCAGGGCCCGCAGACGGACCACGGCCTTTTCGCCTTTCAGGCGCATGCGCAGCTCCACGCCGGAGGAAAACGTCCCGGTGCGGCTGCGGATGCCTTCATTGACGCAGTTCATGACGTGTTCCGGAAGCCGGGCCATCTTCCACCCGTCCTCAAAGGGAATCATCTGTTCCACATTATGAAAGCAGATATTCTGAAAGATCATGCCTGCTGCCCTCCGTTCCATGTTACCGACGTTTTCTTCCGCGGCTGCTGCCGGATTCCTGCTGCGGCATGGGCTTGTCCGTACGCCGCAGAGCCGCCACGAAGAAGCCCTCAAACAGGCTGTCCGGGCAGATGGTCAGCGTTCCCTTCCGGCTGGACGGCAGCAGGTTCAGGTGCCCCCAGTCCGCATCCAGCGGGACCAGTTCCGCATACCCCTGATTCAGGGCAAAGTCCAGCGCGTCCTCGTTCTCGCCGCGCAGCACCGAGCAGGTGGCATAGACCATGGACCCGCCCGCGCGCAGCACGGAGAGTCCCTTTTTCAGAAGACCGCGCTGCGTTGTCTGGATTTTCCGGACCCAGCCCGCTTCCATGCGCCGGTCTTCCGTTTCCACATCCAGCTGCAGCGTGCCCGAGCCTGTACAGGGCGCGTCCAGAAGCACCGCGTCAAACCGGAACAGATCATTCAGATTACGGGCATCGCCCTCCATGACAGTCGCGCTTTTGGCGCCCTGCAGGCGCAGGTTATACGCCAGGCGCTGAGCGCGCACATGATCCCGCTCGCAGGCGGTCACGGTCACCCGGCCGCCGGCGAGCGCACAGATCTGCGTGGTCTTGCCGCCCGGCGCTGCCGCCATGTCCAGCACGGAATCCCCCGGCTTCGTCTTCAGCACCAGCGGCGGGATCATGGCGGAAAGGCTCTGCAGGTATATCCGGCCCTCCGTGTACATGGGAAGCTGCATGACCGTTTCCTCGCGCACATTTTCCAGTACCAGGGCATCCGGATACCACCGGACCTCATGCCAGGCAATGCCGGCCGCGTCCAGTTCGCCCACGATCTCTTCCCTGGTGCTTTTCAGCGTGTTCACGCGCATGCTCACCGGCCGCTGTCCGCGGTAGCCCGCTTCAATCCTTTCAGTCAGTTCCCCGCCCCAGTCTTCCACCAGCATGTCATGCAGGACCTGCGGAACCTTTGCCATGGGCCTTGCCCTCCTGTTATCTTATTCGCACAGGGCGATACATTCCACTTCCACCAGGGCACCCTTGGGCAGGTCCTTCACTGCCACACAGCTGCGGGCAGGCGCGGAAGTGATATAGGCCGCATACACTTCATTGAATGCGGCAAAGTCGGCGATGTCCGCCAGGAAGCAGGTGGTCTTCACCACCTTGTCAAAGGAGGAACCCGCGGCTTCCAGCACCTGTTTCAGGTTCTTCATGACCTGCTCGGCCTGACTGCGGATGTCCGTGCCCACCATGGCACCTGTGGCCGGATCCAGCGGGATCTGGCCGGAAGTGAATACCATATTTCCGGTGCTGATCGCCTGGGAATAGGGGCCGATGGCGGCCGGGGCCTTGTCTGTACTGATGACCTTTCTCATACTGCCTGCTCCTTTCAGTTCACAATCCTGAGCCCGGCCTTCTCCAGCTCACTGCGGATCTGCCGGATATGCTCAAAGTCTCTCGTTTCCATCTCAATTCTCAGATAGCATCCGTTGATGTCCGAGCCCTCACTGGTATGCTCATGATGCACTCTTGTGACGTTTCCGCCCTGCTCGGCGATAATCTTGGAGACCATCAGCAGCTGGCCGGGACGGTCCACCAGTTCCACCACCAGCTCGCAGCTGCGCCCGCTCATGAGCAGGCCGCGGGAAATCACCCTGGAGAGGATCGTCACGTCAATATTGCCGCCGGACAGAACGCATACGGTCTTGCCCAGGTCCGGGCTGACCTTGCCGAACATGGCGGCAGCCGCGGCCACGGCGCCGGCACCCTCGGTCACCAGCTTGTGCTTTTCCATAAGCGCCAGAATGGCCGCTGAAATCTCGTCATCGGACACGGTCACGATCTCATCCACATACTTCGATACCAGCTCATAGGTCAGGTCGCCCGGACGCTTGACGGCGATGCCGTCCGCAATGGTGTGCACGCGCTCCAGGGTTTCCGGGCTGTGCTTCTTCATGGCATTGAGCATGCTCGGGGCACCGGACGCCTGAACGCCGATGACCTTCACGGACGGGTTCAGGTTTTTCAGCGTGAACGCGATGCCCGAGATCAGGCCGCCTCCGCCGATGGGCACCACCACGGCGCCCAGGTCCGGCACCTGCTCGGCCAGTTCCAGGGCGATGGTGCCCTGGCCCGCGATCACGTCCGGATCATCAAACGGATGGATAAAGGTATATCCCTGCTCATCCCGCAGCTCCAGCGCTTTGGCATAGGCGTCGTCATACACGCCTTTCACCAGGCAGATTTCCGCGCCGTAGCTTCTTGTGGCTTCCACCTTGGAGATCGGCGCGCTGTCCGGCAGGCAGATGACGGCAGGAATGCCGTTGCGCGCGGCGGCCAGCGCCACGCCCTGGGCATGGTTGCCGGCGGAGCACGCGATGACGCCCCTGGCCTTTTCCTCGTCCGTCAGCCGGGACATCTTGTAATAGGCGCCGCGGACCTTGAAGGATCCCGTAATCTGCAGGTTTTCCGTTTTCAGGTACAGCTTTGAGCCCGGATGCAGCATCGGTGCCTGGATCACCGCTGTCTTGCGCGCCACGTCACGCAGCGCATAACTGGCCTTATAGACCTGGTCCAGAGAGAGTTTTGCTTCGCTCATGTTTCACTCCACATATAAGCGCCGGACACCCCAGTGCCCGGCGCAGCATCAATCAGTTATTGATCAGCTTATCCTCATCGCTCCAGGAATACAGCTGGCGGATCTCGCGGCCCACCTGCTCACTGGGATGCTCCAGTGCACGGCGGCGCATGGCGTTGAAGTGCACCTGGGAACCGGCATCCGACATATCCAGCAGGAAGTCCTTGGCGAAGGTGCCGTCCTGGATGTCCTTCAGGATCTTCTTCATGGTCTTGCGGGTTTCCTCGGTGATGATCTTCGGGCCCGTCACATAATCGCCGTACTCGGCTGTATTGGAGATGGAATAGCGCATGCCTTCGAAGCCGGACTGATAGATCAGGTCCACGATCAGCTTCATCTCATGGATGCACTCGAAATAGGCATTGCGCGGATCATACCCGGCTTCCACCAGGGTATCATAGCCGGCCTGCATCAGAGCGCAGACACCGCCGCAGAGCACAGCCTGTTCGCCGAACAGGTCGGTCTCGGTCTCGGTGCGGAAGGTGGTCTCCAGCACGCCCGCTCTTGCGCCGCCGATGCCCAGGGCATAGGCAAGGCCCAGTTCAAGCGCGTCGCCGGTGGCATTCTGTTCCACGGCGATCAGGCAGGGCACGCCCTTGCCGGCCTGGTACTCACTGCGCACAGTGTGACCGGGGCCCTTGGGGGCGATCATGATCACGTTGACATCCTTCGGGGGCTTGATGCAGCCGAAGTGGATATTGAAGCCGTGAGCAAAGGCCAGCGTCTTGCCGGCGGTCAGGTTCGGCTCAATGCTTTCCTTGTACAGCTTGGCCTGCTTCTCATCATTGATCAGGATCATGATGATGTCCGCATTCTTGGCAGCCTCGGCAGCGGTCATGACAGTCAGACCGGCGTCCTCAGCCTTTTTCCAGCTCTTGCTTCCCTCATACAGGCCCACAATCACCTTCACGCCGGAATCCTTCAGGTTCAGCGCATGCGCATGACCCTGGGAACCGTATCCGATGATGGCGACGGTCTTGCCGTTCAGACGAGAGAGATCGCAGTCCTGCTGATAGTAAATCTTCTGCATGGTTCCTTCACTCCTCATGTTCGTATATGCAATCCCGGCCATCCGGTCAGGCTGTGCATTCAGATAAATCCGGCGCTGATAAAGAAAAACCTCATCCATCCCGGCCTATGTTTTCCGAGACGAAAGAGGGAACTCTTCCGCGGTACCACTCAGTTTCGCTCTGCAGCGCACTCGTCATGCCCGGTATCGGGGGCAGCCGTCCCTGCCTACTGCTGTTTCGGCAAGGCCGCTCCATGGTGATTCCCTGTCCACACCCCATGCCTTGCACCAACCGGCATGTCTCTTGAGCGTATGTGAACAGGCGCTCCATATCATCGCGTACAAAAGATGGTAGCAGAGGCATCAGGGTTTGTCAACGACGCATCCGCCTCCAACGCGCTCCGCCCCTGTATTTTCTGTGTATCTTTCAGCTGCGGGGAGGGCAGGACGGAGCCTGTCCTCCCCGCAGACGCTTAATCCAGTGTCAGGCTCAGTCCCTGACCGTCCGTCAGAATGGAAAGCTTTTTCCCATCATCAAGGCCCAGTACCGTGCAGAGCTTGCCGTCATCGTCCACATACGCGAACATCTCACCGGCCAGGTATGCCCACAGCCCGGAGAAATCCTGGTCCGCGCCTTCCGCGTTGGAAAACCCGCAGTACTCCACATCCAGACCGTCCGCCCAGAGCAGGTTCAGCTCCGTCACAGGCTCAAGCGGGTCATTGTTCCGTGTCCTTGCATAGAACCAGCTCTCCCATTCCGGCACCATGAAGGCGAAGGTGCCGTCGTCTTCCGGCTCCCATTCCCAGCCGTGCGCAGCGAAGTCATTAAGCTTGCTCGCGCCGAGCTCATAGGTTTCCCCCGCTATGCGCACCTGTAGGAGATGAACGTCCGCCGGCACCTGTCCGCCGGGCATCTCACGCTTTGCCAGGGCCAGGCAGACTTCCGCAGCCGCCGCCACATCATCCTGAATGACCGCCTCATCCATCTTCGCAAGGCTCCAGTCCACATAGGCCATGAGGGCTTCCTCTTCATCTCCCATGCCGGCAGTCACTTCGTCCCGGAGACGCTCGTCCAGAATCTCATCCCGGGCCTCCTGCTCCAGGAGTTCCGGGGTAAGGCCGTAAAACGTCAGAAATGTTTCGGGCTCAATCACCTCAAGCCCGCTGCGGCTGAGATACCCGTCAGCGCTTTCCACACAGGCTGACCAGGCTTCCGCCGCCTGCTCCTGCGCCTTGAGCTCCTCTTCCGGCGTCAGCGAAATGCCGAGTTCCGCGGCCTGCTGACGCGTGATCATGACCATTTTCGCGTCAAACAGGACCTTGTCCAGCGCATCCACCAGCGTCAGCGAATCCTGCATGTCATAGGGAAAGCCCCGCTCGGTAACGCTGAGCAGTGACCGCACCAGATAGGCGCTCATGAGCGTATCCAGATCCGTGGTCGTCAGCACTTCCCCATTGACCGTGAACACTTCATACGATACATATTCCGACAGACACGTTCCGCCCCAGACAAGGAGCAGTACAAGAAGGATACATCCTATTCTCTTTGCCATGATTTCCACCTCCTGAAGTACTGGAAGCGTTAGTTTTCTTCTATACGCATTGTACCATGACACGCCCCTGTATTTCCACCATGTCCACTCAAGCCCGAAAAAAGCGCGGCCCCGGAATCTTCCGGCACCGCGCCTTGCATGCTTATTTTGACAGTTCAATGGTATCCATGGGCACATAGCCCTCCACGCTCCGCGTACCGTCCAGATCCACGGAAATGCGGTACCAGCCCTCTTCCACGCCCAGCACCGTCACATGACGATCCGCGCGCAGCACAGCATCCCTTCCCGCGTTCGGGTTGGGCGAGCGCTTCACTTCCAGGTCGCCGCGAAGCGTTACGCCGGGACAGGGATAGGGATCCGGCTCATAGAGCCCCTGCTCCACCATGCTGTCCATGGCAGACTGGGCAGGCTCATACCCCTTTTCCAGAGCCTTTTTCAGCCAGTCATAGCCCGCGGCGGGATCGGCATCCACGCCCAGCCCATGCACGGTCATATAGCCAAGATTGTACATGGCCGCAGCGTTTCCAGCCTCTGCCGCCTTCCGGAACCAGAAAATGGCCTGTCCATTGCTCTGATCCGTGCCTTCCCCGGCCAGGTACAGACATCCCAGGTTATGCATGGCGTCAGAAATACCCCGGTCGGCTGCCTTCCGGAACCACTCCAGAGCGGCCGCGGGATCCTTTTCCACGCCGCTGCCCTGTGCGTACAGCACGCCGATATTGAACAGCGCTCCGGGATCGTCCTCCTCTTCCACTGAGCGGAGATAGAATTCCATGGCTTTTTCATAGTCCTTTGCCTCATAGCAGGCATTCCCCTGTTCAATCAGGCGGGCTTCCTCGCCCCATGCCCCCGCCGGGAGCAGCATCTGCATCAGGCAGAGAAGCAGCACCAATACTATATTTCTGACTTTCATCATAATCCTCCAGGCATAACTCTGTGCGGCATGCACCTGTGCAACTATAGCACAGACTTTCCCGTCCATCAACTCGGCATGGGCTTTTCACTTGCCAAGCGCCGGCCAAAATGCTACTATAGCCGAAGGGTTCTACTAAAAGTGAATGGAAGTGTTTCTCGTGGAAGACCGTCGGATTACGAAGCGGAATCTTATCATGTTTCCTTTGGGTACTGTCGGACGCGACATGATGTACAACCTGTTTAACAGCTATCTGCTGAGCTTTGTACTGTTCACGCACAGACTCTCACCCGTACAGCTGACCGCCATTACCATCATCATGGTGGCTTCCCGTGTCTTTGACGCGCTCAATGACCCGCTCATGGGCAACATTATAGAGGGTACCCGCACACGCTGGGGCAAGTTCAAGCCATGGCTCCTCGTCGGCATCCTGTCCACATCCGTGGTGATTTTCCTGGCATTCAATGTAAAGCTCGAGGGCTGGGCCTTCGTCGTCTTCTTTGCTGTCATCTATTTCCTGTACAGCATCACCTATACCATGCATGACATATCATACTGGGGCATGGTGCCGGCTCTGAGCTCGGATGCTGACACCCGGAACAAGTATACGTCCCGCGCCACCCTGTTCGCAGGCATCGGCGGCATGCTGGCAGCTTCCTTCATTCCCATGTTCACCGCGGGTGCCAACACCATCGGCGGCAACGCCGTCACGGCTTATGGCATCATCGCTCTGATCATCGCCATCCTCGGCCCGGCCTTCCTGGCCTTCACCATCTTCGGCGTCAGGGAACAGCGCAGCTATCAGGACGATCCGGTTCCTCCTGTCAGTCTCAAAAAAATCATCTATACCCTGATCGACAATCTCCAGCTGGTCTGGGTTTCCGTAATCTTCCTGATCCAGCAGGTGGGCAATACCATCGTGCTCTCCGGCATCGGCCAGACGTATATCTATGTGGAGTTCGGCTATGAGGGCACCTACTTTACCCTTTTCCAGATGCTGGGCATGATGGTGACCGGTATTCTCATGCTGTTCTATCCGGCCATCTCCAAAAGGATCCACCGGAAAAAGCTGCTGAATATCCTGATGGTGATTTCCTCCATCGGGTATGCGATCATGCTGCTGGCCGGCCTTGTGCTTCAGGCCAGTCAGATAAAGTTTGCAGCGATCACCCTCGGCTATATGATGTCAAATTTCGGACAGTACGGCTTCTATCTCATCCTGATGATCTCCATCATGAACACTGTGGAATATAATGAATACCGTCATGGTGTCCGTGATGAAGCCATCATATCCTCCATGCGTCCCTTCATCACCAAGCTGGCCTCCGCCGCTGCAGTGGCCATTGCAAACATGACCTACCTGGTACTCCATATCATTTCCTACACCAACGGAATCGCCAATCTGGAACAATCCGCAAACCTGGGTGAAATCTCCGCGGAACAGAAAGCTCAGGAAATCACTTCTCTGCTCCAGGGCGTCAGACCGATCCAGACCACGGGGTTGCTCCTTGTTATGACCATCCTGCCCTTCGCCCTGATGTTCTTCGCCTACTGGCTCTATCAGAAAA